>DDEX01000110.1 GCA_002336845.1 Rhodobacteraceae bacterium UBA1943
AACGACCGGGCCCGCCGGAGCGGCGGCGGGGGTCGAGGCGGCGACGGTCAGCGAGGCGGTCGAGGCGCTGCTGCGCGGTCGGTCTATGCGCTGCTCCGACACCAGAACCAGCGGGGTCAGCCGCTCTCCCGGTTTGGGTTCGACGCGCGCGGGGCGCACCACCTGTTCCAGATCGGCGCGGTAGGCTTCTTGCCGGGTGGGGGCCGCCGACAGATCGGCTCCGGCCACCTTGCGCTCTGCTTCATTCGCAACGACAGCGGCCTTCATATGCGACAGGGCGGCCTGACGGCGGCGGCTGTCTTCGTCGTCCATCGCGGTATTGGCCTGCGCCATCAGGCGGTCAACGTCCTGATCCTTTTCGGCACGATCGAGGTTCCGGCGCTGCGCGGCGGCGGCGGGTTCGACGGTGGCCTCGGGTTCGGCGACGTCCGAGAATTCCGCAGTCAGCGCAGCAAGCTCTGCTTGCAAGGCCGCCTCGGCCTCTGCCGAAAGCAGCGAGGGGGCCGTCGCCACGGTTTCGGCCACGGTTTCGGTATCCTGGGCGGCATCTTCGGTGCGGCGGATGCGGATCACGCGGGCACGGGCGCGTTGCAGTTTTTCGGCCACCGGATCTGCCAGGGCCGCCCCAACCCCGATCGGCTCTGGCGCGCTTTCGGTGCCGGCCACCAGGCCGTCATCAGCCGGGGCATCGTCAGCCAGCACGATGGCATCATCGTTCAGCGCCGGCACGGGATCATATTCTGCGCGGCGGTCAAGATCGGCCAGCAACGCCTCTTCGTCCTGATCGAGGGGATCGGGGGCGGGGCCTTCCTCGATGATCTCGACAGCTTCGGCCTTGGCCATCTCGGCGGCAATGGGGGCATCGCTGATTTCGGCCAGGTCGATATCATCGTCCCAGTCATCATCGGCAAAGTCATTGGTCCAGCCGGTGACCTCTGCCACGACAGGTGTCGTGGCGTCCGCGGCGGCGGCTGCCTCGTCCGTCGCCAGTTCCGCGTTCAGGGCAGAGATCAGGGCGTCGTCGTCCTGCGGCTGACCGGCTGCCAGATCGGCGACCTCGCCCTTGGCTACGCCGTCAAACGAGGTGGGTTCGTCTTCATGATCATTGCCATCCAGCAGCAGGTCGGTCGCATCCGAGGGCACAACCGGCGCTGCCAGCTCTGCGTTCAAGGCAGAAATCAGCGCCTCGTCATCCTGCGGCTCTTCGAAAGGAACGTGCTGCTCCAGAACCTCATCCGAGACATGCGCGAAGGGTTGGTTGTCGATAACGGTGGCGGTCTCGACGGGCGTGGTTTCAACTGGCGCGGTTTCAGCCTGCACTGCCTCTGCCGCAGCGGCCAGTTCGGTGCCAAGGGTCAGGATCACCGCATCGTCCGAGGTTTCCGCAACCATCGGTTCCTGCGGCTCTGCCATGGCCCCGGCCACGGGGGCAAGGTCGAGGTCTGTCGCAGTCTGCGGCGCCACGGGCATGGCATCGGGAAGCGATTCGGCCAGCGATTCCGGCATGGACTCGGGCAGCACATCCGCCACCGACATGGCGGGCACGTCCAGCTCGGGGTCTTCCTCGGGCAAGAGATCTTCGGCCATCGCCAGCGAGGGGATGTCGGCCTGCACCTCGGTCGCGGCGATGCTGTCGGCCAGCAGGGCTTGCAGCGTGTCCGCACCCTCTTCCTCATAGGGATCGGCGGGCAGAACCATGGGTTCCACCACGGCAGGGGCGGCGGCGCGCATCCGGCGCAGACGTTCGGCGGCGGTTTCGGCCTGCACGGGCGCAGGTGCATAACTTGGGGCCGGCTGCGGCGCGACCACTACCGGCAGGGGGGAAACCTCATCCCCGGCGCGCAGCACGACACCGTTGTCCTGCACCTTGGCCTCGACCCGGCGCTGGATTTCACGCTCTGCAATGCGATGCAGCATGGCAGCATCGGGCTGTGGAGGCTCTGCCCCAAAGTACCTGTCGTCGGCAGCCAGATCCCGGAAATACTCCGCAATCGCCTTCATCGTCGAGAAAGGTTCATCGAACCCCTCGAGCGTGCACGAAAAGGTGCCGTACGATACAGTTAGGATCTTGCTTGCGCCGATCATCGGTGCATCCCTCTACCAGTCACTGGGCCGACATTCGCCGCATTCCTGTTCGAATCCATGGACAGACAAGGGTAATTTAGTGGATTGATTGTGTCCCATGAACCGTTTCTTTGCCGCAATTCGATGAACAGTCCCTCAATAGCCGCCCCGATTGTCGAAGCCACGACCGGAGTCATTCTGGCAGGCGGCGCGCCGTTTTCTGCAGCATTGCTGGCACGGGCGAGGGCCTATGGTGATGAAATCATTGCCGCCGATGGGGGGGCCGACCGCCTTTTGCGACTGGGGGTGACCCCGCGCGCGGTGATCGGCGATCTGGATTCGATTTCGGCAACGGCGCGGGCGCGCCTGTCGGACCGACTGTTTCCGATCACGGAACAGGAGACGACAGATTTCGACAAGGCGCTGCGGTCGATCATGGCGCCTTATGTGCTTGCATTGGGGTTTCAGGGCGCGCGGCTTGATCACGGGCTGGCAGTCCTGAATACGCTGGTGCGCTCTCCTGACCGGCGGGTTCTGGTGTTGGGGGGGAAGGACGTGACTTTTCACGCCCCCGCGCGGCTGGCGCTTTCCCTGCCGATGGGCACGCGCCTGTCGCTTTTCCCCATGGTGCCGGTGACGGGGCGCAGCACGGGGCTGCGCTGGCCGATCGACGGGCTGCACTTTGCGCCAGGCGGCATGATCGGCACCTCGAACGAGGTTTCGGCGCGCGAGGTCACGCTGGAATTCGACGGGCCGGGGATGCTGGTGATTTTGCCGCTTACACAGCTTCCGGCAGCTCTGACGTCACTTTGCCGGCCGTGACCCGCTCTCGCCAGATCACATAAAGCCCCGAGGCGACGATGATGGCGATGCCTGCCCAGGTCAGCGCATTGGGGAAATCGCCAAAGATCGCATAGCCGACTGCAACTGCGGTGACGATTTCCAGATAGTGAATCGGGGCGAGGGTGGAGGCCGGTGCATATTTCAGCGCGAGGGTCATGCACATATGGCTGACCGCCGCCCAGAACCCCACGCCGAACAGCCACAGCCAGGCCCAGCCCTGGGGCATCACCGGGTCCAGCGTCGGCACGCCGGTGCCGTCAAACAGCACCATGGCGGGCAGGCAGATGGCGGCCCCGGCGATGGAGGTGTGAAGCTGCTGGATCACCGGATGGACCTCTCCGGCGATCGCGCGGGTGACAAGCATGTAGGCGGCAAAGCTGAAGGCTGTCATCAAGGGGAACAGCGCCACCACACCAAAGGCGGCCAGCGACGGCTGGATCACCAGCAGGCAACCGGCAAAGCCGATGACCGAGGCGATGATGCGGCGCGGCCCGATCCGGTCGCCAAAGATCAGATGGCCAAGGACCAGCAGGATGAACGGCTCGACAAAGACAATGGCCAGCGCATCGGCAATCGCCATCACCTGCACTGCGGCGACAAAGCCATAGGTCGAGGCAATGAGAAACAGCGCCCTGAGCAGGAGGAACCCGAGCGTGCGGCGAGAGACCCGCCACGACAGCCCCATCGCCAGCGCCACCGGCGCCATCAGAACCCCTTGAACCAGAAACCGCGCCGCAGTGATCTGGCCAACGGGAATCGTCGCCGTGGCCAGCTTGGACGCCGCGTCGAGCAGCGGCGCGAGGGTGCAGAAGGCGAGCATCAAGACGATGCCGGGAAGGATGCGGTCCTGGGTCATAGGGCAGGGATAGCGGCGCAGCCGGTGCGCGGCCCGTCTGAAAGCGACCTTGCTGTCACAAAGGGGCTGCGGGCTTCGGGGGCATCGAGCCCCCGCGCCCGCGCTGCCGCAGGCCTTGAGGTCAAAGGCCGCGCGGGCTGAAAGGTAGATGCCTCCGGCGGGAGTATTTGAAGAATGGCAAATGCGAAAGGGTTTCTTAACCTTGTTCTGCGAAGCTCGGCTCACGGCACAGGGGGGAGCCCCGATGGCCGTGAAGGGCAAGTCGCCCCGGTCACGAGGAAAGCTCTTCCTGAGCATCTTGAGTGGTGTCGCTGGCCGGGGCGCAACCTGACTTTCTCTTGCCCTTCTGGAAATACTCCACGGGGGTGCGGGGGTGTGAAACCCCCGCCGCTGTCGGGTCAGCCTGCGCGCGGCGCGTCGGAAAGCCCGCCTCAGCAGTTCGGCACGTTCACCGCCAGACCGCCAAGGCTGGTTTCCTTGTATTTCTCGTGCATGTCATGGCCGGTCTGGCGCATGGTCTCGATGCAGGCGTCAAGGCTGACCAGATGCACGCCGTCGCCCCGCAGGGCAAGGCTGGCAGCCGAAACCGCCTTGATCGCGCCCAGGCCGTTCCGTTCGATGCAGGGCACCTGCACCAGACCTTTGACCGGGTCACAGGTCATGCCAAGATGATGCTCCAGCGCGATTTCGGCGGCGTTTTCCACCTGCATCACCGTGCCGCCCAGCACAGCACAAAGCCCCGCCGCCGACATGGCGGAGGCGCTGCCGACCTCGGCCTGACAGCCGCATTCGGCGCCGGAAATGGACGCGTTGTGTTTGCACAGGCCCCCGATGGCCGCGGCGGTCAGCAGGAATTCCCCGACGCGCGATGCGCTGGCGCCGGGCACATGATCCAGCCAATAGCGGATCGTGGCGGGCAGCACGCCCGCAGCGCCGTTGGTGGGCGCCGTTACCACCTGGCCACCTGCGGCGTTTTCCTCGTTCACCGCCATGGCATAAAGCGACATCCAGTCGTTGATCGTATGGGGCGGGGTCTGGTTCAGTCCGCGTTCGGCCATCAGCGCATCATGGATACCCTTGGCGCGGCGGCGTACCTTGAGGCCTCCGGGCAGGATACCTTCGTTCACCATGCCGCGGCTGATGCAGGCGTTCATCACCTCCCACAACCGGGCGATGCCCTTGTCGATCTCGGCCCTGGTGCGGAATTTCAGTTCATTGGCCAGCTTCATCTCGGCAATCGACAGGCCCGACGCCTTGGCCATGGCCAGCATTTCCTCGGCCGTTTCAAATGGATAGGGCACATCGGCCTTGGCCCGCGCCTTGCCCGCGCCCGCATCGGCCAGCTCTGCCGCCGTCAGCACGAAGCCGCCGCCGATGGAGTAATAGGTTTCCTGCAAGATCACGTCGCCCTGCGCATCGGTTGCCTTCAGGATCATGCCGTTGGCATGGCCGGGCAGGGCGGGGCCGAAATCGAAGGTCAGGTCTTTCTTGGGATCAAAGGTCAGTGGTGGCAGGCCGGGGACCGTGATCGTATGGGTTTCGGCAATCGCGGCCAGTGCCGCCTCGGCCTTGTCTGCGTCATAGCTTGCCGGTTCGAACCCGGCGAGGCCCAGAATGGTCGCCCGGTCGGTGGCGTGGCCTACGCCGGTGAAGGCCAGCGAGCCGTGCAGCGACGCCTTGAGCCCATGAAAGTGGAAGGGAGAGGCGCGCAGGCTGTCGAGGAACTTCCCCGCCGCCACCATCGGCCCCATGGTGTGCGACGAGGACGGGCCGACGCCCACCTTGAACATGTCGAAAACGGAAAGGAACATCGGGGCCTCAGCAGGGTTCGGTGAAGGGGCGGGGGCCAAGCCCCTCATCGGCGGCAACCCTTTGCGCGGCGGGCCGGGTTTCCAGATAGGCCGCAACCGCGTGCAGGGCAGGGTAATCGGTCAGGGTCACGCGGCGCAGATCGCCCGCCTCGAACGAGCCCATCCAGCGCAGAAGCATCGACAGGTAGTACCCCAGCAGCGTCGGCCGGTCGGGCGACAGCCAGTCGGGTCGCCGTGCCGCCGCAGACTCCAGCGCATCAAGCAACGCGCTGATACGCGCGCGCGAGGCCGTGATGACGGCCTGTTCATTTCCCTGCCCGGCGGCGCGGTCAGAGTAGAACAGGTTCAACATATGCGGATGCAGATTGGTCGAGGTGAAGAACAGCCATTTCAGAAAATCTGCCCGCGCCGCGCTGTCCACTGCGGGCGCCAGTCCCGCGGCCGGGTGCCGGTCGGCCAGCCACAACAGGATCGCGGCGGTTTCGAACATCGTGCCATCGGGCGTTTCCAGCGCCGGGATCAACCCCAGCGGATGCAGCGCGCGATAGTCGGGCGAGGCAAGATCACGCTCCCGGTCCAGAACCCGCACCTCATGGGGCAGGCCCAGTTCCTCTAGCATCATCCGCACCGCCATCGAGGCGGAATCGGGGGAAGAATGTAGCCGCAGCATTGGACCCTCCTGTTCGCGCGCCGATCATGGAGCGGAAGGCGCGCGGGGGACAGGCGAAAAGCGACATATCTGGTGCGCAGCCGCCTAGAGCGTGCCCGCGAAGTCCCACAACAGCTTCATGTTCAGCCCCACGATGCTGGCGGCGATTACCACAGACAGTATCACAAGCCAGCCGGGTGCCCGCAGCGGCCCCATCTTGGCCCGGTCGGCGGTGAACAGCACCAGCGGAACCACGGCAAAGGGCAGTTGCAGCGACAGGACAACCTGCGTCAGGATCAGCAGCTCGCCCATCCCCTCGCTGCCGTAAAGCAGCGTTACCCCGGCGGCGGGCAGAATGGCGATGCCGCGGGTGATCAGACGGCGCAGCCAGGGTTGCAGGCGGATGCGCAGGAACCCCTCCATCACCGCCTGACCTGCCAGAGTGGCCGTGACGGTCGAATTCAACCCGCAGGCCAGCAGTGCCACGGCAAACAGCGACGGGGCAAGGGTTGCGCCCAGCAGGGGGCCAATGATGCGGTGCGCCTCGTGCAGATCGGCCACTTCGGTCTGGCCGGTGGTGTGGAACGAGGCTGCGGCAAGGATCAGGATCGAGGCATTGACCAAAAGTGCGAACATCAGTGCCACGGTGGAATCGATGGTGGCGAACTTCAGCGCCTGGCGCTTTTCCGGCAGGGTATCGCCCCAGGCCCGGGTCTGCACGATGGCGGAATGCAGATACAGGTTATGCGGCATCACGGTCGCGCCCAGAATACCCAGCGCGAGATACAGCATTTCGGGGTTCTTCACGATTTCGACCGTGGGGGCAAAGCCGCGGATCACATCTCCCCAGTTCGGGTCGGCCAGCGCGATCTGGATGCCAAAGCTGACCGCAATCACCCCCAGAAGGGTGATGACAAAGGCCTCCAGCTTGCGAAAGCCGCGCCGTTGCAGCCACAGGATCAGGAACACATCCAGCGCGGTGATGATCACGCCCAGTTCCAGCGGCACCCCGAACAGCAGGTTCAGGCCAATCGCGGTGCCGATCACCTCGGCAATGTCGGTGGCGATGATCGCCACTTCCGCCAGAAACCACAGTGGCGCCGAAACCCAGCGCGGCCAGGCATCGCGGCAGGCCTGCGCCAGATCGCGCCCCGTCGCCACCGCCAGCCGCGCCGCCAGTGATTGCAGCACGATTGCCATGAGGTTGGAAATCAACGCAACGGTCAGCAGCGTATAGCCGAATTTCGACCCACCGGCGAGCGAGGTCGCCCAGTTGCCAGGGTCCATATAGCCGACGGCCACCATGTAACCGGGGCCGACAAACGCCAGGAACCGTTTCCACACCGATCCGCTGACGCGGATGCTGCGGTTGACTTCTGCCAGGGGGGCCTCGCCGCGCGACGTAGCAAAGCCGGCGAGAAAGGATTGATCGGTCTGCTGCATGATGTTCTGCAATTGCGAATTATTCGCAATGTAGATGAACCGTGCCATTCGTCAAGCGAGGAAGCGGAATTGCGTTTCCCCCTGTGCAGGCGCGTCCTATAAGCAGCCAAGCCCGCAAAGGAGTCGCCCATGCCCGCCGACCTTTCGCCCATTGACACCGCCAAATTCGTCGCGGCCAAACGCGCTGTCGATCTTGTAGAGGACGGTATGAAGGTGGGCCTTGGCACCGGATCGACCGCTGCCTGGATGGTGCGCTGCCTGGCCGAGCGCATCCGGGATGAGGGGCTGCGCGTCACGGGCGTGCCCACCTCGACCCGCACGGCAGAGCTGGCGCGCGGCCTTGGTATTCCGGTCACCAGTCTTGACGATGCCAAATGGCTGGACATGACAATTGACGGCGCGGATGAGTTCGACCCGCAGCTTGCATTGATCAAGGGCGGCGGGGCGGCGCTGTTGCAGGAAAAGATCGTGGCCACGGCCTCCGACCAGATGATCGTCATTGCCGATGCCGCGAAAGAGGTGGCGCAACTGGGCGCTTTCCCCTTGCCGGTGGAAATCATCCCGTTCGGCTGGCAAACCACCAAGGCGCTGATCGAGGAACTGCTGGTCGGCGTCGATGTGCTGCACCGCGACGTGACCCTGCGGATGAACGGCGACAAGCCCCTGTTGACGGATGAGGCGAACTACATCGTCGATCTGCATCTGAAGCGGATCGGTAACCCGCGCCAATTGTCGCTGGTGCTGAACCAGATCCCCGGCGTGGTGGAAAATGGTCTGTTCATCGATATTTGTGACATCGTCATCATCGGCCATGGCGATGGCCGCGTCGTGGTGCGCGACATCAATTCTGGCACCGAACAGGAAGACCGCATCTATTTCGCCCCCAACGACAATATCTTTACCGATCTGGATGACTGAAGGGTTGCGCAATATGGCGCAATCCTTACCTGCATTTGCACCTTTCCAAATACTCCACAGGGGTGCGGGGGTGTGAAACCCCCGCCCCGACATCTGCCACAGGAGACTGCCATGCCCGATTTCGACTATGACCTTTTCGTCATTGGCGGCGGTTCCGGCGGAGTGCGCGCGGCACGGATTGCTGCGGCCGAGGGCGGCGCGCGCGTCGGGCTGGCCGAAGAAAGCCGGATGGGCGGCACCTGCGTCATCCGCGGTTGCGTGCCGAAAAAGATCATGGTCAACGCCAGCGCCTTTCCGCATCTGGTGCAGGACGCCCGCGCCTATGGCTGGGATGCGCGCCTGGGCGATTTCGACTGGACGCGCTTTCGCGGCCAGTTGGAGGCAGAGCTTGACCGGCTGGAGAATGCCTATCGCAGCACGCTGAAAAATGCGGGCGTCACGATTCATGACACCCGCGCCACGGTGATCGATGCCCATACCGTCGCCCTTTCGACCGGAGAGCGGTTCACGACCAAGCACATCCTGATTGCCACCGGCGGCTGGCCCTTCGTACCCGATGTGCCGGGGCGCGAGTTGGCCGTCACCTCGAACGAGATGTTCCATCTGGATCAGCTTCCCCGCCGCGCGCTGATCATCGGCGGTGGCTTCATCGCTTGCGAGTTTGCAGGCATCCTCAACGGCCTCGGCACGCAGGTCACACAGTGGTATCGCGGCGAACAGATCCTGCGCGGCTTTGACGACGAGGCGCGCGGCCATGTGGCCAAGGCCATGGTGGAGCAGGGCATCGACATCCGGGTCAACACCGATGTCGCCCGGCTGGAGCGGACCGAATCCGGCATCCGCGCCACCGCGCTGGATGGCCAGACCAGCGAATATGACCTTGTGCTTTACGCCACGGGCCGCAAGCCCAACACCGCTGGCCTTGGGCTGGAGGGCGTGGGCGTCGCACTTGACCGCGATGGCGCGGTCAAGGTGGATGACTGGTCGCAGACCGCCGTGCCCTCGATCTATGCGGTGGGCGATGTGACGAACCGCGTCAACCTCACTCCGGTCGCGATCCGCGAAGGCCATGCCTTTGCCGATACCGTGTTCCGCGGCGTGCCCACGAAGTTCGAACACAAGACCATCGCCAGCGCCGTCTTTACCCAGCCGGAACTGGGCACCGTGGGCCTGACCGAGGAACAGGCCAAAACGCAGGGCCCGGTTGAGGTGTATTCCGCCAGTTTCCGCCCCATGAAAACTTTGTTCGCGGGGCGCGAGGACCGGATGCTGATGAAGCTGTTGGTCAGCCAGACCACGCGCAAGGTGCTGGGCTGCCACATCGTCGGCGAGGGCGCAGGCGAGATGATCCAGCTTGCCGCCGTCGCCATTTCGATGGGGGCGACCAAGGAAGATTTCGACCGCACCGTCGCGGTTCACCCCACGGCGGCGGAAGAGCTGGTGACGATGCGCAAGCCCAGCCGCGTGGTCTGAGGCGCGGGTGCGACACGTCGCCCGACCCCGAAGTTGCGCAGGGCGCTTGATTTTCCGCCCGATGTGCCCAATTCAGGGCAAGGAAACGACAAGGAAGGACAGTGGATGGCTGGCAGCGGAGGCCCCTGGGGCGGTGGCGGCGGTTCGGGCGACGATGATCGCGGCAACGGCGGCGACCGGGGTGGGCGCGATGATGGCCGTCGCAATGGCGGGCGCCGGCCCGGCGACGGCCCCCAGATTCCCGAGATCGACGAGCTGATGAAACGCGGAACCGAGCATCTGCGGGTGCTGATGGGCGGGCGCGGCGGTCGGCCGACCCCTCCGGGCGGCGGCGCTCCGCAAGGCCCGATGGTGACCCGTCAGGGCGTGATGCTGGGCATCCTCGCGGCCATCGGCCTTTGGGGGTATATGTCCTTTTACACCGTCAAGCCCGAAGAACGCTCGGTCGAGCTGTTGCTGGGCAAGTTTTCCGCGGTTGGCGAACCGGGCCTGAATTTTGCGCCCTGGCCGTTTGTCTCGGCCACCAAGGTGCCGGTCAATCTGGAACAGACCACCGATATCGGCAATGGATCGGCGGGCGAAAATGACACCGGCCTGATGCTGACCCGCGACCAGAACATCGTGGATATCGAATTCCAGGTGGTGTGGAACATCTCGGACCCGGCGAAATACCTGTTCAATCTGGCCGATCCGGCCGACACGATCCGCGCGGTTTCGGAAAGTGCCATGCGCGACATCATCGCGCGGTCGGAACTGGCGCCGATCCTGAACCGCGACCGGGGGCGGATCGCCTCTGATCTGCGGACGGCGGTGCAGGCGACGCTGGACAGCTATGACAGCGGCATCAACGTGGTGCGCGTCAACCTGGCCAAGGCCGACCCGCCGCGTGAGGTGATCGACAGCTTCCGCCAGGTGCAGGCCGCCCAGCAGGAACGCGACCGGCTGGAGAAAGAGGCCGATGCCTATGCCAACCGTGTGACCGCAGGCTCTCGCGGGCAGGCGGCGCAATTGGTCGAAGAGGCCGAGGCCTATCGCGCCCAGGCCGTCAACGATGCGCAGGGCGAGGCGAGCCGCTTTACCGCCGTCTATCAGGAATACGTCAAGGCCCCCGAGGTGACGCGCAAGCGGATGTATCTGGAAACCATGGAAAAGGTTCTGGGCGGCATGAACAAGGTGCTGCTGGATGGGCCGGAAGGTGGGCAGGGGCAGGGTGTCGTGCCCTATCTGCCGCTGAACGAACTGATCAAGCCCACGCCTGCCCCGGCAACCGGAGGGTCCAACTGATGCGGTCCGTTTTTCTTATTCCTGCCGCCGTGATCGTGGCCGCGCTGGCGCTGTCATCGATGTTCATCGTTGATGAACGCGAACGCGCGCTTGTGTTGCAGTTCGGTCAGGTGAAGCAAGAGGTCGCTCAGCCCGGCCTGGGCTTCAAGATCCCGTTCATTCAGGACGTGGTGAAGTATGAAGACCGTATTCTTGGCCTGCCGACCCAGCCGATCGAGGTGACCCCTTCGGACGACCGTCGTCTGGTGGTTGATGCCTTTGCACGCTGGCGCATTACCAATCTGGTCGAATTCCGCGAAGCGGTGGGCGCGGGTGGTGAGGCACAGGCCCGGATGCGGCTGGACAGCATCATCACCGCCGCCATCCGCGAGGTGCTGGGCACCGTGCCGTCCACTTCGGTTCTGTCCGAAGACCGCCAAAGCCTGATGAACCAGATCCGCGATCTGGCGCGGCGCGAGGCGGCGGGCCTTGGGGTCGAGGTGATCGACGTGCGCCTGACGCGCACCGACCTGCCGGTGCAGAACCTTGAGGCGACCTTTGCCCGGATGCGGGCCGAGCGTGAGCGTGAGGCGGCGGACGAGATTGGCCGCGGCAACGAGGCGGCGCAGCGCGTGCGCGCCGCCGCCGACCGCAGCCGGGTCGAGGTGACATCCGATGCGCAGAAAAAGGCCGAAGTGATCCGCGGTGAGGCCGATGCCGAAAGGAACCGGATCTATGCCGATGCCTTTGGCAAAGACCCGGAGTTCTTTGCCTTCACCCGCTCGCTGACCGCCTATGAACGGGCCTTGCAGGGGGGCAATACCTCGGTCGTCATCACGCCGGATTCGTCGTTCTTCGACTATCTGAACGGCGATACCGGCCGACCGGCGGGCGCACCCGCGCAATGATCTGGCTGGCGACGGGGCTTGGCCTTGTTCTGGTGATCGAGGGGCTGGTGCTTGCACTGGCCCCTTCGCGTATCGAGGAGATGCTTGCCACCATCGCCGCGCTTTCGCGGGACCAGCGGCGGATGCTGGGCCTTGTCGCGGTGGCGGCAGGGGTGGGACTGGTGGCGCTGGTCAGGGCATTTGGCGGCTAGACGTGCGGGCTTTTTCTTTACAGCGTCAGTGGGCTGTGGAACTCTCGCCTTGAATTTGAGGTGGAGGTTCCATTGGTTGTTTCGCGGTTGCTTTTGATCTTGCTGCTGTGCCTGCCGCTGTCGGCTCAGGCGGGTCCGGCAACCGAGACGCTGGGGAAATGCCTCATTGGCAAGACCACAGGCGATGACCGCATGGTGATGATGCGCTGGATGACGGTTGCCTTTGCCTCGCATCCTGCGGTGGCCGATGTGGTGACGCTGGATCGCAGCAAGGTTGCCGCGATTGATCAGGCGATGGCCGATCTTGTCACCGACCTTCTGGTGACGCGCTGCCATGACCAGACCATAGCGGCGGTGGCCGAGGCCGGCAGCCCGGGCATCGCGCTGCAAACCGCCTTTGAAGCCCTGGGCGGCACGGCGGCACAAGAGGCGATGCAGGCGCCCGAGGTGAACCAGTCGGTTCTTGGGTTCAGCAAATATGTTGACCAGAAAAAGCTGAACGAGGTTTTGCAATAACGAGGCTAGGCCGATCACGGCCCGGGCCGCTTGGTTCACAAGCGATTGACGGGCGTTGATCGGGATTGCATTGCGCGCCGCCTTGCTGTGGTGATCAATGGGCATAGAATTCGCGGGGCCGGTGAACTGCCCCCAGACATACCGAAAAGGAGTTCGGACGTGTTGAACCGTTCCTCTGTTCTTGCCATCGCCCCGGCGCCGCGCAAGGCCCGTGGCCGCATGATGATGGCGGCGGCGCTTGGCCTGTCTCTGGCCCTGTCACCAATGGCGCTGGCGCCGGCATTTGCCCGTGGCGCGCCGGAAAGCTTTGCCGATCTGGCCGAACAGGTCAGCCCCGCCGTGGTAATGATCACCACCACCGCCGTGGTGGCCGCGCCGACCGACGGCAGCCCGGTGGTGCCGAAAGGCTCGCCCTTTGAAGAGTTCTTCAAGGATTTCGGGCCGGACGGCCAGTCTCCGGGCCAGCAAGAGCCGCAGCGTGAACAGGCGCTTGGCTCTGGCTTCGTTATTTCCGCCGATGGCTATATCGTCACCAACAACCATGTGATCGAGGGCGCCGACCAGATCGAGGTGCAGACCTTTGATGGCAAGCGCCTGTCGGCCAAACTGGTGGGCACCGATACCAAGACCGACATCGCCCTGTTGAAGGTAGATGCCAAGGAACCGCTGACCTTCGTGCCCTTCGGCGACAGCGACCATATGCGTGTGGGCGACTGGGTGATGGCGGTCGGCAACCCGCTGGGCCAGGGATTTTCGGTTTCGGCCGGGATCGTTTCGGCCCGTGGCCGCGAACTTTCGGGCAGCTATGACGACTTCCTGCAAACCGATGCCGCGATCAACAAGGGCAACTCGGGTGGCCCGCTGTTCAACACCGACGGGCAGGTGATCGGCGTCAATACCGCGATCCTGTCGCCGACCGGCGGCTCTATCGGGATCGGGTTCTCGATGGCCTCGAACGTGGTGTCGAAGGTGGTCGATCAGCTCAAGCAATACGGCGAAACCCGTCGCGGCTGGCTGGGTGTGAAGATTCAGGACGTGACGCCCGATGTGGCCGAGGCGATGGGTCTGGCGGCGGACAAGGGTGCCCTGATCACCGACGTGCCGGATGGCCCGGCCAAGGCGGCGGGGCTGAAGGCGGGCGACGTGATCACCACCTTTAACGGGCATGAGATCAAGGATGTCCGCGACCTGACGCGGACCGTTGCCGACAGCCCGATTGGCGAGGAAGTGCCGGTGATCGTGCTGCGCGACGGCAAGACCCAGACCGTTCCGGTAAAACTGGGCCGCCGCGAGGAGGCCGAGGCGCAGGTGGTTCCGGCCAAGCAGGACAAGTCTGGCAACCCGGTCGAGCCGAAGTCGCTGGAGGTTCTGGGCCTGACGCTGCAACCGATGAATGCCGAGATGGCGCAGCAGATGAACCTGCCGCCCGACACGCAAGGACTGGTGGTTACCCATGTCGATGCCGCCTCGGACGCAGCGGGCAAGGGCGTCGCACCGGGCGACATCGTGGTCGAGGCGGGCCAGCGCCCCGTGGCCCGGTTGAAGGATTTGCAGGACCGCATTTCCGAGGCCAAGGAGGCGGGGCGCAAATCGCTGCTACTGTTGGTGCGGCGTGACGGCGATCCGCGCTTCGTGGCGCTGTCGATCGAATAAGCGGCGCGCAGTCGTTTCAGCGGGGGCCTTCGGGCCCCCGTATTTCGTTGAGCAGGGTGGTGCGAAAGTCGCGCAGCACCTGTGCGCGGTCCTCTGCGATCCGGCGGCCTGTTTCGGTCTGCATCATCGCGGGCAGGCGCAGCAATTTGGTTTCCAGATGGTCCAGCGCATAGGTGGTGTCATCCAGCCCGCGGTGTTCGGCCAGAGGGTCGTCGGGGTGGGCTATTTTCCGGCTCAAGCTGCCCGCCACCATGAACAGCCGTGCCAGCCCGACGGCCCCCAGCGCCTCCAGCCGGTCGGCATCTTGCAAGATCCGTGCCTCCATCGTCTCGGGCGCGATGGCGGCGGAAAAGCTGTGGGCTGCGATGGCATGGGCCACGGCGGGCAGCTTTTCAGATGGGAAACCCGCGGCGTGCAGCAAGGCGACAGCGCGGTCGGCCGAAAGGCGCGAGGCTTGCGCCCGGTCGGGGTGGTTCTTGGGCAGGGCCACAAGGTCGTGCAGGAAGGCCGCGGCGCACAACACCTGCATGTCGGCCCCGCCTTCGCCTGCCGCAATCCTTTGCGCATTGGCCCAGACGCGGGACAGGTGGGACAGATCATGCGCCGCATCGGGCGGCGAGGCGGCCCATTCGCGCGCCACGATGTCGCGCAGCGCCTCGGGGGTCATAGCCGGTCGATATCCACGGCGATCAGGCCCAGCTCTTTCGCGGCCGCCAGCGACAAACGGGGCGAATCCAGCCCCCGCTCGGCCTGAAAGCGGCGCACCGCCTCGGCCGTGGCGGCGTCATAGCTGCCGGATATCGCGGCGCCGAACAGCCCCCGCGCCTTCAGCGCGCGTTGCAGGCTGGCCAGGAAGGCCACGTCCATCTGTTCGGGGCAGGGTGCGCGGAACCAGACCTCCTGCCGGTCCTGCACCATGTGCTGCGCGGTTTCGCTGCGGAAAGTGGCGGGCGCGGTGATCTGGCCCGCCGCATCGCGCACCTCGGGCGAGACGATGACCTGTTCGGTGACCGTCTCGATCACGGCGGGGGTGGTGTCCTTGTCCCAGCAGGCGCCTTCGGGGCCTTTCGGCGGACCGTCGCCCTTGATGTGAACCGCCTCGATGGATAGATCCGCGCGGGCGGGCCGGTCAACCTTTGGGCCGGTGCAGGCCGATGCCAGCAGCAGCGACGGCGCCACCGCCATCAGCAGCCATCCGCCGCCTTGCCCGCTTCGTGCCATGCCCTTGCCTCTTGCCCGGTTCTTCCCACGCCGGTTCTTGCCTTGCCGGTCGCGCCACCATAGCTGGAAGGGCGTGGGCTGGGAAGCCGCCCCCTCTGGCAAAAGCCGCGCGGGGCGGTTATGTCCTGTGCCAACTGGTTTCGGGGACGAAAATGGCGAAGATCACCTACGTTGAATTCGGCGGCAAAGAGCATGTGGTGGATGTGGCGAACGGCCTGACCGTGATGGAGGGCGCGCGCGACAACGGGATTCCCGGAATCGAGGCCGATTGCGGCGGCGCCTGCGCCTGTTCCACCTGCCATGTCTATGTCGCAGCCGACTGGGTGGAAAAGCTGCCGAAAAAGGACGCGATGGAAGAGGACATGCTGGATTTCGCCTGGAATCCCGATCCGGTCCGCTCGCGCCTGACCTGCCAGATCAAGGTGACGGACGCGCTGGACGGTCTGCGGGTGGAAATGCCCGAAAAACAGATCTGACCTCAGGGACACAATATCCCATTGCCCGGCGCGAAACCCGCGATAAGCTGAACAAATAGGCTTATCGTAAGGTTTTTTCATGCAGGCTCCTTCCATCCGTCCCGGCGGGCATTCGCCATCGACTGACGGCGACGTCAATTTGTACATCAACCCCGAGGCGCAGGCCCAACCATGGTTTCAGGCAAACCGACGGGTGATTTTCGTCAACGGGATGGATAATACCCCGCAGGACCATGTGGAAAGCGCCACGGCGCTGTCCCTGCTTCAGGGGTGTCCGGTCGTCGGGGTGTTCAACAAATCCGACGGCAAATGGGCCGATCTGGGTCAATGTGTGGCCGACAAGCTGCGGATGATGCCGGTGCAGGCCGGGGGCGACCGCAACAGCTTTGAGGGCTGGGCCACGGCGACCGAGGCGATGTATCAACTGGCCCGCCGTGCGGCCCCGATGATGCAGAAAACCGATTTTGTCGCCTCGATGATCGACGGCAATGCGGCGGCACTGGCGGTTTACGGCCTGCTGGCGGGCGCGGGCGGGCTGGAGCCACTGCGCACGCCGATCTATTGCCACAGCCAGGGCAACCTGATCACCTCGAATGCGCTGACGGCGGTGGCGCTGGCGCATGGGCCTGCGCGCATCGCGGGGATGGAGGTGAACAGCTTCGGCTCTCCCTGCCGGTTCTGGCCGCCGGGGCTGCGCCGCACCAACAACGCCTTTACCTTCGACCCGATCACCTGGCTGGACCTGAAGGCCGACATGACCAGCAGCAAAGTGGGCTTTGTCGCGGGCCATGGCTTCAAACTTTACATGCAGAAGGATGCGGAATTCGTCGTCAACCGCTTTCGCTTCGGGGCATTCGGCACGACGATGGACATGGATGAGGAGGGATTGGCGAAATTCCTCGTTTCGCTGGGGCCAAATCCGCAGCGCCTGCGCCCGATTTTCGAGCGGCTGCGCGACATGCACCAGACCGACAGCGACGATGTGGCGCTGGCCTATGTTCAGGCGGCGCCCAAGCCGGTGTTGCAGGCGCTGAAACGGACCGATCCGGGGTTGATCACGCTTTTGATCGGCCTGCTGAATTCCGGCTGGACTGCCGCTGATGAAAAGCGCGCGATCGCGGTGCTGGAGGGGCTTTAGTTCGCCTTGGGGCGCGGCAGGAATGGCAGGGGGGCGACGGGGATGCCGTCCTCCAGCAATTTGCGCGCCTCATCCGGGCGGGCCTCGCCATAGATCGCGCGGGCCGGGGAGTCCCCGTCGTGCATGGCGCGGGCCTCGGCGGCAAAGCCAAGGCCGACATATTCGGAATTTTCTTCGACCTGACGGCGCAGGGCAGCCATCGCCACCTCGATCTCGGATTGCGGCTGGGCAAGGGCGGGCCGATCCTGCCCCTGCGCCACAGCGGGGGCCATCAGGGCCTTGGTGACCGAAGTTTCCCCGCACAGGCTGCAAGCGACATGGCCCCCCGCCTGCAACGCATCAAAGGCCGCAGCCGACTGGAACCAGCTTTCGAAATCGTGCCCCTTGGCGCATCTGAGGGTATAGCGGATCATGCCCTTAACCTATGCGGGAAACGGCAAAGTTCAAGCTGCCGCCGGCTCGATGTCCAGCAGCACCGGCAGCGCCATCAGCAGGCCGCGCAGCTCGGGTTCGGCAACCAGACGCGCGGCCTTGGTATGCTTGAACCATTTGCGGCTGCGCAGCGCGTCTTCGGGG
This sequence comes from Rhodobacteraceae bacterium UBA1943, assembly GCA_002336845.1. Classification (GTDB taxonomy): domain Bacteria; phylum Pseudomonadota; class Alphaproteobacteria; order Rhodobacterales; family Rhodobacteraceae; genus Fuscibacter. The sequence goes on from DDEX01000110.1 coordinate 18,000, forward strand.
TATTTGCGCTTCAACTCGGCTACACGCAGCGAAAAGACGTCAACGCGGCAGGGCACCGATTTGCCAGGTTTCAGCACCTTGTCATAGCCGAAGGCGCCAATGGCGGTGTCGGTCACATCGCCCTTGACCCCGGCCTCTTCCCAGGCCTCTTGCGCGGCAGCGGCCGCCGAGCCGCGGTCTGCCATCGGCCAGCCCTTGGGAATGACCCAGCGCCCGGTATCGCGGCTGGTGATCAGCAATACCTCGACCCGCCCGCGGTGCATCCGCCAGCAGATGGCCCCATACTGGATGGAGGCAGAAGCCCCGGCCAGCGGGGGAGATGCAAAGTCTTTGGGCATTTCAGTGCCTGTCTCGGGGGTCAGATGATGCTCTGACGCTGATTAAACATGATCATGGGGGCTTTCCCGTGGAGTGCAAGTGTCGAATACCGGACCTTTTGGCGATTTTACGACATTTGTTTCATCTGGATTGAGAAGCCAGCGCCAGACACTACCATATCGCGCATGAACAGGCAGACCCATATCGGCCCCTTGATGATCGCCAGCGGAATCTATCGCCGGTCAAGTTATGGCGGCCTGCATCCGTTGCGGGTGCCACGGGTCTCGACCGTGCTTGATCTTGCCGGGGCGCTTGGCTGGTTGCCCGCCGGTCGGTATCGGCAAAGTCCGCGTGCCAAGCCAGCCGCACTGACCGCCTGGCACAGCGCCGACTATATCGCCGCATTGCAACAGGCCGAGGCGACCGGAATGGCAACGCCCGAGATGCGCCGCCGCCACGGTCTGGGCACCACCGCGAACCCGGTCTTTCCCCAGGTGTTTTCCCGTCCTGCCACGGGCGCGGGCGGCATTCTGCTGGCGGCGGAATTGCTGGGTCATGCTGCATCGGGGGCGGTGCATGTGCCAGGCGGTGGCACCCATCATGGTCTGCCCGACCGCGCCAACGGCTTTTGCTATCTGAATGATCCCGTGCTGGGCATTTTGCGGCTGAAGGCGCTGGGAATGGGGCGGATCGCCTATGTCGATATCGATGCGCATCATTGTGACGGGGTAGAGTTTGCCTTTGCCGGTGACCCATCGGTGCGGTTGATTTCGGTTCATGAAGAGAACCGCTGGCCGTTCACAGGGCGGTTGCAGGATGACGGTGGCGGCAATGCCTTTAACCTGCCGGTGCCGCGCGGGCTGAACGACACCGAGATGCGGGCCGTGCTGGAGCGGCTGATCCTGCCGCGCGTGGCGGAATTTTCTCCTGATGTCATCGTGTTGCAGGCGGGGGCGGATGCGCTGCTGGAAGATCCGTTGTCGCGGCTGGCCTTGTCGAACAATGCCCATCTGGCGGTGTTGCGGGCGTTGCGACCGCTGGCGCCGCGCCTTTTGCTGCTGGGGGGCGGCGGCTATAATCCGTGGAGCGTGGGGCGCTGCTGGACAGCACTTTGGGGCGCACTGTCGGGGCAGGACTTGCCGGACCACCTGCCGCCCGAAGCGGCACAGGTCCTGCGCGACCTGTCCTGGATGGGGGGCGCGCGGCCGCCGCCAGAGCCTGCGATGCTGACCTCGCTGCTTGATCCCCCGCGCGAAGGCCCGCTGCGGGCAGAGGTGGCCGAGCGGCTGCACACCCTGTCGCTGCGGCGCGGCTGATCAACCGCCCGGCGGCTGGCCCGCCAGCGCGCGCAGGATCGCGGCAATGATCGCCTCGCCCCCGGTTTCGCGCGGCAAGGCCTTGTCGGCATGGGCGGTCAGGGCGGCCTGCCGTTCGGCCGTCAGGCTGCGCAGGGCAGCCGCCAGATCCGCAGGCCGCGCGACGCGGATCGCACCATCGCCGGCATCCAGCGCGGCAAAGGGGGCGGCGTTGTTCGACACATCCGGTCCGTGCAGGATGGCACAACCCGCGCGTGCCGGTTCCCATGGGGTATGGCCGCCCCGGGGGGCGAAGGTGCCGCCGATCAGGCAGGCCCCGGCCATGGCATACCAGGCGGGCATCTCGCCCAGCGTGTCGGCCAGATGCACCGGGGTTTCCGCCGTCGGAACCTGCGCCTTCGACCTTGTGGCAAAGGCAATGCCGCGCGCGGCCAGCAGGGCCTGCACCTCTTCGCTGCGGCGGGGATGGCGGGGGGCCAGGATCAGATGGTCAAAGGCATCGCGCGCGGCCAGAAACCCGTCCAGCGCAATGTCTTCCTCGCCCTCATGGGTCGAGGCCGCCAGCAGGACCCGGTGGCGCGGCCAGGGGGGCGCAAAGGGCAGGGGGACTGCCTGCCCGTCCCCTTGCGCCTTCAGCGCCAGCACCGGGCCCGCCGCCTCTGGCCGCAGGCCCAGCGCCAGGAACCGGGCGCGCGATGCCTCGTCCTGCGCCGACAGCCAGTCCACCCGGCGCAACATGCCGCCGATCAATCCCGAGAGCTTGCCCCAGCGCGCCGCCGAGCGTTCCGACATTCGCGCCCCGATCACCAGAACCGGCACGCCCCGCCGATGTGCGGCAGCAATGCGCGAGGGCCACAGTTCGTTTTCAACGATCACCAGCGCCTGCGGCTCCCAGATATCCAGCACCCGCCCTGCCGCGCCCGCCGTATCCAGCGGTGCAAAGGCCGCCACCACACCGGGCAGGCCCCAGCCCGCCACCATGGCCCGGCCGGTCGTGCTGTTCGCGGTGACAAGAAGCTGCAAACCTGGCCGCGCCGCGATCAGCCGCTCTACCACCCAGCGGGCGGAGGTCAGCTCTCCGTTCGAGGCGCCGTGCAGCCACAACCGGGGTGCCGATGCAGGTTGGGCCCCAGGCGGCGGCACATGGCCCAGCCGCTCACGCAGGCCACCGCGAAAGGTAGCAAAGGCCAGCAGCACCGGCAGCAGAGCCGCCATGATCAGTTGATAGAACACCATGCTTCAGCCCTAGCGGGCCACAGACCCTTCGGCAAGAACCGGCGGGCGCCGCGATGGCCAGTCGGTGGCCCGGTGCCATGCCTGACCCACGGCCAGCACCTTGGCATCCGCGCCTACGGGGCCGGCAATCTGCATTCCCATCGGCAAACCTTGTGCCCCGAACCCGACCGGCACCGACAGGGCAGGCAGGCCGATCAGGCTGATCGGGATCACCACTTCCATCCAGCGGTGATAGGTATCCATCGGCTTGCCGTTGATCTGTTGCGGCCAGCGCCACTCCACCGGAAAGGGCCAGACCTGCGCGGTGGGCAGCACCACCACGTCGAACCGCTGGAACAGCCGCGCGGCATGGGCATACCAGCGGCTGCGGATCATGCTGGCCTCATAGACGGCTTCGGCGGTCAGGCCCATGCCCTGTTCGATCTCCCAGATCGTCTCGGGTTTGAGTTGCGCGCGTTTGGCCGGATCGGCGTAAAGCGCCCGAAAACCGCCCGCGTTCAGCATGGCGCGCAGCGTCACCCAGGCCTGCCACAGCTTTTCCGCCGGAAAGGGCGGCGGCAGCGCCTCGACCACCGCTCCCATCTCCTGAAACTGGCGCAGGGCGGCCTCGCACAGTTCCAGAATTCCCGGCTCCATCGCATAGGCGCCACCCCAGTCGCCCAGCCAGCCAATGCGAAGGCCGCGGATGTCGCGGTCCAGCCCGGCGACATAATCCTCGGTCGGCCGGCCGAAGGGCACCTCGGGGTTCTCGCCCGCCTGTATCGCCAGAAGGCGGGCCACATCCTCGACCGTACGGCCCATCGGCCCCTCGGTCGCCAAGGTTGCCAAATGCGTGTCACCCTCGGCATCGGCAGGCACGAGGCCCCAACTTGGGCGAAAGCCATAGATGTTGCAGAACGCCGCCGGATTGCGCAGCGACCCCATCATGTCACTGCCATCGGCCACCGGCACCAGCCGCGCCGCCAGCGCCGCCGCCGCCCCGCCCGACGATCCGCCCGCCGTCAGCGCCAGATCATAGGGGTTCTTCGTCGCACCAAAGACCGGGTTGAAGGAATGGCTGCCATGCCCCCATTCCGGCGTGTTGGTCTTGCCGATGAAAATGGCCCCCGCCGCCCGCATCCTTGCGGCCAGCAGATCGTCTTTCGCGGGCACGAAATCGGCGAACAAGGGGCTGCCAAAGGTGGTGCGCAATCCGGCAGTCGCGCACAGATCCTTGACCGCCAGCGGCAGCCCATGCAGCCAGCCCTTGGGCACCGCATCATCCGCCGCCCGCGCCTCGGCCATCAGCGCCTCGGGGTCGCGCAAGGACACCACCGCATTCACCGCGCCGTTCAGCGCCGCAATCCGGTCCAGATGCGCCGCCATCACCTCGGATGGCGCCACCTGCCGCGCGGCAATCATGCGCGACAGATCGGAAGCCGAAAGCCCGGTCAGATCCATTTGCACCTTTCCAAATACTCTCGGGAGGGGTCGGGGGAGGGGAGACAGCCCTCCCCCAGCAACAGGTCAGCCGTGGCTTACTTTTGCAGTTCGGTCCAGATCGCGGTCATGTATTCTTGGGCCTGGGGCGAGCAGGTGGGCAGGAAATGACCGGATGCCTTGAACTGTTCCGGAATCACCACTTCGGGCGCGGTCTTCATCTCTTCCGGCATGAACTCTTCCGAACCGGCGATGCCGTTGGCATATTTCGCAAAGCCGGAAATCAGCGCGGCATTCTCTGGCTGCAGGATGAAGTCGAGGAACTTGTAGGCCTCGTCCACATTTTTCGCGTCCTTGAGCAGCGCGACCGAGTCCATCCACAGCGGGTAGCCCTCTTTCGGATAGCCATACTGCACGTCGCCATTCGTGGCGATGCGGGCACGCATGGTCGAGCCGTTCCAGTTCACCGATGCCGCCCAGTCGCCGTTCGACAGCCGCTCGGTGGCGCCATAGTCCATGCTGATCCAGTCGGGCTTGGCCGCCAGCAGCGCGTCACGCGCCTTTTTCAGCACTTCCTTGTCCTCGGTGCAGGGCTGACCGCCTGCCCAGAAGATCGCCATGTTGACCACATCGTTCATTTCGGGAACGACGTTGATCTTGCCCTTCAATTCGGCCGGCACGTTCAGGAACACGTTGGAGGTGTTGATGTCTCCCGAATAGATCTTGGTGTTTACGGCAACACCAGTCGAGCCCCACTGCCACGGAATCGTGTGCACGCGGCCCTTGTCCCAGGCGACATCTATCCATTCCGGCGCGATGTTGCCCTTGTGGGGCAGCTTGGAATCATCCAGCGGCACGATCAGGCCCTTTTCGACCCAGATCGGCACATAGTTGGCCGATGGCACCACCAGGTCGAACCCGGCGCCGCCGGCCTCGACCTTGGCCAGGGCGGTGTCGTTGCTGTCGTATTCGGTCACCGTCACCTTGATGCCGGTTTCCTTTTCGAACTTCGCCAGCAGCTCGGGGCTGGTGTAGTTGCCCCAGTTATAAAGCTGCAACTGCCCCTCGGCCATGGCCAGCGTGGTGCTGGCCAAAAGCGCGAAGGTCGCGGTGAGCATGGTCTTTTTCATTCGGTGGTCTCCCTGTGGTCGTTGGTGTCCCTGCGCCGGCTTCCCGGTCATTTTTGCAGATCGGTCCAGATTGCGGTCATGTATTCCATCGACTTGCCCGAGCAGGTCGGCAGGAAATGACCGGCAGCCTTGAATTCTTCGGGAATGTTCACTTCGGGCGCGGTCTGCATGTCGGCGGGCATGAATTCGGTCGAGCCGGAGATGCCGTTGGGATAGCGCGCGAAGGCCGAGATCAGGGCCGCATTCTCGGGCAGCATGATGAAATCAAGGAACTTGTAGGCCTCATCGACGTTTTTCGCATCGCTGAGTAGCGCGACCGAATCCATCCACAGCGGATAGCCCTCACGCGGGTAGCCGTAAACCACGGCGGGGTTGATCAGCCGCGAGCGGAAGGTTTCGCCCGACCAGTTGACGCTTGCCGCCCAATCGCCATTGGCCATGCGGTCGGTGGTGCCATAATCCATCGAGGCCCAGAACGGTTTGGCCGCCATCAGCGCGTCGCGCGCCTTTTTCAGCACCGCGACATCCTCGCTGCACGGCTTGCCGCCTGCCCACATCACGGCCAGATTGACGATTTCGTTCATCTCGGGGACGACGTTGATCTTGCCCTTCAGTTCATCCGGCGGGTTGAGGAACACGTTCGAGGTGTTCACATCGCCTTTGTAAACCTTGGTGTCCACCGAAATCCCGGTGGTGCCCCATTGCCAGGGAATGGTGTATTCGCGGCCCTTGTCCCAATCGACATCCATCCATTCCGGCGCGATGTTGCCATGGTGGGGCAGGCGGGTCAGATCCAGTTTCTGGATCAGCCCCTGTTCGACATAGATCGAGACAAAATGGGCCGAGGGCACCACAAGGTCATAACCCGATCCGCCCGCCGAAACCTTGGCCAACGCCGTGTCATTGCTGTCGTAATCGGTCACCGTCACATGGATGCCGGTTTCCTTTTCGAACTTCTCCA
>DDEX01000030.1 GCA_002336845.1 Rhodobacteraceae bacterium UBA1943
CCTGGATCACCACGAACGGCACCGCCCCCCAATAGATCTGCCCGGTCGAAACCCCTGCGGTTTTGAGGCCGGTCACCTTGTCGATATAGCTTGTCTTGGGCGCAACCGACCGCAGGTAGAACAAGGCAAAGCCAAACGGCGGGTGCATGANNCGAACCAGATCAGGTCGATGCCGAGTTTTTCGGCGGCCGGCCCGAGTAGCGGAATGATGATGAAGGCCAGCTCGAAGAAGTCGAGGAAGAAGGCCAGCAGGAACACCAGCACCGAGACGAAGATCAGGAACCCCATCTGGCCGCCCGGCAGCGCCGTCAGCAGATGTTCGACCCAGATATGCCCGTTCACCCCATAGAAGGTCAGCGAAAATACCTGTGCGCCCACAAGGATGAACATCACGAAAGCCGAAAGCCGGGTGGTCGAGGCGAGCGCCTGCGAAATCACGCCCATGTTCAGCCGCCCCTTCATCGCCGCCAGCAGCATGGAGCCGACCGCGCCCATGGCGCCGCCCTCGGTCGGGGTGGCGATGCCCAGGAAGATCGTGCCCAGAACAAGGAAGATCAGCGCCAGCGGCGGCACCAGCACCATGATCACCTGGCTGGCCAGCTTGCTCAGCAGTCCCAGCTTCAGCCCGCGGTCGATCAGCGCAAAGACGTAGATCGCCGCCACGCCGATGGTGCCGCCCAGGATGTCGGCATTGGCGCCGTGGGTCGGATACAGCCACACATGGGCGGCATAGCCTATGCCCATCGCGGCGACGATGGCGATCAGCAACGACAGGATACCATGTCCCAGTGTCCGCGCCTCGGGCGGCAGGGCCGGAACCCAGGTGGGGCGCACCATTGAGACGATGAAGATATACAGCATGTAAAGCCCGGTCAGCACCAGACCGGGGATCATCGCCCCCTTGTACATGTCGCCCACCGAGCGGCCCAGCTGGTCGGCNNACGATCAGCACCAGAGACGGCGGAATGATCTGCGCCAGCGTGCCCGATGCGGCGATAACACCCGATGCGACACGCCGGTCATAGCCATAGCGCAGCATGATCGGCAATGAAATCAGGCCCATGGCGATCACGCTGGCCGCGACGACCCCGGTTGTAGCCGCCAGCAGCGCCCCCACGATCACCACCGCATAGGCCAGCCCGCCCCGGATCGGCCCGAACAGTTGGCCTATGGTGTCCAGCAGATCTTCGGCCATGCCCGACCGTTCCAGCACGATGCCCATGAAGGTAAAGAAGGGGATGGCCAGCATGGTTTCGTTCGACATTCGCCCCCAAAGCCGGGAGGTCATGGAATCCAGCAGCGGCCAGTCCAGATTGAAGGCGCCGCCGGAATATGGCGTCAGCCAGACGCTGAGCACAAAGAACAAAAGCCCGTTTGCCGCCAGCGAGAAGGCCACCGGATAGCCCAGCAGCAGAAAGATGACCAGAGAGGCGAACATGATCGGCGCCATGTTCAACGCGATGAATTCAAGCATTCTTGCGTGCCTCCATTTCGGCCTGCGTGACCGCCTCGGCAATCGCGGCACCTTCCAGTTCTGCCGCTTCATGCGCCGAGACGAAGGGATGCGGATCTTCGATAAGACCGCGCATCACCGCGATTTTCTTGATGATTTCGGAAATTCCCTGCAAGACGAGCAACAGGAACCCCGCCGCCAGAATCGCACGCGCAGGCCAGATGATCAGCCCGCCCGAGTTGGTGGAAACCTGCCCGCTTTTGAAGGCGGCAACCGCATAGGGCACCATCATCCAGCTGGTCAAAATGACGAAGGGCAGCAGAAAGAACAGATGCCCGAACAGATCGATCCAGTGCTGCGTCCGCCGCGACCGGGTGCCGTAGAAAATGTCGATGCGAATATGCTCGTTCTGCTTCAGCGTATAGGCCGAGGCCAGCATGAAGGCCGCGCCGAACAGATACCACTGCAACTCCAGCCAGGCATTGGATGAGGTGTTGAAAACCTTGCGCACGATGGCGTTCACCGCACTGACCAGAATGGCAACAAAGATGGCCCACATGACCGTCTTGCCCACCAGTTCCGTCAGGCGGTCGATCGCGCGCGACACCGCCAGTAACGACTGCATGTATTCCTCCCTCTCTTGATGCGCTTTGGCACCTTGACCTTAAGTAAAGTGGTAAAAAAACTTGCCCAATTATTGCAGCGGGCCGGGGTGCGTCAATCCATTAGATCGCGCGCCCCGTCAACTGCGTTGCATCAAGTCCCATCGGTTGCCGAAGGGATCGCGCCAGACTGCGACGGTGCCATAGGTTTCGTGGCGCGGTTCCTCTTCAAACACGCCGCCAGAGGTTTCGATACGCCATTTGTCCTGGGCGAAATCGTCGGTTTCCAGAAACAGCCAGACCCGGCCCGCGCCCTGATTGCCGATGGCGGCCTTTTGCCCGGCCGTATCGGCCCGGGCCAGCACGAGACGGCTGCCGCCGCCGGGGGCCGCGATGGTGATCCATCGCTTGCGGCCCTGATCAATGTCTTCGGTCAGGTCAAAACCCAGCCGCGCGCAATAGAACCCTATGGCCTCATCATAGTCCGGCACGATCAGCGTAAACGCCGCCAGCCGAAACCCCGTCATTCGCGGATTGCCCGTGCCTCTGGCAGGCTGATCCGGGCGACCTGCTCGGCAATCGGATCGACCGACAGCGGATGCAGTTCGGCCCGATGGTCGGCCGGGTCGCCAAGATCCTGCCAGCGGCCCCCTTTATAGATCTCCAGCGCCGGGAAATTCGCCTTGTAGCCCATCTTGCGGCTGCCGGGCACCCAGTAGCCAAGGTAGATATAGGGCAGGCCCGCCTCTCGGGCGATGTCGATGTGGTCCAGAATGGCGAAGGTGCCCAGCGAGCGGCCCTGCAAGTCGGGATCGTAAAAGGAATAGACCATGCTCAGGCCATCGTCGAACACATCGGTCAGCGCGACACAGGCCAGCGGGCGCCCGGTTTCGCCGGGGCCAGCGGCACGGGTGTATTCGATGACGCGGCTTTTGATCGGGGTTTCCTCGATCATCGCGGCGAATTCGAACACATCCATGTCGGCCATGCCGCCATCGGCGTGGCGCGCATCCAGATAGCGGCGGAACAGCGCGAACTGATCCTCTGTCGCCCAGGGGCTGGTGGCGTTGCGCCGCAGGTCGGCATTGGCCTTCAGGATGCGGCGGTGGGTGCGGTTGGGCTCGAAATCGGCCACGCGGATACGGGCCGAGAGACAGGCCGAACATTCGGCGCAAGAAGGGCGATAAAGCACATTCTGGCTGCGCCGGAAGCCCTGCTTGGACAGGGCATCGTTCAGCCGCTGCGCCTGATCGCCCTGAAGGGCGGTGAACAATTTCCGTTCCATCCGCCCGTCGAGATACGGGCAGGGTTGCGGAGCCGTCACATAGAACTGGGGCGCTATGGGCAGTGTGTGGCGCATTGGCGAACTTTACCTTAGGCCCACAGGTTAGCAAGCGCCACTGTAGAGGCAAGTTTCTTGATGACCCATGATACCGTTATGCACTTGCGCTATACATATGAATACATATACATGTATTGCATTAAAACCATCAGAGGCTCCGATGCAAAAACCAGTGCCCCATTCCCACGATCACGGCGCGCAGGGGCATGACCACCTGCCGGAGGTGACAAACGAGAACGAGGGCAAGATCCTCACCTCGTTCCTGCTGATCTTTCTGTTCATGCTGGTCGAGGCGGTCGGCGGTGTCCTGTCGGGATCGCTCGCCCTTTTGGCGGATGCGGGCCACATGCTGTCCGACGCGGTGGCGCTGGGGCTATCCTATCTGGCATTCCGGCTGGGGCGGCGGGCGGCGGATGGCCGGCGCAGCTATGGCTATGCGCGGCTGGAGGTGGTGGCGGGCTTTGTCAATGCACTGACACTCTTTGCCGTCGTGGTCTGGATTCTGTGGGAGGCCGCCTGGCGGTTGCAGCAGCCGCAACCGATCATTGCCGGGCCGATGTTCTGGGTGGCCGTCGTCGGCCTGTTGGTGAACCTGTTCGTGCTGTGGTATCTGACGCGCGGCGACAGCGACCATGTCAACGTCAGGGGCGCGGTGCTGCATGTTCTGGGGGATCTGCTCGGCTCGGTCGGCGCCATTGTCGCCGCCATCGTGATCTGGCTGACCGGCTGGACGCCGATCGACCCGCTGTTGTCGGTCTTTGTCTCGGTGATCATCCTGCGCGCCGCCTGGGGGCTGCTGCGATCCACCTTGCATATCCTGCTGGAGGGCGCGCCCAATGACGCCGATGCCGACGAGGTTGTGGCCCACCTGAAAACCACGGTCGAAGGGGTGCGGGGCGTCCGCCATGTGCACCTTTGGTCGATCACCTCGGGCCGGGTGATGGCGACTCTTCAGGTCGAGCCAAAGCCCGGCGCCGATATTCGCGCCATGCTGGACAAGGTGGAAAAAGCCCTGCATGACCGCTTTGGCATCGACCATGCGACCATCGGCCTTGACTGGACCGGCAGCAGCCGATGTGCTCTTGCAGCGGGGGCGGCGGCCTGTTCCCATGCGGGGCACACCCATGGATAGCGGGCGGCAGGGGGATGACATGACGAAAGCCAGGGCCTTGTCGCCGCAGGAACTGACGATCCTGTCCGAAACCTTTCGCCTTCTGGGCGACCCGACAAGGCTGCGCATTCTGGCGCGCTGCATGGCGGGGCCTGCGGCGGTTTCCGAGATTTCCGAGGATCTGGACCTGTCTCAGTCGCTGGTCAGCCACCATCTGCGCCTGCTGCGGGGGGCAAGGCTGGTCCGGGGCGAGCGGCAGTCGAAGAACGTCTTTTACGACATTGCCGATACCCATGTCAGCGGGATGATCTCTGACATGATCCACCATATCCGTGAGGATGAGGCCGAACTTTAGGCCCCGATATGCAAAGGGCCCCGCCTTTTCAGGCAGGGCCCCAGGGTTCGCGGGTCCGGGATCAGTATTCGCCGCTGCGCGGGGCGCCTTCGCCCTCGGCACCTGCCTTGCGGGCGGCCTGAGCGCGGTCATCCATGAAGGCGTCGAACTCGGACTTGTCCTTGGCGTCGCGCAGGCGTTGGAGGAAGGATTCGAAGGCCTGCTGTTCATCCTCCAGCCGCTTGAGCGTTTCCGACTTGTAGGCGTCGAAGGCGCTGTTGCCCGAGGGGCGGAAGGCTTCGTGCATGGCGCGGTGGCGGGCGATGAATTCCTGACGGCGGGCGTGGCAGTTGTGGCGGCTGAACATGCGTTTGCTCCAGATCATATAGGCAAGAAGGGCAAGGCCCACGGGCCAGAAGAAGACAAAGCCAAGGATCATGGCGGCGATCCAGGCACCCTTGCCCTTGTCATCCAGCCACGCCTCGGCACGGCGCAGCCAGGGCATTCTGGCAACGGGGGCGCCGCCCCAGGCGGCAGAAGGGGAAGGGGTCATCATCTATGTGGCTCCCGGTTGGTTGATGTGAATGTCTTTCACATGAGGCAAGATGGCCCCGTCCGCCGAGTCGTTCAAGGGGTATGTTAAAGAATTTTACATGCGCGCGGAATCACACCTGCACAAAGGCGGCAAGCGTGGCGCCGGTGGCGGCAAGCAGGGCCTGCGGAGATGCCGGAAAGATGTGGCGAGGTGTGCCCGCTGCCGCCCAGATCACCGGAAACTCCATCAGCCGCGGATCCATATGCACGGGCAGGGGCGACAGGTGCCCAAGGGGGGCGACGCCGCCGATGGCAAAGCCTGTGACGGCGCGCACGGTATCGGCATCTGCCCGCCCCAAAGCCTCGCCCGCTAGGGCAGAGGCGCGGGCGGGATCGACCTGATTGCCGCCTGCGGTCAGAAACAGGAATAGCCGCCCGCTGGCGCCCTGAAACAGGATCGACTTGACGATCTGGTCCAGCGCGCAACCGGCGGCCCTGGCGGCCTGTTCGGCAGTGCGGGTCTCGCCCGGCATCTCGATGGGCTGGCAATCCATCCCTGCCGCGCGCAGCGCATTGACCACGCGGGCAAGGCTCTTGCTCATCGGCCCGGCCCCGTCAGTTGGCGGGGCAGGCCCCGTTCACCAGTGGCACCGAACAAGCGGCGGCCGGTGCGGGTGCCGCAGCAGGTGCGGCAGGCGCTGCCGGAACCGTAACCGGAACGGCCGGGGCAGGGGCTGTCGCGCCCGGCGCGGCTGGCGTTACGCTGGCCGGCGTCAGAACCGGGGGAGGCAGCACCTTCAGCGCGGGGATGGCGCCCGGCGCCACGGCAGTCGCCTCAACGGCGGGCTTTTTCTTCTTCGGCGTGGGTGGCGGCAAGGTCAGGCCCTTGGGCATCTCGCCGCTGGCTGTCAGCACGATGACCTTGGTGCCATCCGGCACCCGCTCATACAGGTCCATCACGTCCTGGTTGATCATGCGGATACAGCCCGACGAGGCATTGTGCCCGATCGATTGCCATTCCGGCGTGCCATGGATGCGGTAGCCGTAATCGACGCCGTTGGTCTTCAGATAAAGCGCCCGCGCGCCCAGCGGATTGGTGGGGCCACCGGGCTGACCGTCTTTCCACTTGGCCTTTTCGGGGCTGCGCTCGATCATCTCGGGCGGTGGGGTCCATTTCGGCCAGGTGGTGCGATGGTCGATCAGCGCCTCGCCCGACCACTGGAACCCGGCGCGGCCCACCGCGATGCCATAGCGCATCGCCTGATTCTTGCCGGTCACCAGATACAGGTGCTTGGCCGAGGGGTTGATGATGATGGTGCCGGGCGGCTGGTCGGTTTCGTAATAGACACTCTGGCGGCGGAACTGCTGGGGAACCTTGTCCTCGGGCACGGCGGCCACATTGAACTGCGGATCTGCCTTGGCGGCATAGGCGCCCTCGGCCAGAATGGTCTCACCCGGCTTGACCTTGGGGCCAGAGGTCGAGGTGTTGGTGGTGGGCACGCAGGCAGTCAGCGAAATACCCAGTGCCGTGGCGGCGGCCAGTTTGAAAAAAACAGATGTCATACAGCAATCCAGTGCGCGCGGCCGGGGGTCGGCCCGATTGTTTCCGATCCACGCTAATGCACCGCCGTGACATCGTCAAAGCCTTGGGGCATCACGGCGGCGTTATCTGCTCAGATTGTGGTGCGTAAATCCCATAATTCGGGGAAAAGCTGCACCTCGAGCATCCGTTTCAGGTAATGCGTGCCCGAAGTGCCGCCGGTTCCGCGCTTCATCCCGATCACACGGGATACGGTGGTCAGATGGTTGAATCGCCAGCGGCGGAAGTAATCCTCAAAGTCCACCAGCTTTTCGGCCAGCTCATAGGCCTGCCAGTGCTGGCCGGGGTCGCGGTAAACCGTCTCCCAGACGCCTTGCACCGCAGGGTGATGCACCCAAGGCTGGCGTAGGTCGCGGGTCAACACATCTTGCGGCACCGGCAGTCCGGCGCGGGCCAGATGGCGCAGCGCCTCGTCATAAAGCGTGGGGCGCGCAAGCTCTGCCTCCAGCCGCGCCATCAAGTCGGGCCGATGGGCATGGGGGCGCAACATGGCCAGGTTGCGGTTGCCGACGGCATATTCGATCAGCCGGTATTGCCAGGACTGAAAGCCGGACGATTGGCCCAGCGTCTCGCGAAAGGTGGTGTAGTCGCTGGGGGTCATGGTGCGCAGCACATCCCAGGCGTTGTTCAACTGCTCAAAGATGCGGGCGATGCGGGCGAGCATCTTGAATGCCTCGCGCGGGCGATCGGCGGCAATCATGTGGCGCGCAGCATCCAGTTCGTGCAGCGCAAGGCGCATCCAAAGCTCGGATGTCTGGTGCTGGATGATGAACAGCATCTCGTCATGCGCGTTCGACAGCGGGGCCTGCGCGGTCAGGATGCGGTCGATCTGAAGGTAGTCGCCATAAGACATGCGCCCGTCGAACGACATCTGGGCGCCATCGCTGGCGGGGTCATAGGTGGTCATTTCTGTCTCCTGAATTGGGGTGGGGGCAGGGTCAGCCGCCCGCACCGCAATCCAGAACCGAAATGTTTCCCATCCGCCGCCACAGCGCCACCCAACCGCCGGGCCGGGAGACCGGCAGGCGCGCGCAAATTTCTTCAAAGAAATTTGCCAGGAATTTTCCCAAATTCCTGAGGCGGGCGGTGGCGTGGGGCATCACGTCACCTTTTGCCGCGCCTTGAACTCTGGCTTGTCCCAGCGGCGTTCGGCCATGATACGGGCAAGGATCGCCACGGCACCATCCACGTCTTGCACGGATGTATAAAGCGGCGTGAAGCCGAACCGCAGGATGTCGGGCGCGCGAAAATCGCCAATCACGCCCTCGGCAATCAGGGCCTGCATGATGGCGTAACCCTCGGGGTGGCGGAACGAGGCCTGGCTGCCGCGCATCGCATGGTCGCGCGGGGTGGCAAGCGTCAGGTCGGGGCAGGTGGCCTCGACCCCGGCGATGAAGCGGTCGGTCAGGGAGAGAGAGGTGGCGCGCAGGGCGCCCATATCCACCCTGTCCCATATCTCCATCGCCGCATCCAGCGCCGCCAGTTGCAGGATGGGCGGCGTGCCAACGCGCATCCGCTCTACCCCGCGGCCGGGGCGATAGTCAGGGTCAAAGGCAAAGGGCGCCTCATGCCCCAGCCAGCCCGACAGTGCGGGCCGTGCGCGGTCCTGATGGCGGGGGGCGACATAGATGAAGGCCGGGCCACCGGGGCCGGAGTTGAGATATTTGTAGGTGCAGCCACAGGCGAAGTCGGCGCCGCAGGCGGCAAGTTCGACCGGAAAGGCCCCGGCGGAATGCGCCAGATCCCAGACCGCCAGCGCGCCCGCCGCATGGGCGCGGTCGGTGATCGCCTTCATGTCATGGCGGCGACCGGTCCGGTAATCGACCTCGGTGATCATGGTCACGGCCACCGATTCATCGATGGCGTCGAACACCTCTTCCGGTGCGACCACCTTCAGCCGGTAGCCGCCGCCCAGCGTCTTGCACAGGCCCTGCGCCATATACAGATCGGACGGAAAGTTGCCGCTGTCGGAAAGAATGACTTTCCGCCCCGCGTTCATTTCGATCGCCGAAGCCAGCGCCTGATAGACCTTGATCGACAAGGTATCGCCCAGCACCACGCTGCCCGCCTCTGCCCCGATCAGCCGGGCAATGCGGTCGCCAAGGCGCGAGGGCAGGTCCATCCAGCCCGCCTTGTTCCAGGCGGTGATCAGCATCTGGCCCCATTCGTCCTGAATGGTGCGTGCAACGCGGGCAGCGGCGGTTTTCGGCAAGGGGCCAAGCGAATTGCCGTCAAGGTATATCACCCCTTCGGGCAGGTCGAACAGCGGGCGGGTCTGGGTGAAATCGGTGATCATGGCTCCTCCTGCGGCGCAGTTAACGCTGGAGGGCAGGCAAGATCAATCCAATGCGGACGCAAAGAAAGTGTCCAATAACTGTCCAAACCCGACCATTTATTGCCCGAAAGCGATTGCATCGCTGGGCTGCATGGTCATTATGCCCGCGCAGCATGGCCGGCACGTCGGCCCGATGCAGGGGGAGCGATGGAAAAGACGCTGGAACGCTGGCTGGATTGGCCGCCGGTCTGGACACTGGCCGGGGTGGCAATGATCGCCTTTCTGGGCTGGATCGGCCTGCCTTGGGGGTTTGGCATCTATGGCCCGGGGCTGGCGCTGGCCTGTCTGGTCCTGGGGGTCTGGCTGATGGTCATGGCGGTCTGGCAGATGCGCAAGGCGCGCACCACGATCAATCCGCGCGGCGAACCCACGGCGCTGATGACGGATGGAGTTTTTGCCATATCACGCAATCCGATCTATCTGGGGGACAGTTTTGTCCTGCTGGCGGCCAGCTTCTGGTTCGATGTAATTCTGGGTCTTGGTATTGTCGTGGCCTTCATGCTTGTTGTGACCGAACGGTTCATCAGGTTCGAAGAAGAGCGATTGGGCGACACCTTTGGGGACGAAGCAGCGGCGTGGTTCCTGCGGACGCGCCGCTGGTTGTGACGGAATGAAAGTGAAGGGCGGCATGGCCGCGAAGGAGGAACTGGGCGGATGAAGATCGGGGCTTTGGCAGAGATTTTTCCGGGTGAGAACCGGGTAGCGATGACGCCGGATTCGGCGCAGGCTTTGGCCAAGCTGGGTCATACCAGCGTCATTCAGGCCGGGGCCGGCACCAAGGCAGGCTTTACCGATGCGGCCTATCAGGCGGCTGGGGTAACGGTTCTGCCCGATGCTGCGGCGGTGGTTGCTGCGGCGGATGTGCTGGTCAAGGTGCGTGGTCCTGAAAAGGCCGAGGCCGAGGCGTTGCGCAATGGCCAGACGCTGATCTCGTTCTTCTGGCCCGCCCAGAACCCCGAACTCTTGGAAATCGTCAAGGCCCGTGGTGCGACCGTGGTCGCGATGGACATGGTGCCGCGGATTTCCCGCGCGCAGAAAATGGACGCCCTGTCCTCGATGGCGAATATCGCCGGCTATCGCGCGGTGATTGAGGCCGGGAACAACTTTGGCCGGTTTTTCACGGGCCAGGTGACGGCGGCGGGCAAGGTTCCGCCGGCCAAGGTTCTGGTCGTGGGCGCAGGCGTGGCCGGTCTGGCTGCCATCGGCACCTCGACCTCGCTGGGGGCGATCACCCTTGCCTTTGACGTGCGCCCCGAAGTGGCCGAGCAGATCGAGTCGATGGGGGCCGAATTCGTCTATCTGGATTTCTCGGAAGCCCAGACTGATGGTGCGGCAACCGGCGGCTATGCGGCCCCTTCATCCCCCGAATTCCGCGAAGCGCAACTGAAGAAATTCCGCGAGCTGGCGCCGCAGGTCGATATCGTCATCACCACCGCGCTGATCCCCGGCCGCCCCGCGCCGAAACTCTGGACCAAGGATATGGTCGAGATGATGAAGCGCGGATCGGTCATCGTGGACCTTGCCGCCGAACGGGGCGGCAACTGCGACCTGACGGTGCCGGATGAAAAGATCGTCACCGACAATGGTGTCACCATCGTCGGCTATACCGATTTCCCCAGCCGCATGGCGACGCAGGCCAGCACGCTTTATTCCACCAATATCCGCCACATGCTGACGGACCTGACGCCCAAGAAAGATGGTGTCATCGACCACAACATGGAAGATGACGTGATCCGCGGCGCCACCGTGGCCAAGGGGGGCGAGATAACCTATCCGCCGCCGCCGCCAAAGATACAGGCCATCGCGGCGCAAAAGCCCAAGGAAAAGGCCAAGGAACTGACGCCCGAAGAAAAACGCGCGCAAGAAAAGGCGGCTTTCGCGGCGCAGACCAAGGCGCAAGTGACCCTGCTGGGCATCGGCACCGCGCTGATCCTGCTGGTGGGATATTTCGCGCCCTCCAGCTTCATGAGCCATTTTGTCGTCTTCATGCTGGCCTGCTTTGTGGGCTTTCAGGTCATCTGGAACGTCAGCCACAGCCTGCATACGCCGCTGATGGCGGTGACCAATGCGGTTTCCGGCATCATCATTCTGGGGGCGCTGGCGCAGGTGGGCTCTACCTCTGTCATCATCACCATTCTGGCAGCCCTTTCGATCCTGATCGCCTCGATCAACATCGTCGGCGGTTTCCTTGTGACCCGGCGGATGCTCGCCATGTTCCAGAAGTCGTAAGGGGAGGCGGAGCATAATGGATCAGTTGTTTGAAATGGGCGCCCATGTGGGCGAACCGGGCATCGTGATCGCCGCCTATGTCGCGGCGGCGGTGCTGTTCATCCTGTGCCTTGGCGGCTTGTCGGGGCAGGAAAGCGCCAAGCGCGCGGTGTGGTATGGCATCGCGGGCATGGGCCTTGCGGTGCTGGCGGCGGTGTTTTCGCCCGGCACCGGGCATCTGTGGATCATCGCGCTGATGCTGCTGGTCGGCGCCGGGATCGGCTCGGTTCTGGCCAAGCGGGTGCAGATGACGGAAATGCCGCAGCTTGTGGCGGCGCTGCATTCCTTCGTCGGTCTGGCGGCCGTCTTCATCGGCTTTTCGACGCATATCGAACTGGCCCGTCTGGCCGATCTGATGGGCCTGATTTCCGACCCGCAAAAGGCGATGGAGGCCCTGATGGGCAGTGCCGAGGCCGCCGCCAAATTGCAGGCGCAGGCCGAGGGATTGACGGGCTTTGCCCTGAAGCTGGTGCAGAAAACGCCGCTGGAAGTGTCGATCCTGCGGGTGGAAACCTTCCTTGGCGTGTTCATCGGCGCGGTCACCTTTACCGGCTCGGTCGTGGCCTTCGGCAAGCTGGCAGGCAAGGTGGATGGCAAGGCGAAAAAACTGCCGGGCGGCCATATGCTGAATGCGGGGGCGGCGGTGCTGTCGCTGATCCTGCTGGTGGTTTATGTGCAGACTTCGGCCTTCTGGGCCTTGGCGCTGATGACGCTGGCGGCGTTTTTCATCGGCTATCACCTGATCATGGGTATCGGCGGGGCGGATATGCCGGTCGTGGTTTCCATGCTGAACAGCTATTCCGGCTGGGCGGCATCGGCCATCGGCTTCTCGCTGGGCAATGACCTGCTGATCGTGACCGGCGCGCTGGTCGGGTCGTCTGGCGCGATCCTGTCCTACATCATGTGCAAGGCGATGAACCGTAGCTTCATCTCGGTGATCCTTGGCGGCTTTGGCGGCACCACAGGCCCCGCGATGGAGGTGACGGGCGAGCAGATCGCCATCGACGCCGAAGGCGTGGCGGCGGCGCTAAACGATGCGGATTCGGTCATCATCATTCCGGGTTACGGCATGGCGGTGGCGCAGGCGCAGCAATCGGTTTCCGAACTGACGCGCAAGCTGCGCGCCAAGGGCAAGGAAGTGCGCTTTGCCATCCACCCCGTCGCGGGCCGTCTGCCGGGGCACATGAACGTGCTGCTGGCCGAGGCGAAGGTGCCCTATGACATCGTTCTGGAAATGGACGAGATCAATGAGGACTTCCCGAACACCGACGTGGCCATCGTCATCGGCTCGAACGACATCGTGAACCCGGCGGCGCAGGAAGACCCCAACAGCCCCATCGCCGGGATGCCGGTGCTGGAATGCTGGAAGGCGAAACAGGTGTTCGTGTCGAAACGCGGTCAGGGCACCGGCTATTCCGGTATCGAGAACCCGTTGTTCTACAAGGAAAACACCCGGATGTTCTATGGCGACGCCAAGAAATCCATCGACCAGCTTCTGCCGATGATCGAGTGATCGGCGCAACAGACAGCAAAAGGCCCCGGAACTCCGGGGCCTTTTTCATTACTGGGGCGTTCATTCTCTGGACTGGGCTTCCAGCGTGTCCAGATAGATGCCTTGCGCCTGCGCAAAAAGATCGGTCGCCTTGGAACGCAGCGCAGTCATTTCCGCCTCCAGTCGGGGCCGGTCGAACGGGCGCTGCTGGGCATCGGCCACGATCTGGGCACGCATGGCCACCAGTTCGTGCAACCCGGGCAAAAGCTGCCCCTTCTTCGCGGCAAAGGCCGCACGAAGGGCCTTGCGGGTTTCGGGCGGATAGACGGCCGCCGTTGCCTGCGGGCCAAGCAGTTCGTTGCGCAAGTGCCGAAGGCGCAAGGCGGCACCCAGCGTAACGGCATTGCCAAGCAACGAAAGGACCAGAACGGAAACAAGGGCGATACGGCCCCAGTTGCGGGGTGTGGCCGGGGACATACTAGAACCCTCCGCCGGGATGCAGCAGATCGCCCAGCACCACCAGCGCCGAAAGGTCATCCCCCATCAGGCGCGGCAGGGCGGCATAACTTGCGGCCCCTGCAAGCAACAGGGTTCCGGCCAAGGTGACGGCAAGCGGGTAGGGGCTGACCAGCACCTCGGCGAGCCCCCTTCTGTTTGGTGTGGCCGTGGCGACCAGCCGGGTCAGAACCGCCTGTGATACCGGGGCGGGATCGGCAGGCTCGGCCGCCAGAACGGCGGCAAGATCACGGTCAAAGGCATCGTCATCGGTCATCTTTGTCGGCTCCCCCGGTCATTCCTATCCTCCAGTCTTGCCCGCAGCGCCGCGCGCGCCCGGACCAGCAATTGCTCTGCCGCGCCAGGGCTGATGCCCAATGTCGCGGCAATCTCGGTGGTTGTCTGGCCCGCCACGGCCCGCAAGAGCAACGCCTGCCGCTGCCGGTCGGGCAGATGGCGCATCGCGGCCTGGGTACGGCGCAACTCTTGCCGGCCAGCCAGATCGGTTTCGGCATCCGGCGTGTCATCCATGGGCTCTGGTGCCGTTTCCAAGCCCAGAAACCGGCGCAGGCCGGTGCGGCGATTTCGGTCGATGCAAAGGCGCAAGAGAATCCGGTACAGCCAGGTGGAAACGGCGGCGCGCGCCGGATCGTAACTGGCCGCCGCGCGCCAGGCGCGCAGGAAACATTCTTGCACCGCATCCTCGGCATCGGCGGGCTGGCTGAGGTTCTGGCGAGCAAAACGCAACAGGCCCGGCGCAAACTGCGCCATCAGACGGGCAAGTGCGGCGCGGTCGCCCCGCGCCACGCCTGCCATTGCTGCGCGACCCTCGTCATGCTGCGCCGGGCTGCCGCTGTCGTCCATCGTCCCCCGCCGTTTCCTGCTATCTTGACCGGGGGCCAGCCACAGGCAAGCCCCTACGGCCATGGTCGGATCAGGGCGTCACGACCAGTTTGCGGGTCCGGCTGTTGGTCTGTCCATTCGGGCCGGTGCGATCAACCGTGGTGGTCGAGGTGCCATCCGAAGTGGTCGTGCGCAAACGGTTCTTGCTGTAGGTTTTGCCATTCGGTCCGGTCGCGGTAGTCGCATTGCTGCATTGCGCCTGACCAGAGCCGCGGCTGCAATCATGCTGATGGTTGATCGTGCCGCCGTTTTGGCCGGTGACCGCGACAGTGCGGGCCTGGGCCCCGAAGGCGAGCGGCAGGGCGATGAGGGCTGCGAGGGGAAGAATACGAAGCATCTGGTTGTCCTTTCTTTGGGGGGTCAGGGAAGGTATTTCGCGACAAGGCGGCTGATCCGGGCATATTCTGATGCGTCGAGAGCGCCGTCATGGTTGCGGTCGGCCCGGTCGAAGACCGGAGTGGCCGAGGTGTATTCCTGCAAGGTCAGCAAACCGTCGGCATTGGCATCCTGTGCCCAGACATGGCTGTCTTTCGGCGGGCGCTTGCCAGCGGGCAGGGCGGCCCTCGCGGTCTCGATCTCAGCCGCGGTCAGGGTCTGGCTGTGATCGGCATCGATGCGGGCGAACATTTCCTGCCGCAGCACGACAAACTCGCCGCGGCTGAGGATGCCATCGCCATTGGTATCCAGACGCTGGCGCAGGGCCTCGGCGGTTTCTGCCATGGCCGGGCTGGCAAGGCAAAGCACCAGAGCAAGGGGCAAGGCTGCGGGCCGTTTCATGTTGTCTCCTGTTGTTACAAGGGTGATACGGCGGGCGCGGCCTGCCCCTACGCGGCGGCGCGGACTTTTTTCACACATTTTCTCCGTATGCTTTCGTATGCCGATAAACATCTGGATTTGTTGGGAAATTTGCCATAGGCGAGTCTGACCCGCCGTGACGGAAGCCAAGATGCGAGAAACAGCCGATCATCCCTTGCGCTATGCGCTGGTCAACGAACTGCACGCGCGCCCCTTTCCGGCGTTGCAAATGCCGTGCAGCGCCGTCTTTCTGGCGATCCGGGCCGAGGGCGAGGCACAGACCCGTGACCGCACCCGCGACCGTGCCCATCTTGTGGCTTTGCTTGACCGACATGGCACCGCCCATCCGCAGCCGGGGGCCACGCATTTTTCCGGCCAGATCGGCAGGGCCGAGCTGAAATGGGAATCCCACACCGAATTCGTGGCCTATTCCGCCTTTACCCCCGGCCTGTCCGCCCATCCGTTCGATCCGGTCGAGGCTGCGGTCTTTCCCGCCGACTGGCTGGCCGAGGCGCCGGGGCTGCGGGTCGTCTCGCTGCTGATCCGGGTTGAGGAGATGCCCGCGGATGAACCGGCCATGATGCAGGCGCTGGACGACTGGTTCGTGGCCGAAAGCCTGGCCGTGGCGCGCGTGGTCGATGGGGCTGCGGTGATTGCCGGGGATTTCCGCATCGATCCTGCGGGCCATATGCGCTTTGCCGTCTTTGTCCGCCCCGGCACCGGAGAGCGGCGCGTTGGCCGGATCGTGCAGCGCCTGTGCGAGATAGAGACCTATCGCGCCATGTCGATGCTGGGTTTCGTCGAGGCGCGGGCGCTGTCGGACCGGCTGAACGCGGTCGATCCGCGGCTATCGGCGCTGGTCTCTGGGCTGGATGCCGACACGCGCCCGGCTGAGGCCGCGCTGCACGAGCTTTTGGCCATCGCGGCGGAACTGGAAAGCCTTGCAGTGCAGAATTCGTTCCGCTTTGGCGCGACCGGGGCCTATGAGGCGATCGTGCTGAACCGCATTGCGGTGTTGCGGGAAGAGCGGGTCAACGGCCGCCAGAGCTTTGGCGAGTTCATGGCGCGCCGGTATGATCCGGCGATGCGCACGGTGAAATCGGCGCAAGGCAGGTTGCGCGAAATGGCGGAACGGGCGCAACGCGCGGCAGAACTGTTGCGCACGCGGGTCGATGTGGAGCGCAGCGCGCAGAACCAGAAGCTGCTGGAAAGCATGGACCGCCGCGCAGATCTGGCCTTGCGCCTGCAACATACGGTCGAGGGGCTGTCGGTTGTGGCGATCAGCTATTATGCCGTCAGCTTGGCCTATTACCTGACAGCGCCATTCTTTCATGCGCTGCATCTGGAGGAATATACGACCAAGGCCATTCTGACGCCGTTGGTCATTCTGGGTGTGTGGTTGGTGATCCGCCGGATCAAGGCGCGGATGCACTAGGCCGCCCTGACCCTCTCCCTTTGGGGGAGAGGGCTGGGGTGAGGGGTCAGACCGTATCGAGATACAGCTCGACCTTTTCCTGATCGGACAGATCGCCAATGTAATGCAGCTCTTGCCGCTTGGTCGAGATCAGGTTCTTGATCAACTCGGGGTGCAGGAAGCGCGGCACGGTTTCGCTGGCCTCCAGCGCGTCGATGGCATGTTCCCAGCTATCGGGAATTTGCGGCAGATCGGGCAGGGCGTAAGAGTTGCCCACCACCGGGGTCGGCGGTTCCATCTGGTTTTCGATCCCGTCCAGTGCCGCGCCAAGGATGGCCGCCAGCATCAGATAGGGGTTCACGTCGCCGCCCGCGACGCGGTGTTCGATGCGGCGCGCGGCGGGGTTGCCGGCCGGAATACGAATTGCCGCCGTGCGGTTCTCATATCCCCAGGCGATCGAGGTGGGCGCATGTTTGCCCGGCACCAGACGTTCATAGCTGTTCTGGTGCGGCGCAAAGATCAGCGTGGAATCGTGCATCGCGTTCAGGCAGCCCGCCACCGCCTGCCGCAGCAGCGCCGTGCCCTTCGGCCCGCCGGAGTCGAACACGTTGTCGCCGTCCTGATTGATCAGGCTGAAATGGGTATGCAGGCCAGAGCCGGAATATTCCAGATAGGGTTTGGCCATGAAGCTGGCGGCAAAGCCGTGGCGGCGGGCCAGGCCCTTGACCAGCATCTTAAACAGCCAGGCATCATCGGCGGCGCGCAGGGCGTCGTCGCAGTGCATCAGGTTCACTTCGAACTGACCCAGACCCGTTTCGCTGGTCGTGGTGTCGGCCGGAATGTCCATCGCCTCGCAAGCGTCGTAAAGATCGGTAAAGAAGGTGTCGAAGGCATCCAGCGCGCGGATCGACAGGGTTTCCGCCGCCTTCCTGACCTTGCCCGACCGGGGCGAGGCGGGGGCTTGCAACGTCTTGCCGCTGTCGTCGATCAGGAAGAATTCCAGCTCCATCGCGCAAACCGGCGTCAGGCCGCGCGCCTTGAAGCGTTGCACCACGGCGTTCAGCGCGTGGCGGGGGTCGCCCTCATAGGGCGTGCCGTTTTCGCGGAACATCCAGATCGGCAGAAGTGCGGTCGGTGCCTCGAGCCAAGGCATCGGCATGAAGCCGCGCTCGGTCGGTTTCAGCACGCCGTCCTGATCGCCCTGTTCAAAGACCAGGGGGCTGTCGTCGATGTCCTCGCCCCAGATGTCGAGGTTCAGCACCGAAAAGGGAAAACGGGTTCCGTCTTTCACAACCTTGTCGGCAAAGCGGGCCGGAACACGCTTGCCGCGTGCCTGGCCGTTCAGATCCGCCGCCGCGACCCGGATGGTGCGGACGTTGGGATGTTTGCGAAGATAGTCTTTCATGTTCGTGTTCATGGTGTCGATGCGGGGCATGAACCACCCGCGCCACACCCCCATGGCATAGCAGGCAGGTTACCGGATCATGCCCTTGATCCTTTCCCTGTTGCGACCTTCAGCGGGTGTGCCGCCAATTTGATCAAATTAAGCCTACTATCGGACCAACTGCGGACGCAAGCGAATTCTGCTTTTCATGTTTTGCGGCAGATGACGGTTCAGCCGTTTGTTGATCTGGCCGAAGACCCAGGTGATGATCAGCGTCATGGCGATGAAATACATCGCGATGATCGGATAGGGCACGAAGGGGTTGAAGGTCTTGTCCGCGAAATAGTTCGCATAATAGAGCGCGTCGCCCTGCTGGCCAAAGGCCGGAAACCCCGAGAAAAACACCAGTGTCGTGGCGTGGAACAGAAAGATCGCCTCGTTCGTGTAGGCGGGCCAGCCAAGGCGCAGCATGGTAGGCCATTCGATCCGGCGGAACTTGTTCCAGCCGGTGATGCCATAGGCCTCGGCCGCCTCCAGATCGCCCTTGGGGATCGACCGCAGCGCGCCGAAAAAGATTTCCGCCGAATAGGCCGAGGTGTTCAGGAACAGCACGAACAAGGCACCGGCCCAGGCTTTGGTCGTCCAGCTTGTGGCGATGGTGATGCCAAGAATATCAATGCCCGCGCGCGGCAAGAGAACCAGCGTCTCATAGGCAAGAAAGAACTGGATGAACAGCGGCGAGCCGCGAAAGACGAAGATGAACCATTCGGCGGGTTTGCGCACCCAAGTGCGGCGCGAGGCCTTGGCCAGCGCCAGCGCATTGGCCAGGAAAAAGCCGAAGAACAGCGCCAGAACCCCGAAATAGATGTTCCACAGCAGGCCAGAGCCGATCAGCGTGACTTCCTGGCACAGGGTGAAATCTTTCTTCGGCAGAAGGTTCTCACCAATTCCGATGGACCGCAGGCCATAGTCTTGAATCGTTTGCCAGCAACTGCTCATGCGCCCGCCCTCCGCATGGCTTCGCCCGCAGCCGTGGCCTGCCCCTTGGACAGCCGGTTCGACAGGCGTTTCAGGAAGATCTCGGACACGCGGGTCATCACCAGATAAAACACCATCAGCCCCAGAAAGTAGTAAAGGCGCCAGTCCGGGTGCGGATATTCGAACACCTGCGTTTTTGATCCGCCCAACTCGCGCGCGTAGTAAACGATGTCCTTGACGCCCAGCAGGAACAACAGCGGCGTCGCCTTGATCAGGATCATCCACAGGTTTGACAGGCCCGGCAGCGCATAGACCCACATCTGCGGAATGAGGATGCGGCGGAACACCTGACCGTGGCTCATCCCATAGGCCTCGGCGGTTTCCAGTTGGGCGCGCGGCACCGCCTGCATCGCGCCGTAAAGCACGTTGGCGGTAAAGGCACCAAAGACGATGGCAAAGGTAAAGACCGCAAGGAAAAAGCCATACATCTGAAACGTCAGCGGCGAGGAGGTGGCCAGCGGCACCTTGGCCGCAGCGCAGACCTTGAACTCCAGCCCCTGCCAGGGCCAGGGCGATCCGGCGGGGCAGACCATCAGGTTCTTGACGTATTCGATGCCCTGATCCAGCGCGATCACGAAGAACATGAAAAAGATGATGTCAGGAATGCCGCGGACCATGGCGATATAGCCCTTGCCCAGCCAGCGGACCGGCGCGACATGCGAGCGCGCCATCGTGGCGCCGCCAAACCCGAAGATCATCGCGGCGGGCGCGGTGACGGCCAGCAGGATCAGCACGATCACGAAAGACCAATAAAAATCGAGGTGCTTGCCAGAGGTCAGATAGCAGGCAAGCCAAGTCAGGCCCTCGATCGACTTGGGATCGGCGCAGCTGGCAAACATGGGGGCGATCCCTTGCGGCAGTCGGGAAAAGGGGTGGCCCCGCCGCAGCGGGCGGGGCCGAGGGATTTACCAGGTCTTGGCTTGGGGGCCGAAGAACTCGGTGATCTTGGCGTTCAGCGAGCCATCGGCCTTCATCTTGTTGATGGCGTCGTCGAACTTGGCGCGCAGCTCGGTGTCGGACTTGCGGAAAGCCATGCCGACCCCGCCGCCGATGACTTCTTCCTTGTCCAACAGAACCAGCGTGCCACCCGACTCCGCAGCGATCGGAACCAGATAGTCCTTGTCGGCCAGAACGGCCACCGCCTCGCCGTTCTTCACGGCGGCAACGGTTTCCTCGGGCGTGGCATATTCGACCACGGTCATGCCATTTTCAGCCACGAAAGCCGCCTGGATGGTCGAGGTTTGCGCCGCAACCGGGCCGGATTTCAGATCGACATCCTTCGACAGCGCGAGATAGGCCGACGAGGCCGGCGGGATGTAGGGCTGGCTGAAATCGACGACTTCGGCGCGTTCCGGCGTGATCGACATGCCGGCGATGATCACGTCATAGTTGCCCGATTGCAGGTTGGGGATGATGCTGTCCCACTCATTCGTGGTCCAGGTGCAGGTCAGGTTCTCGATCTTGCAGATGTTGTCGCCGAACCAGCGTTCGAACCCGTCAACCTCGCCCTTGTCGTTGATGAAGTTGTAGGGAGGGTAAGCGCCCTCGGTTCCCAGACGCACGACATCCTGTGCGAAGGCGGCGGTGCCCAAGGTGGCCAGCGCGGTGGCAAGAAGCAGTTTTTTCATTGTTAACTCCCTGTGACGGTTCGTGGTTAGGCGGCTGTGGCAGACAGGAATCCGCGCAGCCGTTCGGTTTTCGGATTGCCGAAAAGTTCAGCGGGCGGCCCCTGTTCCTCGATCTTGCCCTGATGAAGGAAGATCACATGGTCGGAACAGTCGGCAGCCAGCTTCATGTCGTGGGTGACGAGAAGCATGGTGCGCCCCTCGTCGGCAAGGGCCTTGATGACGCGCACCACCTCTTGCTCCAGCTCGGGGTCAAGGGCGCTGGTCGGTTCATCGAACAACAGGGCGCGCGGCTCCATGCAGAGGGCGCGGGCAATGGCGGCGCGCTGCTGCTGGCCGCCCGAAAGCTGCGCGGGCCAGTTGTCGGCCTTGTCGCCGATGCCCACCTTGGCCAGGTATTCGCGCGCCTTCTTTTCCACCTCGACCGGATCGCGCTTCAGCACGGTCACCGGCGCTTCCATCACGTTTTGCAGAATCGTCAGATGCGCCCACAGGTTGAACTGCTGAAACACCATCGACAGGTTGGTGCGGATGCGCGTCACCTGCGCGCGGTCCGCGGGGTGACGGTGCAGGCCTTCGCCCTTCCAATGCACGGCCTCACCCTCAAACTTGATACTGCCTTGCTGGCTGTCTTCCAGCAGGTTGCAGCAGCGCAGTAACGTCGATTTGCCCGACCCGGACGAGCCGATCAGCGACACGACATGGCCGCGCGGGGCGACCAGATCGACCCCTTTCAGGACTTCCAACTGGCCATAGGCCTTGTGCAGGTCACGAATTTCGATGACGGGCGTATCTTGGCTGTCGGTCACGTTCTGCCTGCGGTTCTGATCTGTTGATCAAATAGGGCGCAGAAATCGACGCTTTGCAACGGCATTTCGATGCGTCCCGCTGCCCTATGCCTGTAAAAACGTCAGGGTGCGGCGTCGTTTTGTGCAGGAGGCGGCGGTGTCGGGACGGCCAGATAGGCCGAAGGCGCGATTCGAACGATGCCTTTCAGGTGCAGCGTTTCGCGATCATCGGGCGACAGGGCAGCGATGGCCCCGGCCACGGCGGCAAAGACCGCTTCGCCATCCGTCCCCGCCGCCGCGATCAGGGGCAGGCCGGGGGTGGGGGCGGTGCGCTCTATCTCTTTCAGGGCCAGCGTGTCGCCGCCCCGTTCGACCAGCAGCGCCCAAGTCAGCGCATCCAAGGCCGCAAGATCGGCCTGGCCACCGGCAACCGCCGCCGCCGAAAGCCGGTGCCCGCCGGTCTGCACGCCTGCCGGAAAACGCAGGCCACGGGTTGCGGCATGGGTCTGCGGCGCGGCCCAGCCCGATTGCGACAGGGGTTCGTTATAGGCAAGGGGGGTGCCGTCGAACTCGGCCAGTGTCCGGCGCGGATCATCCTTGCGGGCGACAAAGACCGAGCAGTAATGGCCGGGCGGGCACCCGGGCAGCCCGTAATCGGGGGTTCCGATCAGCGTGACCTTATCGTGCAGCTTCGCGCGATAAGGAAAGCCGCAGGTCTGTGACAGCACCAGATCGGGCGCCTGCCATGCTTGCCAATAGGCCTCTTCGCCGCGCGTCAGCGCATCGGGGGCAGCAATGCCGCGGGCGCGCAAGGCATCGCGGATCAGGGCCCAAAGCCGGTCATTCGCCGGGGCCATGCCCGCCAGCTCATACATGCCAAGTGAGGCGATCATTCCTTCAGCGCCCTTGCCCGTGCGAGGGCCGATTCCACATCGGTCAGGCCCAGAAGGTTGGTCAGCAGGCGCAATTGCTGATCTTCCTCGGCGTTGCGGTCACCATCTGACAGCGCAACCGACCAGAAGGCCTGCAAAAGGCCCGTCCGCTCCTCGACCGGGACGGCGGCTTTCAGCGCGCGGGTAAAGCGCACAGTGTCGGGGGCCTGGGTTTCCAGTTCTTCGGCCTGGGCGCGCAGATGCACCGCCTCGAACGGGCCAAGGCCGTGGCGGGCCATCAGGATGCGGTCGATCTTATCGACCTCTTCGGCGGCATAAAGCCCGTCGGCGCGCGCGACGCGGACAAGCAGGGCGGCCAGCGCCAGCCGGGCATCCGGCTCGGGCAGGCGGTCAGGGGCGGGGGCCAGAAGCTGGCGGAGGAGATCACCGAACATGGCGCAAAGGTATGCGCGCCTTTGCGCCAAGGGAAGCCCCGAAGCAAAGCCACGAAGCTCAGGCCTGACGCGCTGCCCTTTCCCCTTCATCTTGGCGGAAATATCCCGGGGGTCAGGGGGCAGCGCCCCCTGTCGCCAGCCGGGCGAACAGCGCCGCCAGCCGCTTTGCCTCATCGGCAATACCCCAGGGCGCGTTGACGATGAACATGCCGGTGCCGATCATCTTGTGGCCGTCTTTCGCGGGGGGAAAATGCAGTTCCTGCCGGAACGCATCGGGGAAGGCCTCGGTCAACGCCCGCAGCATCGGGCCATGCGCGCCCGAGGTCAGCAAGGGATACCACAGCGCCAGAATGCCCACATTCCACTTACGCGCCAGTTGCACCATGACCTTGGGAACGCTGTCATAATCCGCCTTCACCTCATAAGGCGGGTCGATCAACAAAAGGCCCCGGCGCGGGCTGGGCGGCGTGATGGCCATGGCCAGCTCCAACCCGTCGCGTTTTTGGATATGGGCACCCCAGTCGCCCAACGTGGCGACCAGCGCGGCATGTTCCTGCGGATGCAGTTCGGCAAGGTGCATCGTGTCCTGCTCACGCAGGCTCATCGCCGCGACGAGGGGCGAGCCGGGATAGGCCGTGGCACCATAGCGGGCACGCACCGCCTCCAGAGTGGTGCGATAAGGGTGGCGGCGGTCGAACAGCGGCTCGGCAAGGGTTACCCCTGCCGCCGCCTCGCCGGTTTTCAGCGCCTCTTGCCCGGCAAGGTCATAAAGACCCCGGCCGGCATGGGTTTCGATATAGGACAGCGGTTTGTCCTTTTGGGTCAGGTAGTCCAGCATCCAGGCCAAAAGCGCGTGCTTTTGAACATCTGCCAGATTTCCGGCGTGATAGGCGTGTTGATAGGACAGCATGGAACGGGCGTAACCGGGATTTGCAGGTTGGGCAATGTGATGGTGCGTGAAATCACGCACCCTACGGGGCATCAAAGGTAGGGTGCGTGATTTCACGCACCATCGTCTTACGGCACCGGGGCCCAGATCACATCGTCAATTCTGGGTGCGCCGGTTGCCAGCATCACCAGCCGGTCAAACCCCAGCGCGATGCCGCTGGCGGCGGGCATATGGGCAAGGGCGGCAAGAAAATCCTCATCAATCGGATAGGTCTCGCCATAGACGCGGGCCTTCTCGGCCATTTCGGCCTCGAACCGCAGGCGCTGTTCGGCGGGGTTGGTCAATTCGCCAAAGCCGTTGGCCAGTTCCACCCCGCAGGCATAAACCTCAAACCGCTCTGCCACGCGGGGGTCATCGGGCGTGCGGCGGGCCAGCGCCGCCTCTGCCGCCGGATAGCGGTCAAGGATGGTCACTCGGCCCATGCCCAGATGGGGTTCCACCCGGTCCACCAGCACGCGGGAAAGAAGGTCGGACCATGTGTCCCCGTCGCGTACCGTAATGCCCACCGCAGAGACCTGCGCGGCCAGCGCGTCGCGGTCGGGCGTGCCATCGGGGGCGATGGTGGCCAGCAGGTCAATTCCGGCATGGCGCGAAAACCCCTCAGCGACCGAAAGCCGTTCAGGATCCAGCATGGGATCACAGTCGCGCCCGCGGAAACGCAGCCGACCGGCGCCCGTTGCCTCAACCGCCAGCCTCAGGAAGGCCATTGTGTCTTCCATCAGCACCTCATAGCCTTCGCCCACCCGATACCATTCCAGCATGGTGAATTCGGGCGAATGCAGCGCACCCCTCTCTCGGTTGCGCCAGACGTGGGCAAAAGAGGCGATCCGGGTTTCCCCTGCCGCCAGCAGTTTCTTCATCGCAAATTCGGGTGAGGTGTGCAGATACATCCGCCGAACGGTGCCGTCCTCGGTCAGCGCTTCGGTGCCAAAGGCGTGCAGATGCGCCTCGTTGCCCGGCGAGATCGCCAGCGCCGCCGGGTCCACCTCGGTGAAATCGCGCCCCGCCAGCCACGCCCGGATGCCCGCCTGAATGCGGTTGCGGGCCAGAAGAAGCGGCCTGCGGTCGGCGTGGCGATCCTTGTTCCACCAGCTTGTCGTCATGTTTTCTGCCTTTCGGCTGGAAATCCGGGCCAAGATGCGCTAGGCGCGCATCCAATCGCGCGTCCCATTAGGACGGCGGACCGAAAACCACAAGGAATGCACCCGTGAAAGTCATCGCCTCGTCCCTGCGCAAGGGCAATGTCGTCGAGATGGACGGCAAGCTCTACGTCGTCCTGTTGGCCGAAACCTATCGCCCCGGCAAGGGCACACCCACCACCAGCGTGGACATGCGCCGCATCGCCGACGGGGTGAAGGTGTCGGAACGCTGGAAAACCACCGATCAGGTCGAAAAGGCCACGGTGGACGAGCGCGACTATGACTTCCTGTACGAGGACGGCGAAGGCTTCCACTTCATGCAGCCGGAATCCTACGAACAGGTCGTGGTGACCGAGGACGTGATGGGCGGCAACAAGCCCTACCTTCAGGAAGGGATGCGCTGCTATCTGAAAACCTTTGACGGCGTTCCGATCGCCATCGAAGTGCCGCAGAAGATCACCGTGGAAATCGCCGAGACCGAGCCTGTGGTGAAGGGGCAGACCGCCTCGTCCAGCTACAAGCCCGCAATGACCTCGAACGGCCTGCGCATCATGGTACCGCCGCATATCGGGCCGGGCACCCGCATCGTCATCAACACCGATGACGACAGCTATGTGGAACGCGCCAAGGATTGATCTGGCGTTTCGCGGATCCGCGAGCTTGCCATACCCCCGGTGCCGCAAGGCGCCGGGGGTTTTCCTTGCCGGTGTCAGGCGCGAAATCTGGCGTAAGATACCAAGGTTGCGCCCTGCCTTGGCCGCGTTCGGGGGAGCGTTCTACTTGCCGCGCAAGCAGGAACCGCCATCAACCGCCATGATACCTTTCGGCCGATAGTTCGCCACCGCCGTCCGCGCGGCAAGGCCGATCAGACAGGCCAGCTCATCCTCTCGGTCGGCATTCGGCGTCATCAGACTGGCCCGCACCCCGAACACCGGAGTGCCGTCGATGGGCAGGTTGGTCTCGGCCGGAGAAATGCCGACCGTGACCGACAGGGTATAAAGCCATTCCTTGCCTTGCGCGGTCTTGACCCATTTGCCCACATCGCTTTCGGGCACCACATTCACCACCACATCCGCGCCGGGGCCATTTTTGTTGCGCATTCCCGACTGCCGCAGCGCCTTGGTCAAGGGCGGCACGAGGTATTCGCCATAGCCCGAGGAATATTGCGAGGAGGAAAGCTCGATGATGTAGCTTTTGCCGTCCAGCGGCGAGGCTGCGGCGGGCAGGGGGAGGAGCAGGGCGAGAACGAGGGGCAGGGCGCTACGCATGGAGATGATCCTGCGTTGGGATCAGGTCAGCTAACCCTTACGGCTGGTTTTTCGCAAGACGGTTGGGTCGGCGCAGAATTTCGGCGATATGACGAAATTCTGCTGCGTCCGCCCCCCGGGCGGCGGACGCATTCGCGCCCACCGGGGCGGCCCCATCAGAATTTGGAACCCGCTAGGCCAGCGGAAAACCCCTTGGCCTGCGGCTTGCGCCTTCGGCCAACACCGCGGGCGTCTTGCCACTGGCAAGTCGCCTTGTCGCGGCGAGGCCTTCACCCAACGGTTTTCACGGTGCGTCAGTGCATCCAGCCGACTCCCCCACACCCAAAACCATGAAGACAAATCTTGAGCCGCTAGGAGACGGAGGTTCATATTCTTTGACGGAAATATCTCTTATGGTCAGTGCAAAAGTCGCAGGAGTGCCATCTGGTGTTTTGAATGTCCCGACTTTCCAGAACACCGTATCCTTTGTTGCGGGTTCCTCCGGCTTACCCGAGCATTTCGATCTTTCCATAACGCCCGGCGTTCCATTTAGCCAATCGTCGAAGGATTTAGCTATTCCATCAACTTCTGACCGATAATGGAGGGTCGTACTGAAGTCGTCCACTTTGCCAAATGTTCGGAGCGATGAACCGTCCTCAGAGAGGTACGCAACTGCGGAAACGGTTTGGATACCAGGTTTCGCAGCCATAACGGCCATAAGGCTTTGATCATCCGCAAGGAACGATCCTTTGAACGCCCCGGCGTCCTCACCCAGTTCAGACATTCCAGCCAGGTCGAACGGCTGCCCCGCCATGGTCGTTTTTACAAAGCGGTCAAAGAACTGATCGTAAAAGGGGTTGTCGGCCTTTGCGTGTCCACAAAGGAAAACTGCACTGATGACGGCAAGTGCCGTGAGTTTCAAGATTGAGCGGAAAAGGCCCATTGCCTTCACACCAACCGTTCCCCGTCCTTCGCCGCCCTGACAAAATCCGCAAACAGCGGATGCGGGGCGAAGGGTTTGCTTTTCAGCTCGGGGTGGAATTGCACGCCGATGAACCAGGGGTGGTCTTTCACCTCAACGATCTCGGGGAGCCGCCCGTCGGGGCTCATGCCGGAAAAGATCAGGCCGCATTTCTCAAGCTGATCGCGATACTGGATGTCCACCTCATAGCGGTGGCGGTGGCGTTCCTCGATGGTCGTCGCGTGATAGACCTGCGAGACCCTGGAGCCTTCCTTCAACAGCGCGGTATAGGCGCCAAGGCGCATGGTGCCGCCCTTGTCGTCATCGGCCTTGCGGCGCACGGTGTGGTTGCCCTGCACCCATTCTTTCAGGTGGTAAACCACGGGCGTAAACCGCTTTTCGCCGGACTCGTGGTCAAACTCCTCGGACCCTGCGTTCTTCACGCCCACAAGGTTGCGCGCGGCCTCGATCACCGCCATCTGCATCCCCAGACAGATGCCCAGATAGGGCACCTTTTTCTCGCGGGCAAAGGTGGCAGCCTTGATCTTGCCTTCAGTGCCGCGCTCACCAAAGCCGCCGGGCACCAGAATGGCGTGGAAGTTTTCAAGGTAGGGCGCCGGGTCTTCGCGTTCAAAAATCTCGGCGTCGATCCATTCGGCGCGCACCTTGACACGGTTCGCCATGCCGCCATGGGTCAGCGCCTCGGCGATCGACTTATAGGCATCCTCAAGCTGGGTGTATTTGCCGACGATGGCCACCTTCACCTCGCCCTCGGCGTTGGTCAGACGGTCCATCACGTCTTCCCAGCGCGACAGGTTCGGCCGCGGCGCGGGGGTGATGCCAAAGGCATCCAGCACCGCCTGATCAAGGCCCGCGCGGTGATAGGCCAGCGGCGCCTCATAAATGGTTTTCAGGTCATAGGCAGGTACCACCGCCTCTTTGCGCACGTTGCAGAACAGGGCGATCTTTTCCAGCTCGCGCTCGGGGATCGGGTGTTCGCTGCGGCAGACGAGGACATCGGGGGCAAGGCCGATGGATTGTAGTTCCTTGACCGAATGCTGGGTGGGCTTGGTCTTCAACTCACCGCTGGCCGACAGGTACGGGAGCAGCGTCAGGTGCATCAGGATCGATTGGCCGCGCGGACGTTCGTGGATGAACTGGCGGATGGATTCGAAGAACGGCAGCCCTTCGATGTCGCCCACCGTGCCGCCGATTTCGCACAGCATGAAATCAACCTCATCTTCGCCGATGTGCAGGAAGTCCTTGATTTCATTGGTGACGTGGGGAATGACCTGAATGGTCTTGCCCAGATAGGTGCCCTTGCGTTCCTTTTCCAGCACGTTGGAATAGATGCGACCCGAAGAGATGGAGTCGGTCTGGCGGGCATGAACGCCGGTGAAACGCTCGTAATGGCCAAGGTCCAGGTCGGTTTCCGCGCCGTCATCGGTGACGAACACCTCGCCATGTTCAAACGGGCTCATCGTGCCGGGATCGACGTTGAGGTAGGGGTCCAGTTTGCGCAGGCGGACGGTATAGCCACGGGCCTGCAACAGTGCGCCAAGGGCCGCGGACGCAAGACCCTTGCCCAGCGACGNNGACCCCGCAGTTTGAATGCCTGATTCGCTGCGGCAAAAGCACAGCACCACGGGACTCGGGTTATAACGCCAAAGGCGTCAGGACGCAAGCCGACCGCAAGATAATGAAGGTGGGCGCATCTTGGCGCCCACAGGTTGTGGTTAGTTGCTGGGCGCTGCCGGTGCAGCCGGTGCCGCAGGCGGGGCTGCGGGCGCATCGCCGGGCGAGGGCGGCAGCAAATCGCTGCCGGTGGGCAGGCTGCCGGTGGGCGCGGGGGCCGGTGCCTCGGTGCCCGTGGCGGGCGGCGTGGCAATCTGGTCGGCGATCGAGCCGGTCGAATTCAGGCGCGTCGCGATGATGGTCAGCGTGATCGAGGTGATGATGAAGCCGATGGCGAAAATCCAGGTCAGCTTGGACAGCGCCGTCGCGGCCCCGCGGTTCGACATGACGCCCCCGGTTGACCCCATGCCCAGCCCGCCACCTTCGGACCGCTGAAGCAGCACGACGCCGATCAACAGCAGCGCAAGGATCAGGTGGATGGTAAGGACGACGTTTTCCATAGGGCTTCCCGAAGCTGACGCGCCTATCTAGGCGGAAGGGGCATGGCACGCAAGGGGGCGCAGCATCGCTTCACCCATGCGCCAGGGTGTCCGGCCCGTTGCGTGCTGTGCCTGGGGCCAACGATCCATGCCGGTCCTGGGCGGTCTGGTGGCAGGATTGCGGGGGGCACGCGGCAGGGGGCCTTGCCGGAATTCGGTCTGCGGGCGGCAGGTCCGTGCATTCGGGCGTCTGGCGTCGTTGGCACGATTTGCCGAAACCGGGCCCGTGCGAGTGACGTAACGTCGCTATTGGCTTGGGCGGAATCTTCCACGATTTCCTTAGACCCGCCATTTTTTTGCCCCAACCAGCCACCACATCGGCGCCACTGAAACTCACGAAACCGAAAGCTGCCCCGTCATGAGTACCCGTCTTGCCCTTGCCTTGGGCTCTGCCCTGTTCGCGCTGCCTGCCGCGGCCGCCACCGTGACCGAGAGCGGCGATTTCTCGTCCGATTGGTTCAACCCCACCGCCATCGCCAGCGGCACCTCGCAGGTGCGGGGCACGGCCAGCGATCTGGATGTGCTGCTGCTGACCGGGCTGAAATCAGGTGCGCAAACCCTGAACTTCAGCTTTTCGGGGGAAAGCATCTATACCAGCGGCAACCTGACCGCCGGTGGTTCGATCCTTTATAGCTATACCCCGTTCCAGTGGAGCTGGGATAACGATGGCCAGACCGGCTATGTCGTCAACTACAACTCGTGGAATGTCGGAACGTCGTGGTTCGGGCAATCTGGCTCGCTGACCTCGACCGCCAGCCTGACGCTGAACGACAGCTTCCTGGGCACGCTGTATCTTGCGATCGTGCCGTGGAATTCGACGCCGCTGGCCTATACCATCGACCTGCCGGTTGCCGCCGTGGTGCAGCCCGAACCGATGCCCGAGCCTTCGGCGGTGCCGGTTCCGGCCGCTGGCCTGATGCTGGGTTTCGGCTTGGTCGGGTTGCTGGCAGGCCGTCGCCGCAAAGCGGCCTGAGCCGATCATTCTGCAACTTTCGGGGCCGGGTCAGCGCAGTCTGATCCGGCCTTTTCTCATGGCCCTTGCATCAAGTTTTCCCCTGCGGCCATTTTGCGGTTTCATCGCGGGCGACGGCCCGCTATAGGACGCACGGTTTTTCCAAAAGCAAGGACTGATGGCATGGCCAACGTGGTTGTCGTGGGCGCCCAATGGGGTGACGAGGGCAAGGGCAAGATCGTGGATTGGCTGAGCGAGCGCGCCGATGTGGTGGCCCGCTTTCAGGGCGGCCATAACGCGGGTCACACGCTGGTCATCGGCAACAGTGTTTACAAACTCAGCCTGCTGCCTTCGGGCGTGGTGCGTGGCAAGCTGTCGGTCATCGGCAACGGTGTGGTGCTGGACCCCTGGCATCTGGAAGGCGAGATCGCCAAGCTGGGCGGGCAGGGCGTGAACATCACCCCCGACAACCTGCTGATTGCCGAAAACACCTCGCTGATCCTGCCGCTGCATGGTGAATTGGACCGCGCGCGCGAAGGCGCTGTGGGTGTGGCCAAGATCGGCACCACTGGCCGCGGCATCGGCCCGGCTTACGAGGACAAGGTGGGCCGCCGCGCCATTCGCGTCGCCGATCTCGCCGACCGCGCCACGCTGGAAACCCGGGTTGACCGGCTGCTGGCGCATCATGACGCCCTGCGCAAGGGCCTGGGGCTGGAGCCTGTGGACCGCGACGGCCTGATCGCCGCCCTGCTGGTGATTGCGCCGACCGTCCTGCCCTTTGCCGCCCCGGTCTGGAAAGTGCTGACCGAGGCGCGCCGCGCGGGCAAGCGCATCCTGTTCGAAGGGGCGCAAGGGGCGCTGCTGGATGTCGATTTCGGCACCTATCCCTTTGTCACCTCGTCCAACACCCTTGCCGGGCAGGCGGCGACCGGCGTGGGCCTTGGCCCGACCGCGATTGATTTCGTGCTTGGCATCGTCAAGGCCTATACCACCCGCGTCGGCGAAGGCCCGTTCCCGGCCGAGCTGCATGACGAAGATGGCGAGCGTCTGGGCACGCGCGGCCATGAATTCGGAACCGTAACGGGGCGCAAGCGCCGCTGCGGCTGGTTCGATGCGGTTCTGGTGCGCCAGACCTGCGCCACCAGTGGCGTGTCGGGCATCGCACTGACCAAGCTGGATGTGCTGGACGGGTTCAAGACGCTGAAGATCTGCGTCGGCTANNTGGATTACCTGCCCACCGCCGCCGACGAACAGGCCCGTTGCACGCCGGTTTATGAGGAGCTGGAAGGCTGGAGCGAATCGACCGCAGGCGCCCGTAGCTGGGCGCAACTGCCGGGGGCGGCAATCAAATACGTCCGCCGGATCGAAGAGCTGATCCAGTGCCCGGT
>DDEX01000026.1 GCA_002336845.1 Rhodobacteraceae bacterium UBA1943
ATTCGGCCAACAGCCAGTTCTTCATCAACTTCAAGGACAACCACTTCCTGAACGGCCAATACACCGTTTATGGCCGTGTCATCAAAGGCATGGATGTGGTGGACAAGATCGTTCGCGGTGAGCCGCCGACCAACCCCGACCGCATGATCACCGTCCGGGTGGCCGCCGATGTTCAATAAGATCCTCGTCGCCGCCTTCCTGCTGGCAACCCCCGCCTTGGCCGAAGAGGCCAAGGATGGCCCCGGCCCGAACCTGGTGATCGAGGTTTCCGGTCAGGCCAAGGGCGAGATTGTCATCGACCTTCTGCCCGATGTCGCGCCCAACCATGTGGCCCAGATCGTCGCGCTGGCAAAGTCAGGTGCCTATGACGGCGTGGTGTTTCACCGGGTGATCGACGGCTTCATGGCGCAGACGGGCGATGTGCAATACGGCAAGAAGGGGGGCGACACCTCGATGGCCGGGATGGGCGGTTCCTCCATGCCCGACATCAAGGCAGAGTTTTCCGATCTGCCGTTTGAACGCGGCACCGTCGGCATGGCGCGCTCGCAAGACCCAGACAGCGCCAACAGCCAGTTCTTCATCATGTTCGCGCCGGGCGACTTCCTGAACGGCCAATACACCGTTTTCGGCCGTGTGATCAAAGGCATGGATGTGGTGGACGCCATCAAGAAGGGCGAGGGCCAGAACGGCGAGGTCAGCGACCCCGACGTGATGACCAAGGTCACCGTGCAGGAGTGATCCTGCCGTCGGAGGCGGGGGTTTCACACCCCCGCACCCCCGTGGGATATTTATGAACAGATGATGGGGCCCGGATGAATGGCCCTGTCAGTCCATCACCACCAGGGCGTGGCGTTTCTTGCCGGCAGTCAGTTTCAGCGGCTCGACCAACTCGCTGGCCCCGATGCGCAGGCCGGGATCGGTGACCACCTCGTCATTCACCCGCGCGCCGCCCTCGGCGATCAGGCGCTTGGCGTCCTTGCCGCTGGCGGCAAGCCCGGTCTTGACGAACAGTTGCACGATGCCCAAGCCCTCGGCCATGTCGGCGGCGCTGATCTTGATGGTGGGCAGATCCTCGCCAACGCCGCCCTGTTCAAACACCTGCCGCGCCGTCAGCTCTGCCGCTTGCGCCGCTTCGGCCCCATGCAGCATGGCGGTTGCCAGATTGGCCAGCGTGATCTTGGCCTGATTGATCTCGGCCCCTTGCAGCGCGCCCAGGCGGTCGCATTCTTCAACCGGCAATTCGGTAAAGATTTTCAGGAACTTGCCCACATCAGCATCGGTCGTGTTGCGCCAGAACTGCCAGAACTCATAAGCCGACAGCATCGCGCCATTCAGCCAGACCGCGCCATTGGCCGACTTGCCCATCTTGCGCCCGTCGCTGGTAGTCAGCAGAGGGGTGGTCAGCCCATAGATTTCCTTGTCAATCACCCGGCGCGTCAGGTCGATGCCGTTGATGATATTGCCCCACTGGTCGCTGCCGCCCATCTGCAACAGGCAACCATAGCGGCGGTTGATCTCAAGGAAGTCATAGGCTTGCAGGATCATGTAGTTGAATTCAAGGAAGGACAGGCTTTGTTCCCGGTCCAGCCGCGACTTGACCGATTCAAACGACAGCATCCGGTTGACAGAAAAATGCCGCCCGATGTCGCGCAGGAAATCGAGGTAGTTCAGCTGGTCCAGCCATTCGGCATTGTTCAGCATGATCGCGCCGTTGGGCGCATCGGAATAGTCGAGGTATTTGGCAAAAACCTGCTTCAGCCCCGCGATATTCTCATCAATCTTTTCGGGCGTCAGCAGCGGGCGTTCCTCGCTGCGGAAAGACGGATCGCCCACCTTGGTGGTGCCGCCGCCCATCAGGGTGATCGGCTTGTGCCCGGTCTTCTGCAACCAGCGCAGCACCATGATGTTCATCAGGTGGCCGACATGCAGCGACGCGGCCGTCGCGTCATAGCCGATATAGGCGGGCACGACCCCCTTCACCAAAGCCTCGTCAAGCGCCTGATAGTCGGTGCAGTCGGCAACAAAGCCGCGCTCGAACATCACGCGCAGAAAGTCGGATTTCGGATGGTAGGCCATGGCTCGCTCGTGCATTAATCCGGGCGAGGTATATCCCTGACGGGGGCGAAGGGAAAGATGTTCAAGGGTGGCCCGGTCTGGGCATTGGGGGCGATGTCGGGCACATCGCTGGATGGCGTCGATGCGGCCATGGTGTTGACCGATGGCGACAGGGTGCTGGATTTCGGCCCGACCGCCTATCGCCCCTATACCGAGGCCGAGCGCGCCGTGCTGCGTGCCGCCCTTGGCCGCTGGCCGGGCGAGCCGGGCGTGACCGAGGCGGCGGAAGTGGTGGAGAATGCCCATGCCGAACTGCTCTCGGGATTTTCCGGTGCCGAGCTGATCGGCTTTCACGGTCAGACGCTGGCGCATGATCCGCGCGGGCGGGGCACGCATCAGGCGGGGGATGGTGCGCTTCTGGCCGGCGCTTTGGGTGTGCCGGTGGTCTGGGACTTCCGGTCAACCGATGTGCGGCTGGGCGGGCAGGGCGCGCCCTTGGTGCCGTTCTATCACCATGCCCTTGCGCGCCGGATCGGGGCCGAGGCGCCCTTGGCCTTCCTCAATCTGGGCGGGGTGGGCAATGTGACCTGGGTCGATCCCCGGATCGCCACGCCGGAAACAGCCTGTCTTGCGTTTGATACGGGGCCCGCGAATGCCCCGGTGAATGACCTGATGCTTGCCAGGTTGGGTCTGGCGCAGGACGAGGGCGGTGCGCTGGCGGCGCAAGGGGTCGTGGATCAGACGATCCTTTCCCGGTTTCTGAACAAGCCATACTTCTACAGAAGTCCGCCGAAATCATTGGATCGCAATGAGTTTCATGGCGTTCTTGATGCGACTTGTGAGCTTTCGGATGCCGATGCCGCCCGAACCCTCACGGCCTTTGCCGCCGCATCGGTCGCCGAAGGGATGCGCCATTTCCCCCAGCCTGTCACAGATATTCTGGTCTGTGGCGGCGGGCGGCATAACCAGACCCTGATGACCGAACTGGCAGAGCGGCTGGCGGGTGTCAGCGTTCGGCCGGTTGAGGCCGTGGGTCTGGATGGCGACATGATCGAGGCACAGGCCTTTGCCTATCTGGCCGTGCGCGTGGCGCGCGGCTGGCCGACCTCTGCCCCCAGAACCACCGGGGTTGCGGCGGCAGTTGGTGGCGGAAAGATTAGTGAACCATAGCCTTGGGCGGAAAAGTTAAAGTCGCGCAAGGCGCTCGGTCAAAAGGGTGAAAAATCCATCGGCATCAACCGAGCCGATGAACAGCGCATTGGCCGGGCGGTCGGTAACGCCCCACCAGTCGGCCACCGTCATCCCGCGCGTCAGATCAGACTGCACCTCGATTTCCACATTGATGTGGCGGCCCGAGAACAGGCCCGGATCGATCAGATAGGCAATCACGGTCGGGTCATGCAGCGGGGCGCCTTCGCTGCCGTATTTCTCCATGTCGAACCGTTCGAAAAAGTCGGCCCATTCTGCGGCCATTCGGCCCACCTCGGTGCCAAGGCCGCGAAACGCCTCTACCCGTGCGCGGGTAGTCAGGACTTTATGGGTCACATCCAGCGGCATGACGACCAACGGAACGCCGGATTTGAACACAATATCCGCAGCTTCCGGGTCAACATAAATGTTGAATTCTGCGGCCGGGGTGATGTTGCCCACCTCAAAATAGGCGCCGCCCATCAGGATGATCTGCTGCACTCGGGCCACGATGTCAGGCGCACGCTGAAACGCGGCGGCGATGTTGGTCAGCGGTCCAAGGGGGCACAGGGTAACGGTGCCCGAGGGTTCCTGGCGCAGGGTTTCGATAATGAAGTCCACGCCATGCTGGGGCTGCAACGCCATAACAGGCTCTGGCAGCGCGGGGCCATCCAGCCCCGTCTTGCCATGCACATGCTCGGCTGTCACCAGCTTGCGGGCCAGCGGCCGGTCGCATCCGGCAAAGACCGGAACATCAGGTTTGCCCGCCAACTCACAGATAATACGCGCGTTCTTCTCGGTATAATGCAGCGGCACATTGCCCGCGACCGCTGTGATCCCCAACACCTCAACATCCTCGGGGCTGGCCAGCGCCAGCAGAATGGCAAAGGCATCATCCTGGCCGGGGTCGGTATCAATGATGATCTTGCGGGGATGGTGGGTCATGGCGGTCTCCTTCCGTGCCAGAGAAACCGATAGCGGTTGGTTTGTCCATCCGGTCAAGAAAAAGAGGCGCCACAGTGGGCGCCTCTGCGTTTCTAGCGATTAGGCAAGCAGTTAGCCGTCGAAGTCAACGCTTTCCACCAGCTTCACCGCCGCCGGCCGCAGATCGGCAATCTGGTCCAGCGTCAGCGAATCCGGCGTGAACTCACCCCAGCTTTTCACCAGCTCCGACCGCTCCACCCCCGGCTTGACGGGGAATTCGTTGTTGATGTCGGCATAGATCTTTTGCGCCTCATCGCCCGCCAGCCATTCCATCAGCTTGAGCGCGGCAGCCTTGTTCGGCGCGGCTTTCGTCATCGCGATGCCCGAGATGTTCACATGCGTGCCGCCACCCTCGAACACCGGGAAGATGATGCGCGCCGAATTGGCCCATTCCTTCTGCTCCGGGTCTGCCAGCATCTGCCCCATGTAATAGGTGTTGCCCAGCGAGATGTCGCATTGCCCGGCCCAGATCGCCTTGACCTGATCGCGGTCGGCCCCTTCGGGTTTGCGGGCGAGGTTGGCTTTCAGCCCCTCCAGCCAGGTTTTCGTATAGTCCTCGCCGTGGTGGGCGATCATCGCCGCCGTCAGCGCGACATTATAGTCCGACAGGCCGGACCGGGTGCAAATGCGCCCCTTCCATTTCGGATTTACCAAGTCCTCATAGGTGGTTACCTCACCATCCTTAACCCGGTCCTTCGAGGCATAGACGATGCGGGCGCGGGTGGTCAGAGCGAACCACTGGTTGTTCGCATCGCGAAATGCGGCCGGAATATCGGCCTTCAGCACGTCCGAGTCGACGGCCTGCGTCACCCCGGCCTTCACCACTTCCTCAACCCGCGCGATATCGACGGTCAGCACCAGATCGGCGGGCGAGCGGTCGCCCTCGGCCACCAGACGCTCGGCCATGCCCTTGTCCACAAAGGCCACGTTCACCGCGATGCCGGTTTCCTTGGTAAAGGCATCCAGCAGCGGCTGGATCAGTTCGGGCTGGCGGTGGGAATAGATGTTGACCTCATCGGCCAGCGCCGGCAGGGCGGTGGTGGCCAAGATCAGGGAAAGCAGCGTCGCGCGCATGAGCATCCTCCAGTTGATGGCGGAGGTAAACCTGACTATTTCACTAGGGTCAATACCTGACAGAAATAATCAGCGAATTATCAGATCACGATTTCGTCTTGTCTTCAGCCTTGGCGCGGTTCCAAAGAGCATCCATCTCGGTCAGGTCGGACTGATCGGGCGTCTTGCCCGCCTCGGCCAGCCAATCCTCGATCCGCTGAAAGCGGCGGGTGAATTTGGCATTGGCGGCCCGCAGCGCTGCCTCCGGGTCGATCTTCATATGGCGGGCAAGGTTGGCCATCACGAACATCAGGTCGCCGAACTCCTCAAACACCTCGGCCTCACCCATCTGATCGCGCGCCTCGATCAGCTCTTCCATCTCTTCGCGCATCTTGGCCAGCACCTCATCGGTTGAAGGCCAGTCGAACCCCACCCGCGCCGCCCGCTTTTGCAGCTTCACCGCACGCGTAAGGGCAGGCAGACCCAACGCCACGCCGTCCAGCACCCGCGCAGGGCCACGCTCGGCGGCCTTGATCCGCTCCCAATCCACAGATTGCTGATCCGGCGACTTGTCGCGGGATTCGTCGCCGAACACATGGGGGTGGCGGGCCACCATCTTGTCGGCAATCGCGCGGACCACATCATCAAAGCCGAACAGGCCCGCATCGCACGCCATCTGGGCGTGGAACACCACCTGAAACAGCAGGTCACCCAGCTCTCCCGGCAGCTCCTCCCAGGCCTGCCGCTCGATCGCGTCGCCCACCTCATGCGCCTCCTCCAGCGTGTAGGGGGCGATGGTGGCGAAAGTCTGCTCGATGTCCCAGGGGCAACCGGTGGCGGGGTCGCGCAGACGGCGCATGATCTCCAACAGGCGCGGCATTCCGCCATTTTCGTCATGAACCAGCCGGTCGCTGTCGGTCGTAGGCATTGCCGTTTCCCCGGTTTTGCGATTTGATCAAAGGGCAGAACAGGAGTGTCCCATGCCCGTCTTGAACCGTATCGCAGCCT
The DNA here is from genome assembly GCA_002336845.1 of Rhodobacteraceae bacterium UBA1943. GTDB lineage: Bacteria > Pseudomonadota > Alphaproteobacteria > Rhodobacterales > Rhodobacteraceae > Fuscibacter. Next base: position 6,289 of record DDEX01000026.1, read on the forward strand.
ATGCCGAGGAAATGAAGGGCTGGCGTCGCCATCTGCACCAGCATCCCGAACTGGCCTTTGACTGTTTCGAGACGGCGGGCTGGATCGAGGCGCGTCTGCGCGAGATCGGCGTCGATGAAATCCACACCGGCATTGCCAAGACCGGCATCGTCGCCATCATCAACGGGCAGGGGCCGGGCCCGACGATCGGCCTGCGCGCCGATATGGACGCCCTGCCGATCGAGGAGATGACCGGCGCTGTACATGCGTCCAAGGTGCCCGGCAAGATGCACGCCTGCGGCCACGATGGTCATGTGACGATGCTGCTGGGCGCGGCAAAATATCTGGCCGAAACCCGCAAGTTTTCAGGCCGCGTGGCCCTGCTGTTCCAGCCTGCGGAAGAAGATGGCGGCGGCGGTCAGGTCATGGTGCAGGAAGGTGTCATGGACCGCTTTGGCGTTGCACAGGTGTACGGCATCCATAACGCGCCCAATGTGCCCTTCGGCCAGTTCCTGACCACACCCGATGCGCTGATGGCCTCGGTCGATACCGCCTATGTCTATCTGACCGGCAAGGGTGGCCATGGCGCCACCCCGCATGAAACGGTGGATCCGGTGGTGGCCGTGGTCGGCATGGTGCAGGCGATCCAGACCATCATCCCCCGCAACGTCTATGCGCTGGATGAGGCGGTGATCTCGGTCACCCAGATCCACACCGGCACTGCCAGCAACATCATCCCCGAAGAGGCGATGTTCTGCGCCACCATCCGCTGCTTCAAGCCCGAGGTGCGCCACCTTTTGAAAAAGCGGTTCTACGAAATCGTCGAGGGCCACGCCGCCGCCTATAACGTGCAAGCCCGGATCGACTATGACTGGGGTTACCCCGCCACCATCAACCACGCCGAAAACGCCGCCTTTGCCGCCGAGGTCGCGCGCGAGATATCTGGCCCCGATCTGGTGAATGCCAATTCGGTGCGTGAGATGGGGTCCGAGGATTTCAGCTATATGCTGGAGGCGCGGCCCGGCGCCTATCTGTTCCTTGGCACAGGCCCCGGCGCGGGCCTGCACCACGCCGCCTATGACTTCAATGATGAGGCCGCCCCGGTGGGTGCCAGCTTCTTCGCGCGGCTGGTGGAACGGGCGCAGCCCCTGGCATAAGAAAGCCGGGGGCGCTTCGCCCCCCGGACCCCCCGAGAGTATTTGCAGAAGGGCAAATGGAAAAAGGGCAAAAGCCAAGCTCTTGCCCTTCTTCAAATACTCCGGGGTGAGGCGAAGCCGAGGGGCAGCGCCCCTCTCTGCCTTACTGGCTGCGCGCGGTGCGCTTCCTCTCGTGCGGGTCCAGCACGCGCTTGCGCAGGCGGATGATCTTGGGCGTGACCTCGACCAGCTCGTCATCGTCGATATAGGCGATGGCCTCTTCCAGGCTCATCTTGACATGCGGCGTCAGGCGTACCGCTTCGTCGGTGCCCGAGGCGCGGACGTTGGTCAGCTTCTTGCCCTTCAGCGGGTTCACTTCCAGATCATTGTCGCGCGAATGCTCGCCGATGATCATGCCTTCATACACGTTTTCCTGCGCGCCGATGAACATGCGGCCGCGGTCTTCCAGGTTCCACAGCGCATAAGCCACCGAAACCCCGTTTTCCATGCTGATCAGCACGCCCTGACGACGGCCCTGAATCGGGCCCTTATGGGCGACCCAGCCGTGGAAGATGCGGTTCAGAACGCCGGTGCCGCGGGTGTCGGTCAGGAACTGACCGTGATACCCGATCAGCCCGCGTGACGGCACATGCGCCACGATGCGGGTCTTGCCAACGCCAGCGGGCTTCATCTCGACCAGATCGCCCTTGCGTTCGCCGGTCAGCTTGTCGATCACGGCGCCCGAGTATTCGTCATCCACGTCAACGATGACTTCCTCGACCGGCTCCATCCGGGTGCCGTCCTCGTCGCGCATGATCACGCGGGGGCGGCTGATCGACAGCTCAAAGCCTTCGCGGCGCATGTTTTCGATCAGAACGCCCATCTGCAATTCGCCACGGCCCGAAACCTCAAAGGCCTCGCCGCCGGGGGTGTCGGCGATCTTGATCGCCACGTTGACCTCGGCTTCCTTGTTCAGGCGGTCGCGGATGACGCGGCTTTGCACCTTGTTGCCATCGCGGCCCGCCAGGGGCGAGTCGTTGATGCCGAAGGTCACGGTGATGGTCGGCGGGTCAATCGGCTGGGCGGGCAGGGCGGTATCGACCTCGAGCGCGCAGAGCGTATCGGCGACGGTCGCCTTGCTCATGCCGGCGATGGTCACGATGTCGCCCGATTGCGCCTCGTCAATCGCGGTCTGGGTCAGGCCGCGGAAGGCGAGGATCTTGGTCACCCGGAACTGTTCGATCCGTTCGCCTGTGCGCGTCAGCGCCTTGAGCTGTTCGCCCACTTTCAACGTGCCCGCCTCGACCCGTCCGGTCAGGATGCGCCCGATGAACGGGTCGGCCGACAGGGTGGTGGCGAGCATCTTGAACGGCTCCGCCGCCTTTTCAACCTGCTTGGGCGGTGGCACATGCTTGACGATCAGGTCGAACAGGGCAGTCAAATCCTTGCGCGGGCCATCCAGCTCCAGATCGGCCCAGCCGGACCGGCCAGAGGCGTAAACATGCGGAAAATCAAGCTGCTCGTCGCTGGCACCCAGGTTGGCGAACAGATCGAACACTTCGTTCAGCGCGCGGTCGGGTTCGGCATCGGGCTTGTCAACCTTGTTCAGCACCACGATGGGCCGCAGCCCCAGCGCCAGCGCCTTGGAGGTCACGAATTTCGTCTGCGGCATCGGGCCTTCGGCGGCATCGACCAGCAGGCAGACGCCATCGACCATGTTCAGGATACGCTCAACCTCGCCGCCGAAATCGGCGTGGCCGGGGGTATCGACGATGTTGATGCGCACGCCGTTGTGTTCGACGCTGGTGCATTTCGCCAGAATGGTGATGCCGCGTTCACGTTCGATGTCATTGCTGTCCATCGCCCGTTCCGACACGGCCTGATTGTCGCGGAAAGACCCGGACTGCTTGAGAAGCTCATCCACCAGCGTGGTCTTGCCGTGGTCAACGTGAGCGATGATCGCGATATTGCGAAGGTCCATGATCTGTCCTGTTAGCTGCGGTGCAGCGCATACACGACTGCGCGCCATTTGGCCAGAGACAGCGAAACCCGGCTATTGCGGCAGATACCAGTCGCGCCGGTGGTTCATCGCGATGACAAGGTTCAGCACAGCCGCCCCCAGCAGCGACCAGGCCACCCGGTCGAACGGCAGAATGAACAACGCGGCGGTAAACAGGCAGGCATCCCAGCCAAGCTGGATCCAGCCCGCGCGGATGCCGGTGGCATCTTGCAGGATGACCGCAACGATGGAAACGCCCCCCAGCGATGAGCCATGGCGAAACAGCCCCAGCAGGCCGACACCTGCAATGACGCCGAACAGAAGGGCGGCTGCGCCGGGGTGCAGATGGCTGATGGTGATCCACTTTGGCAGCGCCTCGGCCAGCCAGCTTACGGCGGTGACGGCAAGAAAGGATTTCACCGCAAAGACTGGCCCCTTGCGCGCCCAGGCAAAGACGTAGAACGGCAGGTTGACGGTAAAGAACACCCAGCCGAACCCCCATCCGGCGGCATAGCTGATCAGCAGCGCCAACCCGGCCGTGCCGCCGGTCATCAAGCCAGCGGTGCGCAGCAAAAGGATGCCGAAGGCGCCGCCGACGATCGAGACGAACAGCCCTTGGGCATCTTCAAGCCGGGTATAGCGGGGCAGGGTGTCTGGCATGGGGCCATGATGCGCCACGCCGCAGAAATGTCAACTCTTATGACCTATCAGGTCGCCACATAACGGTCGCGGCGATGATTGATCGCCAGAACCGCATTCAGAATGATCACGCCGGGCAGCGACCACAGGATGCGGTCGGCCGGAATCCAAAGAAAGGCCAGCGCGAACAGAACGGCATCGAAGCCCATCTGCAACCAGCCCGCCCGAAACCCGGTGCGGTCCTGCACCATCAGCGCGACAATGCCGATGCCGCCAAGGCTTGCGCCATGACGAAACAGCGCCAGCAGGCCCGCGCCAGTGACAAAGCCGAACAGCACCCCCGCCAGCAGCGGATGCAGCGTGGAAAAGGCCAGATATTTCGGCATAGCCCCGGCAAAGACCGACAGCAGGGTGACCGAGATCAGGCTTTTTATCGTAAAGGCCAGCCCGATCCGTTTGTATCCCAGCCAGTAGAAGGGCAGGTTGATGACAAAGAACACCGGCCCGAACGCCCAGCCCGTGGCATAAGAGATCAGCAGCGCAAGGCCCGCCGTCTGGCCGGTGATGAACCCCGCATGGCGCAGGAACTGTAGCCCCAGCGCGCACATCAGCGTGCCGAAGATCAGGCCCTGGGCATCCTCGAACCGGGTATGGCGCGCAACATCTGACATGAATGCAGCCCGTATCCTCCCCGCTCTGCCTCGGCAAGCCTAAACCACGAAGCCGTTGAAAAGGCGAAACAGCAGGGCGCCGGGGTGCACTTCGGTCATGGCCTGCAAACCTGCCGCCACGGCCAGAAGCAGCCAGACCGCCAGAGTGGCAGGGCGGGGCGCCGGTTCGGGGCGGAACCTGTCAGCGGCGGCAAGACCCAAAAGCAGGATGGAGACGGTCGAGACCTGAACCGACACCCAGCGCCCCCAGTCAATCGCCAGCGGATAAAGCAGCAGGGGCGGCGCGGCGGCAAGCAGGATCAGCACCATCAGGCGGCGGTCCGGCCTGGCAAGGCGGCACAGATAAACCAGCGGTGCCACAGAAAGCGCGACGCTGATCGGAAGAAGATAGAGGTTGCGGCTGGCCTCCAGCGCAAGCCGCAGCGTGCCGGGGCCGTTCCGGTCGGTCCCGAGCCATGCGATGGCCCCGTCGCAAAAGGCCGGGTGCAGCGGGCCAAGCCGGGTGATTCGCTCGCAGATGGCAGTGGTATCGGCCACATTGGGATGCCCCAGCGCATAAAGGGCGGCCCACAGCACGACCGCGGCGGTTACCGCCGCCACGACGGCTTGCGCGCGGCGCGAGCATTGCGGCGGCAGCAACAACAAGGTGACACCCCAGGCCGGGGCCAGCAGAACCGCGACTTCATGCCCCCAGGCCCCCGCTGCCAACAGGCCAGCCGACACCAGCAGACGCCCAAGGCCCGCGCCGGGCAGGGCCAGCAGGACAATGGCCAACAACGGGATGGTTTCCTTGCGCAGCCCGGCAAGGGCATCCGCGCTCCACAAGACCGCGAAGAACCCGGCCGAGAACACCGCCAGAACCATGGCCGGGCGGGTCTGGATGGCAACCAGCCGCAAGGTGGCAAGAAACAACGCCGAGACCAGAATGGCCTGCACCAGCCCGACCATGGCAAGCGGGGTCATGCCGACAAATTCGGCAAACCGGATCAACGCCTCGCCAAAAGGACCGCGGCGCACCGGCCCTGCGGCCAGATTGATCAGCCAATCGGCCTGAAGCCACATCTGCCCCCCTTCGGCCAGGCAGCGCCACAGAACCTGCAATGTGCCAAGCCACGCCAGCAGCAGACCGGCACAGGCCAGCCGCAGCCATGGCCGCCCCGTTTCGGTGGGGGCGATATCGGGCAAAGGCTGCGGGAGTCCTGTCATGCAGCAAAGTCCTAGCACGGCGCCTGCCAATGACAAGCCTGTGGCCGGGATGCCTCAGGACGCAAGTTTGGCTGGCGCGGCGCCGTCTGCGGCTTGGCAGACATTGGCGCGGCGCGCTAGCAGTCGGGTATCCGGCGCAACAACATAAAGGGGGCGTATCATGACTTGCTATGATTATACCCGCGCGACCGGCTGGACCTTGTCGTCGCATCGACGCGTGTAAGCCCGGGCACTTTGCCCACTTCCAGAACCATCCAGTCCCGTGATCTGCCGCTTATCTGCCTTAGGGCAAAGGCGTTCCGGTAACCGGATATCCAAATCTCAAACCAAAAGGCCGGTTTCGTGGCAACACGTCCGGGAAATTCCATGACCTATAGTGAAAGCAGGGCGGGGCTGTCCCCGCTGCCCTCGATCGACGCGGTTCTTGCGGCCCATGGCGCCGGCAAGGTTCTGGCGGCTGCCGTTCTGGCCCTGTTGCGTGGCCGTTTCCGCAAGGCGCGCCCGCCGGACCTGCGCGATCTGACACCGCATCTGTTGCGCGATATCGGATACCACGGCTTGCCCTTGCAGCCGAACGATCCGCTTTTGTAGGCAACCTGCGATGAAACGGGGGTATTGGCGGGCTTTGCAAACTGCCCGCCAATACCCGGTCAATAAGATATATCCAAGATTAATTGATTTTTAACCAGATCGGACTATCATAGCCTTGTGGGGGTGCTCTGGTCGGCTTGGCTGCCTGGATGCACCAATTCTGGTGCAAGCACTTTGTCGGCCTCGAATTGAAAGAGGTCAATATGTGTGAATTGATAGTAAAAGCTCGCGCCCTTCGGTCGCTTGTTGTCTTCGTGCCCTTGGCTATCGCTTTCTCCGGGCCCGCCATGGCCGGTCCGCTGAGCGGCGGCATAGGTATTGGCGCCGAGATTGGCGGCATTTCGGCCGGTGTTTCCGTTGGCGGCGGCAGCGTCGCCTCGGCGGACGTTTCTGTCGGTGATGCTGTTGGCGCCAGTGGCACGGTGGGCACTTCCGGGGGCACGGTTGCCGATGTGTCGGTCGGTGTCGGCGGGGTGGCAGGTGCCTCGGCCTGCGTCGGCACATGCGGGACCACAACCACCCCGACCGGCACGCCTCCGGGCGCCGTTCCCGGGGCTGTGGCGGTTTCCACCACCTCGGCAAAACCGCCCACCGTTCCGAAGCGGCTGCCTTGCGCCAGCAAGACCGGCAATACCACGGCCTTCAACGGCTATCCGCTGGTTGATCGCGCTGGCCACCAGCTTGGCATCGTCCACAGCGCCACGTTGGGCAACGGCATGGCGATCACCCAGGTCTCGATCCAGTCCGATGACAAAAGCTGCGTTGCGCTGAATGGCGGTGGCTTCAAAGTGCAGGGCTATGTCGTGCGCGGCAACTTTGACGCCAGCCGCTATGGCCTTGTCACGCGCTAGGAAAACGGAAAAGGGCCGGGAAATCTCCCGGCCCTTTCCTGCAATCGGCTTTCGGATCAGCCCTGAAGCGCCTTGTTCAGGTATTCATCCACCTTTTCCAGATAGCCCATGGTCGAGAGCCACTTCTGATCGGGGCCGACCAGCAGCGCCAGATCCTTGGTCATCCAGCCGTCCTCGACGGTCTGCACGCAGACCTTTTCCAGCGTGGTGGCAAAACGGGCCAGTTGCTCGTTGCCATCCAGCTTGGCGCGGTGCTTCAACCCGCCGGTCCAGGCGAAGATCGAGGCGATGGAGTTGGTCGAGGTCTCCTTGCCCTTCTGATGCTCACGGTAGTGGCGGGTCACCGTGCCGTGGGCGGCTTCGGCCTCGACAATCTTGCCATCGGGCGTCATCAGCACCGAGGTCATCAGGCCCAGTGAGCCGAAGCCCTGCGCCACGATGTCGGACTGCACGTCGCCGTCATAGTTCTTGCAGGCCCAGACATAACCGCCAGACCATTTCAGCGCGCTTGCCACCATGTCGTCGATCAGGCGGTGCTCATAGGTCAGGCCGGCTTTCTTGAACTGATCCGCAAATTCAGTGTCAAACACCTCCTGGAAGATGTCCTTGAAGCGGCCGTCATAGGCCTTGAGGATGGTGTTCTTGGTCGAAAGATACACGGGCACATTGCGCACAAGGCCATAGTTCAGCGAGGCGCGGGCGAAATCGTAGATCGAGGCGTCCAGGTTATACATGCCCATATAGACGCCCGAGGACGGCGCGGAATAGACGTCCTTTTCAATCACCGTGCCGTCGTCGCCGACGAATTTCATCGTCAGCTTGCCCTTGCCGGGGAACTTGAAGTCGGTGGCGCGATACTGGTCGCCAAAGGCGTGACGGCCAACCACGATCGGCTTGGTCCAGTGTGGCACAAGGCGCGGCACGTTCTGGCAGATGATCGGCTCGCGGAAGATCACGCCGCCCAGGATGTTGCGGATCGTGCCGTTGGGCGACTTCCACATTTCCTTCAGGCCGAATTCCTCAACCCGCTGTTCGTCGGGGGTGATGGTGGCGCATTTCACCGCCACGCCGACCTCTTTGGTCTTGTTGGCAGCGTCGATGGTGATCTGGTCGTTGGTCGCATCGCGGCTTTCGATGCCCAGATCGTAGTAGAGCAGGTCAATATCCAGATAGGGCAGGATCAGCTTTTTCTTGATGAAGTCCCAGATGATCCGGGTCATCTCGTCGCCGTCCATCTCGACAACGGGGTTGGCTACCTTGATCTTGGTCACGGGTCTGCCCTTTCGGTTGGGGATTCGCTGGGGGTTGCATAGCGGAAAAGAGGGGGTGGGGAAAGATGGTATGCAATGGCATACCGATTTGCCGCAGCATCATCTTGATTTGCCCGGCCAGCCGAAACCAAAGGCTGCCAGCCCCCAGCCCAAAAGGCAGCCAAGCAGCGCAAGGTTCTTTCCGGCCAGAAGGGTCAACGCGACATTCGCACAGGTTGCGATGCCGATCAGAAACAAGGCGGCAGGAGCGGACAGAACAAGGAATGTGACGGTCTCACCCCAGCCGGGGGCGTTGCGAAAATGCCAGATGCGCCAGAGCAAAAGTGGCAGAAGAGCCCAGAGAAGCAGGACAGAGAAGCTGTCATCCGACCCCTGTCCATTCAGGCGATTGCAGGGATAAACATCGTCCGATGTCACCAATGTCTGAGAGGGTTGGAGGGCCTGAGACAAAGTGTCAAAGCTTGTCCCATAAAAGCCCGTCGTCGCCCAAAGAAACAAAGCCGAGCAGGCAAGGCATATCGCCAGACCCAGAACGGCCGCAACCGCCCGTTTCTGCCTATTCAGGCGAACCATTCCCGCGCCTGCGCCTTGACCCACTCCCAAACCCCCGGCGCGCCCTTGGTGATTTTCACCCCCACGCGGGATTCCAACTGGTCATAGGTGACATCATAAGTCACCCAAGTCCCGCCGCCCGATTGCAGGTTGGCCATGACCGGCTGCACCCGGTCGAGGCTTTTGGCGAACAGGGCGTCGGGGGTCTCGGCGGCCTCGAACTCATCCCATAGGGCGCGGAAGGCGGCGGCCTGAGCGGGGGGCAGCAGGCCGAAAATCCGGTCGGCGGCGCGTTGTTCTGCCGCCACCGTCTCGGCGCTGGCATGGGCCTGGCCATTGGCCGAATGGATCGGCACGTCGCCCACGTCAATCTCCACCAGATCGTGGAGCAGCAGCATTTTAATCACTTGATTGATATCAACGCCGGGCGCTGCCTGATCCGCCAGCACCATCGCATAAAGCGCCAGATGCCAGGAATGCTCGCCCGAGTTTTCCCGCCGCGAGCCATCGCACAGGGTCGTCGCGCGCAAGACCGATTTCAGGCGATCCGCCTCGTTCAGAAAGGCGAATTGCGCGTCAAGGTCGCTCAATGACCCACCGAATCCCGTGGCGCCTGCGGGGCGGCCCCGCCGGTGCGCTTGGCCTTCAGGTTGGCCTCAAGGAACTTGCGGGCCTTGCGCTCTGCCAGGATCACACGAACCGCCGTCATATAGGCCTCTTGCGTGGTGGGCGAGGCATCCAGCAACACCTTGGACACCTTTTCATAGAACCGGTCGTCACCCAGTTCTTCCTGCGCATCCAGCACATCCTGCGCAAGCTTTTCGGTCAGCTCTTGCAGAATGCCCATCAGCGCGTGACCTCGCCCAGCCGCCGCTTTACATAGGCGGACACCGTGTCGATCATCGGCTTCATATGCGCCTCTTCATCCTTGAAGAAGTGGTCGGCGCCTTCAACCTGCTCATGCGTGATGGTGATGCCCTTCTGCTCATGCAGCTTGTTCACCAAAGACAGCGTATCCTTGGGCGGCGCCACCTTGTCGGCGGTGCCATTGATGATCAGGCCAGACGAAGGGCAGGGTGCGAGGAAGCTGAAATCATACATGTTTGCGGGCGGCGCGACCGAGACAAAGCCGGTGATTTCGGGCCGCCGCATCAAAAGCTGCATCCCCACCCAGGCGCCGAACGAGAACCCGGCGACCCAGCAATGCTTGGAATTCTGGTTCATCGATTGCAGGTAATCCAGCGCGCTTGCCGCGTCGGACAGCTCTCCGATGCCCATGTCATATTCGCCCTGGCTGCGCCCAACGCCGCGGAAATTGAACCGCAGCACGGTAAAGCCCAGGTTGTAGAAGGCGTAATGCAGGTTATAGACAACCTTGTTATTCATCGTGCCGCCATAATTCGGGTGCGGGTGCAGCACGATGGCAATGGGGGCGTCACGGTCCTTCTGGGGGTGATAGCGCCCTTCAAGGCGACCTTCGGGACCGGCAAAAATTACTTCGGGCATTCGTTCCGCCTGCATGAGTGAGTGATTGTTGACAAAATCACTCAGATAACTTAGAACCGTTCCAAGGAAAGCCCCGACGGTGTTGCCGAACTCAGGTAATGGCCGGGGCGATTGGCGTCAATGTTTTTGGGCTGGTGGGCATGAAACTCTCGACAAAAGGACGCTATGCGATGGTGGCGCTGGCCGATCTGGCGCTGGCCCACGGGGATGACCTGCGATCCCTGGCCGAAATATCGCGCCGCCAGGACATCTCGCTGCCGTATCTGGAGCAGTTGTTCGTCAAGCTGCGCCGCGCCGGTCTGGTCGAGGCGGTGCGGGGGCCGGGCGGCGGCTATCGGCTGGCGCGCAAGCCCGAGGATATCCGGGTGGCCGATGTGATGGAGGCGGTCGAGGAAACGGTGGACGCCATGCACACCGGGGCAGGGGCTTCGGGAGCCGTCTCGGGCAGCCGGGCGCAAAGCCTGACCAACCGGCTGTGGGAGGGGCTTTCGGCCCATGTCTATGTGTTCCTGCACCAGACGACGCTGGCCGAGGTGATCTCGAACAAGATGAAACCCTGCCCGGCCGTGCCCGCGCTGTTCCGCGTGGTGGACGAATGAGCCGCGCCTATCTGGACTGGAACGCCACAACGCCGCTGCGCCCCGAGGCGCGGGCGGCGATGGTCGCGGCGATGGATCTGGCGGGCAACCCCTCCTCGGTTCATGCCGAGGGTCGTACGGCCAAGGCACTGATCGAACGGTCGCGGGCCAAGATCGCGGCGGCGCTGGGGGCCGATGGGGCAGACATCGTGTTCACCTCTGGCGCGACCGAGGCGGCAGCGCTGGCCTGCGCCGGGCGCGGCTTGACCTGTGCGCCGGTCGAGCATGATTCGGTCGCAGCCTGGTGTGATGGCAGCCTGCCTGTCGATGCGGCGGGCAAGGTAGCGGTGGCAGATCCAGCTCGGTCAGCCCTGCAACTGGCCAATTCCGAAACCGGCATCGTGCAGGATCTGCCGGAGGGGCTGGCCGTAAGCGACCTGACGCAAGGCTTTGGCAAGCTGCCGCTGGCCTTCAACTGGCTGGGCTGCGACATGGGGTTGGTTTCGGCCCACAAGCTGGGCGGGCCAAAGGGGATCGGCGCGCTGATCCTGCGGCGGGGGCTGGATATTCAGCCGCAACTGCGGGGCGGCGGACAGGAAATGGGCCGCCGGGCGGGCACCGAGAACATCATCGGAATCGCCGGTTTCGCCGCCGCCGCCGAGGCTGCCGTGCGTGATCTGGAAAATGGCGTGTGGGAGCAGGTGGCCGAGATTAGAAATATTCTAGACTCAGCATTGTCGGCGCAAGAATTTGGGACTATTTCGGTCGGGAAATCTGCGCAACGCCTGCCCAATACCCTGTGCCTGATCGCCCCCGGCTGGAAGGGCGAGACGCAGGTGATGGCGATGGATCTGGCGGGCTTTGCGGTTTCGGCGGGTTCTGCCTGTTCGTCCGGCAAGGTCAGGGCCAGCCGGGTGTTACAGGCGATGGGGTTCGATCAGGATCAGGCGGCGCAAGCCATCCGCATCTCGATCGGGCCGCAGACGACAAAGGAAGAGGTGCTGCGCTTTGCCGAGGCGTGGGGCCGCGAATACCGCCGCATCCGTTCGCGCGCGGCATGAAGTTTGGGGCGTAAGCCCCTGCAAGGGAAGGGAAAGCCATGGCTGTTGTGGAAACGGAAGTCCGCGAAGGGGTTGATCGGGAAACGATCGAGACCGTGCAGGCCATGGCCGGCAAGTATAAATACGGCTGGGAAACCGAAATCGAGACCGAATATGCCCCCAAGGGCCTGTCGGAAGACATCGTTCGGCTGATTTCGGAAAAGAACGGCGAGCCACAGTGGATGCTGGACTGGCGTCTGGCTGCCTATCGCCGCTGGTTGCAGATGGAAGAGCCCCGTTGGGCGATGCTGCATTACCCGGAAATCGACTATCAGGACCAGTATTACTACGCCAAACCGAAAAGCATGGCGCAAAAGCCGAAGTCGCTGGACGAGGTGGACCCCAAGCTGCTGGCAACCTATGCGAAACTTGGGATTCCCCTGAAAGAACAGGCGCTTCTGGCCGGTGTTGAAGCGCCCGAGGGCGAGCGCAAGGTGGCCGTGGATGCGGTTTTTGACAGCGTGTCGGTCGGCACCACCTTCAAGGAAGAGCTGAAGAAGGCGGGGGTCATCTTCTGCTCGATCTCCGAAGCCGTGCGCGAACACCCGGAGCTGGTGCAGAAATATCTGGGCAGCGTTGTGCCGCAATCGGACAACTTCTTCGCCACGCTGAATTCTGCCGTGTTTTCAGATGGTTCCTTCGTCTATATCCCGCCAGGCACCAAATGCCCGATGGAGTTGAGCACCTATTTCCGCATCAATGCCGAGAATACCGGGCAATTTGAACGCACGCTGATCATCGCCGACAAGGGCGCCTATGTCAGCTATCTGGAGGGTTGCACCGCGCCCAAGCGCGACACCCACCAACTCCATGCCGCCGTGGTGGAAATCGTCATCCTTGAGGATGCCGAGGTAAAATACTCCACCGTGCAGAACTGGTATCCGGG
>DDEX01000084.1 GCA_002336845.1 Rhodobacteraceae bacterium UBA1943
GACCCCCGTGGGATATTTGGGCCAAGATGAAGGGCAAAGACGAGCGGACGAATGACCCAGATGCCCCCCGAGATTGTGGACAGCCATTGCCATCTGGATTTCGCCGATTTCAACGATGAACTGCCCGAAGTCATCGCCCGCGCCCGCGCCGCCGGGGTGACGCGGATGGTGACGATCTGCACCCGGCTGAAGAACCTGCCCCGCGTGCAGGAGATTGTGGCGGCGCATGACGGCATCTTTTATGCCGCCGGCATCCATCCGATGAGCGTCACCGAAGAACCGCCGGTAACGGTCGAGGATCTGGTGGCTCTGGCCCGGCACCCGAAGATGGTTGGCATCGGCGAGACCGGGCTTGACTATCACTATACCCCCGACAGCAAGACCATGCAGCAGGCCAGCCTGCGGGTGCATATTCAGGCGGCGCAGGAAACCGGCCTGCCGCTGATCATCCACGCCCGCGACGCCGATGACGACATGGCGGCCATTCTGGCCGAGGGCATGGCGCAGCGCCCCTATTCCTGCGTGATGCACTGCTTTTCCTCTGGCCAAGGGCTGGCGCAGGCCGCGCTGGACATGGGGTTCTATCTGTCGATGTCGGGGATTGCCGCCTTTCCGAAAAGCGGGGCCTTGCGCGATATCTTTGCCAAGGCGCCGCTGGACCGTATTCTGCTGGAGACCGACAGCCCCTATCTGGCCCCCCCGCCCCATCGCGGGCGGCGGAATGAGCCGGCCTATACCGCCTTTACCGCCAAGGTCGGCGCGCAGGTCTTTGGCCTGACCGAAGCCGAGTTCGCCGCCGCCACCAGTGCCAATTTTGACCGGCTGTTCACCAAGGCAGCGTCCGTTGCGCGGGCGGCCTGATCATGGCGAGCCTGCGGTTTACCATCCTTGGCTGCGGCTCGTCGGGCGGGGTGCCGCGACTGGGCGGCGACTGGGGGGATTGCGACCCGGTGAACCCGAAAAACCGCCGCCGCCGCTGTTCGCTGCTGGTCGAGCGTATTGCGGGTGAGGGCGTGACACGGGTGTTGATCGACACCTCGCCCGACATGCGTGACCAGTTGCTGGATGCAGGTGTAGGAGAGCTGGATGGGGTGGTCTTTACCCACTCCCATGCCGATCATACCCATGGCATCGACGATCTGCGGCAGGTCGTCTTCAACCTGCGCCACCGCCTTCCGGTCTGGGCGGATGGGCCAACGCAGGATGCGTTGATCTCGCGCTTTGGCTATGCCTTCATCCAGCCAGAGGGCAGTCCCTATCCGCCGATCCTGGATCTGCACGGCATCGACGGGCCGGTGGAGGTTTCAGGTGCGGGGGGCGTGGTGCGGCTGATCCCGTTCAAGGCAGACCATGGCAGCATGGAGGCGCTTGGCTTTCGGATGGGCAACGTGGCCTATCTGCCAGATGCCGTGGCGATCCCCGAGCAAAGCTGGCCGGTCCTTGCCGGGCTGGATTGCTGGATCGTCGATGCGTTGCGCCGAAAGCCCCACCCGACCCATGCCCATCTGGCAATGACTCTGGGCTGGATCGACCAGGCGCGTCCGGCGCAGGCGGTGCTGACCAACATGCACCTTGATATGGATTACGAAACCCTGCTGACCGAACTGCCGCCCCATATCCGCCCGGCCCATGACGGCATGGTGCTGACCTTCGACAACGTCCCATGAGCGCGCTGCTTGACGTTATTCTGCCGGTCTTTCTGGTGATCGGCTTCGGCTATGCCGCCGCGCGCTGGCTGGGCTTTTCCGAAGCCGCCGTCGATGGTCTGATGCGCTTTGCCCAAAGTTTCGCGGTGCCCTGCCTGCTGTTCAAATCCATCGCAGGACTCGACATGGCGATGGCCGCAGAATGGGGCCTGTTCCTGTCGTTCTATATCGGGGCGTTTTCCTGCTATGTGCTGGGCTATCTGGGGGCGCGGCATATCTTTGGCCGCCCGCCCGAGGATGCGGTGGCCATCGGGTTTGCCTGCCTGTTCTCGAACTCGTTGCTTCTGGGCGTGCCGATCACCGAGCGGGCCTATGGCGAGGCGGCACTGGCCGGTAATTTCTCGATCATCGCGCTGCATTCGCCGATGTTCTATACCTTTGGCATCATCATGATGGAGCTGGCGCGGTCGCACGGGCGGCTGACGCACCCTGCACGGTTGGCAGGACAGATCGTCAAGGGCATCCTGCGGCAACCGATGGTTCTGGGGGTGCTGTCGGGGCTGGCGTTCAACCTGCTGCATCTGCCGGTGCCGACCATTCTGGGCGGGGCGGTCGATCTTTTGGCCAAGGCGGCGGTGCCTGCGTCGCTGTTCGGGCTGGGCGGCGTGCTGCTGCGCTATCGCCCCGAAGGCGACATGAAAACCATCGCCATGGTCTGCGCGCTGTCTATCGTGGTTCATCCCGCGATCACCTATGGCCTTGGGCGCTGGGGCTTCGGGCTGACCGTGGACCAACTGCGATCGGCTGTGCTGACCTCATCGATGGCGCCGGGGGTGAACGCCTATCTCTTCGCCCATCTTTATGGGGTGGCGAAACGGGTCAATGCCTCTGCCGTGCTGATTGCCACGGCACTGTCGATGCTGACAATCTGGGGCTGGTTGCATATCTTGCCCTGACCGAAGGACGCGGGGGTTTCACACCCCCGCACCC
>DDEX01000067.1 GCA_002336845.1 Rhodobacteraceae bacterium UBA1943
CCCACCAGGTGCCCCACATCGGCTGGCCCCAGATCGCCCCCGTCACCAGCCCGATGATGGTAAAGCACAGACCCACAGGGGCCGCCGCCTTGGCCGACAGCGCCGACACATGGTGCCGTCGGATCAGCCAGATCAGCGAAGTGACCAGCATCATCGCCCAGGCCGAGGTGGCCATCATCGCCGCAGGAACATGCAGGTAGATGATCTTGACGGTCGAGCCGAAGCGGTCGGCATCGGGCGTGAAAAAGAACCCCCAGACAAGGCCCGTGACAAGGCAGGCCACGGCCAAGGCAGCGACCCAAGGCAGCACCACATCGGTGGTCTGCATGAACTTCTTGGGGTTGGCATATTCCCAGATCGACATGGCCTATCCTAGCACGAAGCCTCTAGCGCAGGTTGACGCGGATTGCCGCAGCCGCCGCGAACGGCAGCAGCGCCACCGCCCCCGCCGTGATTCCGGCAAGAAGCGCCAAAGGTGTGCCGGTTGCAAGCCCCATGGCCCCGCGCTTCACCACTTCGGCACCAAAGATCAGGGTCGGCACATACATCGGCAAGACCAGCAGGCTCAGCAGCAGCCCGCCCCGTTTCAGCCCCACGGTCAGCGCCGCGCCAAAGGCGCCGATCACCGACAACGCGGGCGTGCCGATCCCCAGCGAGGCGACCAGCCAGCCATAGCCGGGGCCGGGCAGGTTCATCAACACCCCCAGCACGGGCGACACCAGCACCAGCGGCAGCCCCGTCACCAGCCAATGCGCCAGCGCCTTGACCGCCACCACGCCCTCCAGCGGGATGGGCGCGGTCGCCAGCAGGTCCAGCGAGCCATCCTCGAAATCCAGCGCGAAGATGCGGTCCAGCGACAGCAGGCACGACAAGAGCGCGCCGACCCACAGGATACCGGGCGCAATTTTCGCCAAGGTCGCCGGTTCAGGCCCGACGCCGAAAGGCACCATCACCGTCACCAGCAGGAAAAACGCCAGCCCAAGGCCAAAGCCACCGCCCGCCCTGACCGCAAGCCTTATGTCGCGCAGGAGGAGGGCGATCATACGAAAGCCTCGTCAAAGGCACCCTTGCGTCCGCCATCCTGCGGCGGCTTTGCGCGATGGGGCGTCAGGTCCAGCGCCTGCGCCTCCAGCTCAAGGTCGATATGGGTGGCAATCAGCGCCACACCGCCCTGCCCCAGATGCGCAGAAACCACCGCCGCGAACAGTCCGACCGAAGCCGCATCCAGCGAGACCGTCGGCTCATCCATCGCCCAGACCGGGCGGCCCGTCACCAGCATTCGCGCCAGACCCAGCCGCCGCTTTTGCCCCGCCGACAGGTTCGCCCCCCTCCGGGTGGCAAGGTGGCGCAGGTTCATCGCATCAAGCGCATGATCAATGCCCCTGGTGCCAAAGATCGCCGCCCAGAATTCCAGATTCTCGGCCACCGTCAGCGTGGCCTTGATACCATCGGCATGGGCGGCATAGGCGATGGCATCGGGGACAGCCTCGATCGCACCCTCCAGCGCCGGTTGCAGGCCCGCGATGCAGCGCAAAAGTGTGGTCTTGCCGATGCCGTTCGGCCCCCGCAGCACCATCGCCTGTCCGGCCGCCAGCGACAGGCTGACACCCTCCAGCACCGGAATGGTGCCGCGCGCGACGGACAGGTTATGAACGGCCAGCAAGGTCATATGCCAGCCCTACCCCATGGCGGCCAAAGGCAAAAGACCCAACCGGCCCATCAGCCTGCTTCATCTTGGCACAAATATCCCGGGGGTGATGAGCGATCAGAAATCGTCGAGTGGACGATTTCAGCGAAGAACGCCCGGCCCGTGGCCGGGCCAGGACTCGGGGCTGGCCCCCGGCCTTCACTCCGCCGCAACGCGCCGCGGCTTCAGCATGTCTTTCAGATAGCGCCCTGTATGGCTGCGCTCGGCCTTGGCCACTTGTTCAGGCGTACCAGTCGCCACGATCTCGCCGCCGCCATCGCCGCCCTCGGGGCCGATGTCGATGATCCAGTCGGCGGTCTTGATCACATCGAGGTTATGTTCGATCACCACGACGGTGTTGCCCTGATCGACCAGCGCGTGCAACACCTCCAAGAGCTTGCGCACATCCTCGAAATGCAGGCCCGTTGTGGGCTCGTCGAGAATATAGAGCGTGCGCCCGGTCGCCCGGCGACTGAGTTCCTTCGACAGCTTCACCCGCTGCGCCTCACCGCCCGACAGGGTGGTCGCCTGCTGGCCGACCTTGATGTAACCAAGGCCCACCTCACACAAGGCATCCATCTTTTCGCGGATCGCCGGAACCGCCTGAAAAAACTCGCGCGCATCTTCGCAAGTCATATCAAGAACATCCGCTATGCTTTTGTTCTTGAACTTGATTTCCAGCGTTTCGCGGTTGTAACGGTGGCCCTTGCAGGTCTCGCAGGTCACATAGACATCGGGCAGAAAGTGCATCTCGATCTTGATGACGCCGTCGCCCTGGCACGCCTCGCAGCGCCCGCCCTTGACGTTGAAGCTGAAGCGCCCCGGCTGATAGCCCCGCGCCTTCGATTCCGGCAGACCGGCGAACCAGTCGCGGATCGGGCCAAAGGCGCCGGTATAGGTGGCGGGGTTGCTGCGCGGGGTGCGTCCGATGGGTCGCTGGTCAATGTCGATCACCTTGTCGAGGTGTTCAAAACCCTTGATCGTCTCGCAGGGCGCTGGCGTTTCATGCGCACCGTTGAGGCGGGTCGCGGCGGTCTTGAACAGGGTTTCAATCGTCAGGGTCGATTTGCCGCCGCCCGAAACGCCGGTGACGCAGACGAACTTGCCAAGCGGGAAATCGGCGGTGACGGATTTCAGGTTGTTGCCGGTGGCCTTCACCACCGTCAGCTTCTTGCCGCTGCCAGCCCGCCGCTCCTTCGGCACGGCAATCTCGCGGCTGCCCGACAGATATTGCCCGGTGATGCTGGCCGGATCGGCGGCAATCTCGGCCGGGGTGCCACGCGCGATGATCTGGCCGCCATGCACGCCCGCGCCGGGGCCGATATCCAGCACATAATCCGCCTCGCGGATCGCATCCTCGTCATGTTCGACGACAAGAACCGTATTCCCCTGATCGCGCAGGTTTTTCAGCGTGGTCAGCAGGCGGTCATTGTCGCGCTGATGCAGGCCGATGCTGGGTTCGTCCAGCACATAGAGCACACCAGTCAGGCCGGAACCAATCTGCGACGCCAGCCTGATCCGCTGGCTTTCTCCGCCCGAAAGCGTGCCCGCATTGCGGCTCATCGTCAGGTAATCAAGGCCGACATTCACAAGGAACCCCAGCCGTTCGCGGATTTCCTTCAGGATCGCGCGGGCGATTTCATTCTTTTGCGCGGTCAGCGCCTCGGGCACCTTGCCGATCCAGTCATGGCTTTCGCGGATCGACATCTGCACCACCTGCCCCACATGCAGACCGGCGATCTTCACCGCCAGCGCCTCGGGCTTCAGCCGGTATCCGTTGCAGGTGTGGCAGGCGCGATTGTTCTGATAGCGCTCCATCTCCTCGCGCGACCAGGCCGAATCCGTCTCGCGATACCGCCGCTCCATGTTGGGGATCACCCCCTCGAACACGCGGCTGACCTGATAGATCCGCCCGCCCTCGTCATAGCGGAACTCGATCTCCTCGCCGTTCGAGCCATAGAGGAACAGGGATTTCACCGCCTCGGGCAGGTCTTTCCACTTGGCCTTGCGGTCAAAGCCGTAGTGCTTCGACAGCGCCTCAATCGTTTGCGTGAAATAGGGCGATTTCGATTTCGCCCATGGCGCAATGGCCCCTTGGGCAATCGACAGGTTCTGGTCGGGCACCACAAGGCGCTCGTCAAAGAACAGCTCCACCCCCAGCCCATCGCAGGCCGGGCAGGCGCCGAAGGGGGCGTTGAAGGAGAACAGGCGCGGCTCAATTTCGGGGATGGTGAAACCCGACACCGGGCAGGCGAAGTTTTCGGAATAGGTGATCCGCTCGCCTTCCCCTTCATTCGGGGCGGTTTCGATGATGGCGATGCCATCGGCCAGGTTCAGCGCGGTGCGGAAACTGTCGGCCAGCCGCGTCTCCAGCCCCTCGCGCACCACGATGCGGTCAACCACCACGTCGATGTTGTGGCGGAACTTCTTGTCCAGCGTCGGCGGGTCTTCCAGATCGTGAAAGGTGCCGTTGACCTTGACGCGCTGAAAGCCCTGCTTCCTAAGCTCCAGAAATTCCTTCTTATATTCCCCTTTGCGGTCACGCACGATGGGCGCCAGCAAGTAGGCGCGCGTGCCCTCTTCCATTGCCATCACGGCATCCACCATATCCTGCACCTGCATCGCGGTGATCGGCAGGCCGGTGGCGGGGGAATAGGGCGTGCCGACGCGGGCAAACAGCAGACGCAGGTAGTCGTAAATCTCGGTTACCGTGCCGACGGTGGAGCGGGGGTTTTTCGATGTCGTCTTCTGCTCGATCGAAATCGCCGGGGACAGGCCGGAAATATGGTCCACATCCGGCTTGCCCGCCATATCAAGGAACTGGCGCGCATAGGCCGACAGGCTTTCGACGTAACGCCGTTGCCCTTCGGCATAGATCGTATCGAATGCCAGAGATGACTTGCCAGAGCCGGAAAGCCCGGTAATCACCGTCAGCTTGTCGCGCGGAATGTCCACATCGACGTTCTTCAGATTATGCTCGCGCGCGCCGCGCACCTCGATGAACTTCTGTTCCATGGTCACCCCCGACACGAAGGCCAGATGTAGGGCGGATTGCCCGAGTCTCCAACCATAAAATGTGAACCAATAGTGAACAAATGTCTGGATGTGCAGATTTTCGGCAGGCGGCCTTTACGAATTCAATTGCTTGAATATATTCCTGCCAACCCAATCCGAAGGATCAGACCATGTTCAACCTGTTCGGCAACAAGACTGCGCCGCTGACCTGTGCCGATGCCATCGCCAAGGCGGCGGCAGGAGAGCTTACCCTGCTCGACTGCCGTGAGGCGGCCGAGGTAAGCGCCTCTGGCACGGCGGCCGGGGCGGTGCATATTCCGCTGGCTCTGGTACCGCTGAAAGCCGATCCGAAAGCCCCCGATCACGATGCGCGCCTTGATCCGGCAAAGCCGGTGGCGGTGTTCTGCGCCATGGGCGGGCGAGCGGGCCGTGCGGTCGAGGTTCTGCGCGGTCTGGGGTATGAGGCGCACAACATTGGCGGCTTTGGTGACTGGTGCGCGGCGGGCGGCCCCGTCACGCGGTAAGGCGCCGCCGGGCCTGCACCGCATGAATTGCGATCCCGAGCCCCGAAAACACCAGAACGAACAGCGCAAGGCCGGATGCCCCGGCCTGTGACACCAGCCAGGCCAGCAGTGGCGTGCCTGTGGTCGTGCCCAGATTGCCCAGTTGCGCAATCGCCCCGGCAGCGCGGGCACGATCCTCGGGCATCGGGTTCAACTGCGGGATCGAGGCGAAACTGGCACCCTGCACGATGCCAAGGGCCGCCCCCATCGCCAGCGCAAACCCCGCCTCGGCCCCCCCCTGCCCCCAGGTGGCCCACAACCCAAACGCAGCCAGTGCCGCCACAGCAAAGCCTGCCTGCACCAGCCGGAACGCAGGCATCCGCCCCAGCAGCCACACCCCCAGCGTCAGCGACACGCCAATGGAAACCAGCGGCATCGCCACGCCGATAAACCCGCCCCAACCGGGGCTGGCCAAGCCGGGCAGCAGTGTCAGAACCGCGACGTAAGTGATGGTATAGCAGACAAACCCGGTTGCCGGAGCCGCAACGAAGGGCGAGGCATAGATCGCCAGATGTTCCGCAAGCATCCCCTTGGCCGGTGCCCTTGTCCGGGCGGGGGGCGCAGGCATCAGCACCGCCAGAACCCCGGCGCAGGCCAGCATCCAGACCGCATGGGCCTGAAACAGCGCCCCCGGCCCCGCCGCCGCAATCAGCCCCGGCCCCAGCCAGAACAGCACGGCATAGGTCAGCCCGAAAAAGCTGGACCACAGGGTCATCGCCGCCGCCTGACGTGCGGGGGGTGCTGCCGCCGCAATCGCCACCGGGCCAACCACCACAATGGCCAGATGCGACACGCCTTCCAGCACGCGGGTCAGCATCATCACAGCAAAGGGCGGAAAGGTCGATTGCACCAGACTGACCCCGGCACCTAGGCACAGCGCCACCAGCATCGCCCGCCTTTGGCCAACCCGCGCCACCAGCAACCCCGCCGTCGTGCCAAAGATCAGCCCGACGATGCCGACGATCGACACCATCAACCCGATCCCCACCCCGGCATGGGCTGCGTAGGCCCGCCCCAGCGCATCAAACGCCACCGACATCTTGCCAAACTGCGCCGCAGCCCCAAGGCCCGCCGCCCAGATGGCAAAGATCGTCAAAGCGGTACGCATGATGCCTCCGAAAGGAAAAGGGGGCCGAAGCCCCCTTTGATCTAGCCTGCCCCAAGCGGATCAGATGTGCAACGCGCGACCGTATGCGTCGAGAACAGCCTCGTGCATCATTTCGCTGAGCGTCGGATGCGGGAAGACCGTGTTCATCAGGTCTTCCTCGGTGGTTTCCAGCGTCCGCCCGATGACATAGCCCTGAATAAGCTCGGTCACCTCGGCGCCGACCATATGGGCACCCAGCAACTCGCCGGTCTTGGCATCGAAGACGGTCTTGATCATGCCCTCGGCCTCTCCCAGCGCAATCGCCTTGCCGTTGCCGATGAAGGGGAAATGGCCGACCTTGACGGTATAGCCGGCCTCTTTGGCCTTCGCTTCCGTCAGGCCGACAGATGCCACCTGCGGATGGCAATAGGTGCAGCCCGCGATGCTGTTCGGCTTGATCGGATGCGGATGGCCGCCCGCGATCAGCTCGGCCACCATCACGCCTTCATGGCTGGCCTTGTGCGCCAGCCAGGGCGCACCGGCAATGTCGCCAATGGCATAAAGGCCCGGAATGCCGGTGCGGCAGAATTCATCCGTCACCACATGGGTGCGGTCGATCTTCACCCCCAGCGCCTCCAGCCCCAGGTTTTCGACATTGCCGACGATGCCCACGGCAGAAATCACCGTATCGAATTCCTGCGTCGTGGTGCCTTTGGCATCCTCCAGATGCGCCACGACCTTGCCGGGGCTGCGATCCAGCTTTTTCACCGTGGTCTTTTCCAGGATCTTCATGCCCTGCTTGACAAAGGCCTTCTTGGCAAAGGCCGAAATCTCGGCATCCTCCACCGGCAGCACGCGGTCCATCACCTCAACCACCGTAGTATCGGCGCCCAGAGTGTTGAAGAAGCTGGCGAATTCGATGCCGATCGCGCCCGATCCGATCACCAGCAGCTTTTTCGGCATCCGCTTGGGTTGCAGCGCGTGGCGGTAGGTCCAGACCAGATCGCCGTCGGCCTCCAGCCCCGGCAATTCGCGTGCCCGCGCGCCGGTGGCCAGGATGATCGCCTTGGCGGTCAGCTCTTCGGTGCCTTTGTCGGTCTTGACCGCAACGATCCCGGCCTTGGGCAGGGTCGCCGTGCCCATGAAGACCGTGATCTTGTTTTTCTTCATCAGATGGCCGATGCCGCCCGACAATTGCTTGGCCACACCGCGGCTGCGGGCGACCACGGCATCCAGATCAAAGGACGCGCCTTCGACCTTCAGCCCGAATTCCTTGGCACGGTGCATCAGGTGGAATACCTCGGCGCTGCGCAGCAGGGCTTTGGTCGGGATGCAGCCCCAGTTCAGGCAGATTCCGCCCAGATTTTCTCGCTCGATGATCGCAACCTTCTGGCCCAACTGGGCCGCGCGGATTGCTGCCACATAACCGCCGGGGCCAGCGCCCACCACGATCACATCAAAACTTTGGCCTGCCATCGTCTCCTCCCTCAGAAAACAGTGGGCGTCTCAAGATAGTTTGGCCTTAAACTATCTAGTTAAACCGAACAACAAATCTATCGCCGTGCCCCTATGCGCCTTTTGCATGGCTTGCCTGCAAGGCACGAACCTCGGCACCATAGCCGCCTGCGTCAAGCCAAGCCTGTTCCCCTGCCGTCGAGGCCCGGCCCAGCACCGCATTGCGGGATGGAAAGCGGCCGAAACGCGCGATGACAGCCTGATGGGCCCGGGCGTGCAACGCCATCTCGGGGTCGGAAGACAATCGCTCCTCCATCAGCCGCACCGCCGTTGCCTGATCTTCGGCATTCTCTGAATGCTCGAACGGCATGTAGAAAAACTGCCGCTCCGGCTCGGGCGCGTCCATGTCCCAGCCTTGGGCCACGGCCACGCGCGCAGCGGCCAAGGCCTGCGGATCGGTCGCAAAGGCATCGGCCGTGCCGCGGTGCATGTTGCGCGACAACTGATCGCAGATCACCAGATAGGCCAGCGTGCCGGCTGCGCCATCGACCCAATGCTCCAGCCCGCCCTCGCGCGCGGCCTGCCAGATATCGGCAAACCGGCTGCGGCATTCGCCGTCCAGCGCCTCACCCCCGGCATACCAGCCCTCGGGGCCAATCTCGCCCAGCCAGAAATCCAGCACCTCAACCGGGTCTGCCATGCGCCGCCCTCCTGTTTGCGCCAACGTGGCAGGTTCAGGGCCGGGCTGCAATCACCCCGCGATCATTCTTTGTCCAGCACCGCCTCGACCGCAACCGAAGACGCCGTCGGCGACAGGCCCGAATAACGCCCTTGCGCTTTGGGGGTACGGCGGCGCGACAACCGCCAGGCGGCATAGCCGGCCAGCAGGCCGAACAGAATCGCCAGCAGCAGGAAATACCCCGCCGGACCGATGTGCTGCATCAGCCAGCCCGCGACCAGCGGCCCGAAAATGGCCCCGAAGCCGTTCAGGAAGATCAGGCCAGACGAGGCCGCGGGCATCTGCTCTTTGGTCAGATGGTCATTCGTCGCGGCAATCAGCAGCGAATAGAGCGGGTTGATGATGCCTCCCAGCAGCAGCGCCACCGCCAGAACCAGCGTGAAGGGCAGCACGACCGCCGCCGAGACCGCCATCAGCACCGTCCCCGCCCCCGCCAGCCACAGGATCAGCATCCGCCGGTCCATCCGGTCGGACAGCCAGCCGACGGGGTATTGCAGCACCAGCCCGCCGACATAAAGCGCCGCACCAAAGGCGGCGATCTGCCCGATGGTCAGCCCCCGCATCGCCCCCCAGACCGAGGCCATGCCGAACATCGCCGCATAGACGCCCCCGGTCAGCAGCATTCCCACACAGCCAAGGGGTGAGATGATGAACAGCCGCCGGAAACTCATCCCCCGCGTCTCGTCAAAGGTGGGTGCAGGCGTGTCGGCCAGCAGCACCGGCATGAACGCCAGGGACACCAGAACCGATGGGATGATGAACAGCGCATAGCCCGACGGGTCGCCCTGCGCCAAAAGACCCTGGCTGGCGATGATGCCCAGCATCTGCACGATCATATAGGCCGAAAGCGTCTGGCCCCGCGTCTCATTGGTGGCGGTGTTGTTCAGCCAGCTTTCGGCAGTGACATAGATGCCGGAAAAGCAGAATCCGATCAGCAGCCGGAACCCCGACCAGGCCCAGACATCGACGACCAGCGGATACAGCACCAGTACCGCCGAAATCAGCGAGCCCATGGCGGAAAATACCCGCACATGGCCCACCCGACGGATCATCCCCGGCGTCAGCCGTGATCCGCCCAGAAAGCCCACGAAATAAGAGGACATGATGATCGACAGCTGAAAGGTCGAAAACCCCTCAAGCCCGCCGCGGATACCCAATAAAGATCCCTGAACCCCGTTGCCCACCATCAACAGCATGACCCCCAGCAGCAGGGGCCAGGACTGGGCCAGAACCTTCAGCATCGCGCATTCCCTTTTCCTTCGCGCCGAGACCCTATCACGCCCGAAAGCGCCGCGCAGCCGGATTGCGACCAGTGATGGAATGAAGCGCCCCTGGCCTAGGCCAGACCGGGGCGCTGCCCCGGACCCCGGGATATTTATGAACAGATGATAGGGCCAAGTGACGCCCTGCCCCGAGCCAACGAGGCAGGGAATCATCACCTGTTGCCGCCATCGGGATCCCTCCCTGTTCGGCAGGACCAGAATAGGCGCTCAGGGTTAATGAAAACCTAAGCTCCCATCATCTGTTCACAAATATCCTCGGGGGGTCCGGGGGGCAGACAGCCCCCCGGCCTTGGCCAAGGGCGCATCGTCAGGGGATCAGCAGCGAGGCATCGCCATAGGAGAAGAACCGATAGCCCTGCCCGATGGCATGGGCATAGATGCGGTCCATCCGCTCTTTTCCCATCAAGGCCGAGACCAGCATCAGCAGCGTGGATTTCGGCAGATGAAAGTTGGTCATCAGCGCATCGGTCACATGAAATCGGAAACCGGGGTAGATGAAGATGTCGGTCGGCCCCTCCCATGCCTCGATCCGGCCCGATCGGGCGGCGGTTTCGATCAGGCGCAGCGCGGTGGTGCCGACCGGAATCACCCTCCCCCCGGCATCCTTGGTTTTGGCGATTTCTGCGGCGGCCTGTGGCGTCACCTGCCCCCATTCGGCGTGCATCCGGTGGGTGGTCACATCTTCGACCTTGACCGGCAGAAAGGTGCCCGCGCCGACATGCAGGGTGACTTCGGTGAAGGTCACGCCCTTGTCGGCCAGTGCGCGCAGAAGCGGCTCGTCGAAATGCAAGCTGGCGGTGGGGGCGGCCACAGCCCCGGAATGACGGGCAAAGACGGTCTGGTAATCGTCGCGGTCATGCGCATCGGCAGGGCGTTTGGCGGCGATATAGGGGGGCAGCGGCATCGCGCCCGCCGCGTTCAGGGCGGCGTCGAAATCAGGGCCGGAGAGGTTGAACTCCAGCCGCAGGTCGGTTTCGGATTTCTCGGCCACGGTGGCGGAGAGGTCGGGCGAAAAGCGGATCACTTCGCCCACATGCACCTTGCGGAGCGGTTTGGCGAGGGCTCGCCAGCCGGTCGCGGCGGGCTCCAGCAGGGTGATTTCCACCTTGGCCACCGCCTCCGCCCTCTGGCGCTGGCCGAACAGGCGCGCGGGGATCACACGGGTATTGTTCAGGACCAGCCGGTCGCCGGGGCGGAAAATATCGACCAGATCGCGCACATGCAGGTCGCGGATGCTGTCGCCTTCGGCCAAGAGCAGCCGGGCGGCGGTGCGGGGCTTGGCCGGCCTTGTGGCGATCAGCGCCTCGGGCAGGTCGAAATCGAAATCCGACAGTTTCATTGTTTGCTTTCCCCCACGACGGGCGGCGGCCGGCGGAAGATTTCGCGAAACATTCCCGGCGTCAGGATCGACAGCGGATTGACCGAAACCTGCGGCGCGCGGGCCGTGCCCTTGAGACTGTAGTTGAAACCGAAGACCCCCTCGCCACGTTTCGACAGCAGCGCGCCGATCCCGTTCAGCATATAGATGGGCGAGATGACGCCCTGCATGTCAACCAGCCCCGTGCCGCTTTGATAGACCCCGGCCATCGACACGCCAAGCGAGGCGCCAATTGCCGATCCGCGGGTGATCTGAACCGCGTTGGGCGTCAGGATCAGGTCGCCGTCAACCTCGGAAAAGACCAGACCGGAACCGTCCAACTGCTCCAGCAAACCGACGACGCTGATGGCGTTCAGCAGTTCGGCCAGCACATTGGCGTTTCGCACCCGAACCCCGGCGATCCGTGCCTTGCCGTCATAGGCCCCGCCGGATTTTCGCGGCACCAGCACCAGCGACAGCTTGCCGCCATAGGCGCTTTGAAAGATGCCCGCGTCGCGCAGCGCGCCCCCGGCATCGTCGGATGCCAGCCGGACCGAAGTGCCATTGGGCGCGGGCACCACATTGCCCGCGACAGCCGCCCCGCCATTCACGCTGGCGCGGAAATCGCCGTTGATCCCGCCCGCCAGCGAGAAGTTGCCACGAAATCCGGTCAGGCTGATCGATTCAGCCACCACCAGCCGGTCGAGCGCCAGCGACAGCGGCCCCCCACCCTGCCCGCCCCCCTTGCGCGCCGAGGCGGGTGGCAGCTTGCGCAGATCGATCATGCCAGAGGTCATCGCCAACCCGACTGGCCGCCCCTTGCCGCGCCCGGTGATCGTAACGCCCCCGTCCAGCCAGCCAGCCAGGGTGACATGCGAGAAAACCGCCTTGTCCAACCCGCCATCCGGCTTGACCGCCACAGTACCGGCAGCCTTGAGACCGGCAGCCTCCAGCGTGAGCTGGTCAACCCTTGGCGTGGCGCCCAAGGTCACCACGGCCTCCAGCTTGCCGGTCGCGCCCGAGGCCTTGGTCCAGCCCACATCGGGCAGCCGCAGCGTGATGCCTGCCAGATTAGAGGTAAGCCGCAGCTTGCCCGGCTGATCCTTATGCAGATCGATTGCCACATTCGCGCGTCCGGTGCCGGAAACGGTGCCGTCCGGCAGGCCCAGCCCGAACGCATCCGCAGCCCCCTGCGACAGCGCAACCGTGCCTTCGATCCGCGCCTTGCCGCGATCTTCCACAGCAAAGCCCTGATGATAGGTTGCATCGAATGGAACCCCGCTGATCAGGCCCGGCCCCGTAATCGTCAATCCGCTGCGATCGGCGTGAACTTGCAGGGAATCGGCGGTAATGACCCGCTTCGGCACCAGTCGGTCGGACCGGAACCGCGTGACCTGCGCCGAAACCTGATAATCGACATCCTGCACCTTGACCTTGGGCACCAGCGGCAGGTGCAGCTTCGCCTGCAACGTGGCCTCGCCTTCGCCCAGATCAACCGGCTTGTCGGCCTTGGTCAGGAACTGGAACGGCGGCTGATCCAAGAGCGACAGCGCCGCCGTCAGGCTGGACCTTGTCTTCAGGCTTATGTCGGCCTGCGCCGGTTTCTGCGTGATATCCGGCACCAGAAAAACCGACCCCGCCATATCTATGTCGCCACCTGCGGGTGGCGTAACCTTGCCGCGCGACAGAACGATGGTGTTGGTTTTGCCTTCAATCGTGGCATAGCCATAGCCTTCGCGGATCGGCGGCAGGCTGGGAACAAATCGCACGTCGGCATTTTCGAAACTGTAACCCAGATGCAGGCGCGGCTCTGCGCCCGGCGTAATGCGCAATGCGGCCCGCACGTCGAACAGCTTGCCTTGCAGGATGTTCTTCTGCACCCATTCACGGGTTTTCGGCACCAGCCGCACCGGCCACAGTGCCACAAGCTTGTCATGCGCGATCTTGTTCAGGCTGAAATCGAACGAGGCCGCCCAGCCCTGTGCATCTGCACTGGCGACACCGCGCGCCAGCAGGCGGCGGTCATCCTCGGCCAGGGCGAGTTGCCCGACCTCGACCCGAAAGGGGGCGACGCGCAGCCGCAGGTCCAGCGCACCCGCGCTGAATTGCGCAGGTTCCTGAAACAGCCCCTCGGGGTCGATCTTCACATCGCGGAAACGGATCTGGGTCACAAAGGTTTCGGGCAGGGTCGCGCCAAGGGGGCCAAGCATCCGCTGCCCCGCCGCATCCAGCAGATAGCTGTGCCCATCGGCCTGCAACTTCAGCGACGGGCCGTCCACCGCCAGATCGTCCATCACCAACCGGCCTTGATCGGGATCAAGATGCAGCACGATCCGGGCATCGGTGAACAGGACCGGCTGGGCGGCGGGCGTGGGGCGCAGGGCGCCTGCGCCGATGTTCAGCTCTCCCTCCAGCGCCGACAGGCCAGCCGAGCGCAGGGTGGTCGCCC
>DDEX01000009.1 GCA_002336845.1 Rhodobacteraceae bacterium UBA1943
CGATGGTCAGTTCCTTGCGGCCAAAGTCGGCCAGGGCAATATCCTTGACGATGTAGTCCGCAGCCATCGAGGCGCTCCTTGATCCTTGTTTGCAAGGGCAGATAGCATTGGCCCACGTTTTCGACAACCAAGCAGAGACCGAAATGAAACAGCCGCGCGCGTGGCAACGGATGCTTTCGGGCCGCAGGCTGGACCTGCTGGACCCGACGCCAATGGATATCGAGGTGGAGGACATCGCCCATGGTCTGGCTTTCGTCGCGCGTTGGAACGGGCAGACGCGGGGCGACTGGCCCTATTCTGTCGCTGAACATTCGTTGCTGGTTGAGGAAATCTTTACCCGTTGCAATCCGGGCTGTGCGGCGCGCTGGCAACTGGCGGCCCTGCTGCATGACGCACCAGAATATGTGATTGGCGACATGATCAGCCCGGTCAAGGCGGCGGTCGGGCCGGGCTATGGCGATCTGGATGCGCGGCTCGCCGCAGCAGTGCATATGCGCTTTGGCCTGCCTGCAATACTGCCGCTGGCGATCAAGAAGGCGATCAAGGCCGCCGACAAGATTTCTGCATGGTTGGAG
This sequence comes from Rhodobacteraceae bacterium UBA1943, assembly GCA_002336845.1. GTDB lineage: Bacteria > Pseudomonadota > Alphaproteobacteria > Rhodobacterales > Rhodobacteraceae > Fuscibacter. The sequence goes on from DDEX01000009.1 coordinate 576, forward strand.
GCGGTGCAAATCGCAGGGTTTTCACAAGGCGAGGCCGACAAGTTGTTCGGGCGGCCGGAAAATCTGGTTCTGAAAGGGCTTGAGATAAAACTGCGTCCGCCCGCGTCGGTGCGGGCGGACTATATTTCACGACATGCGGAGCTTTTGGCCGCCGTCACGATTTGATGGCCTTTTCGATCTGGCGACCGCGCTGATCAGCGGGGTTTTGCGGACGATAGCCACCAGCGGCGATCAGCAGGGCATTTGCAATCAGGTTTAACATTTCTTCAGTCCTTTTGGCTCGGTTCATGCCTTGTATATAGGGATGTTTGCGCCCACACTCGAGTCAGAGATTTTTTCGATCTGTTAGGATTACTAACATATGGCGATTGACTGGCGCAGCTTCCCCTCGCTGACCCAACTGCGCGCATTCGAAGCAGCCGCGCGGTTGCAGGGCTTTTCCCAAGCCGCGCGCGAGTTGAACGTCACCCATGCCGCAGTGGCTCAGCAAGTGCGCGCGCTCGAGGCAGGTCTGAACTGTGACCTGATCTATCGTGAGGGCCGCGGGTTGAAGCTGACGGCCAGCGGCGACAAGCTGGCGCAGGCCCTGGCCGATGGGTTCGGCGTGATCGAACGCGCGGTGGCCGACCTTGCGACTGAAACAGGCAAGGCCCCATTGCATCTGACCATGACGCCCGCCTTCGCCACCCAATGGCTGATGCCGCGGCTGGGCGACTTCTGGATGAAGCACCCCGAAATCCCGTTGCTGCTGCACCCTGAACAGCGGGTCATCGATCTTCGGCGCGACGGGATCGATCTGGGAATTCGGTTTGGCAGCGGAAAATGGCCCGGGGTGGATGCCGAGTATCTGTCTTCGGCCCGTTATGCGATTGTTGCGGCGCCAGAGCTGCTGAACGGTCGCACCGAATTGTCGAACCGCGAAATGTCGGCCATGCCATGGGTGATCGAGCAGGACTGGCCCGAGGCGATGGCTTGGCTAAAAGAGCGCGGGCTGAAGCCCGATGCCATGCAGATCACCCTGATGCCGAATGAAGAGCTGGCGCTGGCGGCGGCGCGTCAGGGGTTGGGCCTGCATGTCGAGGCGATCGCCCTGGTGGAACAGGATGTCGAAGAGGGTAATCTGGTGATCCTGAGCCAGATTACCGACGATGCGCTGGCCTATTACATCGTAACCAAGCCCGGACCCAAAAGGCCCGAGCTGAAAACCTTTATGCGCTGGTTGAAATCGGCGGTCTAGATCGGCCTATATCAGCAGATCGTCGGCTTTCTTGCCGTTTGCAATCGCCTCTTCAAACCACCGCGGCTTGCGGCCACGGCCCGACCAGGTATCGGCGGAATTGGCAGGGTTTGCATATTTCGCGGTTGCTGGCGTCCGCTTGCGCACAGGGGCAGCGCCGGTCAGTTCCGACAGGGAAAAGCCGTGTTCCCGGGCTTTTTCTTCCAGCTCTGCAAGGGCCTGCTTTTTCTTACGGTCAACAAAGGTCGCAATGGCCTTGGTTACCTGCGCGTGCAGGTCCTTAAGGTCCTTGAGAGAGAGATGGTCGAGGTCGAAAGCCATTTCAGGCTCCTTATTATGATATACGCCGATTTTAGGCCCGCGAACTCATTCCATCAAGCTGTCCTTTTATTTCGGACTGCGCTTTGCAAGAATTCGCTGCAATGTCCGGCGATGCATCGAAAGCCTGCGTGCGGTTTCGGAAACATTGCGGTCACACATTTCATAGACCCGCTGAATATGCTCCCAACGAACGCGGTCGGCGGACATCGGGTTTTCGGGCGGCTCTGGCAAGGCCTCGCCGCGTGAAAGCAGGGCGTTCGTAACTTCATTGGCGTCTGCGGGCTTTGACAGATAATCGGTCGCCCCGATCTTGACGGCAGCAACGGCCGTTGCAATGGCGCCATAGCCCGTCAGAACGACAATGCGGCAATCGGGGCGACGCTCTCGCAGGGCTTCAACTACATCAAGGCCGTTGCCGTCCTCCAGCCGCAGATCGACAACCGCATAAGCGGGCGGGCGGGTCAGGGCAATTGCCCGACCGGCGGCAACGCTGTTTGCGGTTTCTGGCTGAAATCCGCGTTTTTCCATGGCCTTTGCCAATCGCTTCACGAAGGCTTCGTCATCGTCAACCAGCAGCAGACTGGGGTCCGGGCCAAGCTCGGCAATCAGATCTTCAGCCATGGCAATTCCTCTGCGGAAAGATGTCTGCCAGATAGATAGACCGCCCGCGCGAGGGGGTCAAACTGTCTAGCGTGCTGCTTTTTCCGCAAAACAGGCAACGCGGTCGGCCATGGCGTCGGCGGTATCGTCCCGCTTGAAGAAATCGACGAAGCCGTATCCGGGCATGACCAGATAGGTGAAGGTCGAATGATCCATCAGATAGAATTCTGAATCCCCCTCTTGCTTGCGGTAATAGGTCTTGTAGGCCAGCGAGGCCGCCTTGACCTGTTCGGGCGAACCCGTAAGCCCGACCATCTTGGGGTGAAGGTTGGCCGCGAATTCTTTTACAACCTCGGGGGTATCGCGCTCTGGATCGATCGAGATGAAGACCGGCTGCACGTCAAAGCCGCGCTCTTCTAGAATATCAACTGCCTCGGCGTTGCGTGCGTTGTCAGCGGGGCAGACATCAGGGCAGAACGTATAGCCAAAATAGATCAGGGATGGCTTGGTGATTACATCCTTGTCGGTGACGGTTTGGCCATTACCATTCACCAGCGTGAAGGGCCCGCCGATATCGCCACCGCCTACCGCACCTGCCCGGCAGTCGGCAAAAGGGTCGTTCGCGCGAGGGACCAAAACCAGAAAATAATAGCTCGCCCCCAGAAAAGCCACCGTGACCACCATGGCCGCAATAGCATAAATCCTTGTCATTCCCCGCCCCTTCTCGGCTATTGCCAATCTGGTTGGCATGTTGCCACCCTTGCCATGCAAAGACCAGACAACGGAAGACACTATGACGACGCAGGGTTTCGGGTCGGAACGCGCAGAGTGGTTGCGGCTGCGAACGCTGATCCTGTTGCGATGGCTTGCGGTTGTGGGCCAGATCGCAGCCCTGGTGGTGGCCCAGCAGGTTTTTCTGATCAGCCTGCCGTCGGGCCTGTGCTATCTGGCGGTGGGATTGGCCGTCATCGTCAACCTTCTGTTGATGTATCTGTTTCCCGGCAACAAGCGCCTGGTCGAGGCCGAGGCGCTGATCACCCTGACGTTCGACCTGACGCAGTTGTCGTTGCTGCTGTTTCTGACAGGGGGGCTGACGAACCCTTTCGCGCTGCTGATCCTGGCGCCGGTTACTGTCTCGGCTCTGGCGCTTGAGCTGCGCTCGACCATGTTTCTCGGGCTGTTGGCAATCGGCTTTGTGTCGGTCCTGGCGTTTTACAATGTCGGGCTGCATGACGCATCTGGCCGCGTATTGCAGGTGCCGGACCTGTTCAAGTTCGGCTATTGGCTGTCTCTGATCATCGGAATCGTGTTTCTGGGCATCTATTCCCGCCGGGTGGCAACCGAAATGCGATCAATGGCAGATGCCTTGCTTGCAACCCAAATGGCCTTGGCGCGCGAGCAGAAGCTGACCGATCTGGGCGGCGTGGTTGCAGCCGCGGCGCATGAGCTTGGAACCCCGCTGGCGACCATCAAGCTGGTTTCAAGCGAGATGATTGATGAGTTGGCCGACAACGCCGATCTACAGGAAGACGCCCGCCTGATCCGCGACCAGGCCGACCGCTGCCGTGATATCCTGCGGTCCATGGGCAAAGCCGGCAAAGAGGACCGGCATCTTCTCAGCGCGCCGCTGACAGCCGTGATCCGCGAGGCAGCAGAGCCACATCTGTCGCGCGGCAAGTCGGTAACACTTGAAACCACGCCGGGCATCGGCCCCGAGCCGGAAATACAACGCCGGCCCGAGCTTATTCACGGGCTGCGCAATCTGGCGCAGAATGCCGTCGATTTCGCCAAGGCGCGGATCTGGATCACCGCTAGCTGGACTGCGGATTCGGTCCGGGTTCAGATCATCGACGACGGGGCAGGTTTTCCGTCCCAGATCATCGGGCGAATAGGTGACCCTTTTGTGCGGTCCCGCCGCGAACCCAATATCGAAATCACCGACACCCGGCCCGGTTACGAGGGCATGGGGCTGGGACTGTTCATTGCCAAGACACTGCTGGAGCGGACCGGCGCCGAGCTTACTTTTGCCAATGCCGGCGATCCGTTTCTGACGGCTGACGAACGGCCGGAACGCAGCGGCGCAATCGTGGAGGTGATCTGGCCTCTGGCGCAAATTTCGGTGCCGCGCGGGCAGGCGTTGGGCGAAAATCTCCCCATTCGATAAGAGCGCCGCCTTCTCGCCCATAGATTAACGAACGGTTAACAAAATCTCCCCATGGTTGTCACAGGGGTGAAGGACAATCGTCTGGGGGATTCGGTGAGCATACTTGTTGCCGCCGGGCTGGTAGCCACGGCCTTTTTGACAGCCCTTGCGGCCCTGACGCTGTTTCGCGCGTTTGAGCTGAGAGACCCAAAATCTCGCGGGCAGAGCCTTTTCTCTGACCGCGCATCTGGAACGGTATTCCTGTTCGACGGGGAAACCCTTGTTGATCTCAGCCCTTCGGCGCGGTCGCTGTTGTCGTCAATCCCTGGCCCGGGCGAACCGCTGGCCCGGTTGCACAGGTTCCTAGCGCGCCCCTTTCCCGAACTGGCCAGCCAGCTGGCAACCCTGCCTGAGCGGGGGCGGCTGGATTTGGTTTCCGACCCCGCGATGCGCAAGACCACGCTGCTGTCGGTAGAGGAGCGCGGCGGGTTGTTGCGCCTTGCTCTGGCAGAACCAAGCGGTGCGCCTGATACGGGGCCGGATCCCTTTACCTTCGCGGCGTTGCAGCGAGAGGTGGAAGACCTGCGTACGATCGTCGCCGAAATGCCCAGCCTTTGCTGGCGTGAGGATAAATCAGGCGACATCATCTGGTCGAACACCGCCTATCTGCTGATGGCCGCCGAGGCCTTGCAGCCCGGAGAAGAGCTTGGCTGGCCCTTGCCGCGCCTGTTTGACCGCACTGCGACAAGCCAGAATTTGCCCGGCCAACGCGCACGCATCGCCTTGTCGGACTGGCGCGAATTGTGGTTCCAGCTTGATTCCGGGGTCGGTGAGGGCTGCGAAGGTGTCTTTTTCGCAACCCCTGTAGATGCGCTTGTTAAGGCCGAGACCAGCCGCAAGGAAACCATACAGACCGTTTCAAAGACCTTTGCCCATTTGCCGATTGGCGTTGCGGTCTTTGACCAGCAGCGGCAGTTGTGCATCCTGAATCCCGCCTTGCTGGATCTGACCCAGCTTCCGGCAGAGATGTTGACGAGCAAGACCTCTCTGATTTCCTTTCTGGATGCGCTGCGCGAGGCGCGCATTCTGCCCGAGCCCAAGGACTACAAAAGCTGGCGTGAAGCCCTGGTCAACATGGAGCGCGCGGCTTCCGAAGGATTGTACCAGGAAACATGGCATCTGCCCGACGGCCAAGTGTTTCGTGTCAGCGGCAGGCCCTATGCCGATGGCGGGCTGATGCTGATGTTCGAAGACGTTTCAACCGAGACGATGCGGGCGCGGCGCTATCGCGCCGATCTGGAACTGGGTCAGTCAGTGATCGATTCGATGGAAGAGGCCATTGCGGTCTTTTCCCGGGAAGGGCAACTGGTGATGACCAACGCCCATTACAGCCAGCTTTGGGGTCGCGATGGGGCAGAAGAACTGGGAGTGGTTCCGGTTGGCCAACTTGCCGTCTATTGGCAAAGCCTGACGGCGCCGGGCGCCCGTTGGTCAGAGGTTGAGGCCTATGTTTCAACGGTCGGAAATCGCGTGCCCTGGGACGGCGAGGCGCGCCTGAATGATGGTCGCGCCTTGCGGTTTCGCTGTGCGCCGCTGGCTGCGGGGGCGACACTTGTCGCCTTTTCGGTTCTTACGGGCGCTACGGAAGAAGGTTTGCAGCGTCCGGCGGAGCGGAAACAACGGCGCGGGTGACGGGCGGTCCTTGCGGCTGAGACAGGCGCGGTTAGACTCGCCCCCATGATCATCAGACAAGACGTCACCAATATTTCCCTGTTCCTGCCCGATGAAGCGGCAACCGAGGCCTTGGCACGCCAGATCGCACCAAAGCTGGCCGCCGGGGATTGCATCCTGCTTGACGGCCCGATCGGTGCCGGAAAAAGCCATTTTGCCCGCACCTTGATTCGCAGCAGACTGGACAGCCCGGATGAAGAGGTGCCCTCGCCAACATTTACTCTGGTACAAGTCTATCAGGGCGATAGCGTCGAAATCTGGCACGCGGATCTATATCGGCTCGGCCATCCGGACGAAGCCTGGGAGCTGGGACTGGATCAGGCGTTTCAAAGCGCCATCACCCTGATCGAATGGCCCGAAAGACTGGGAAACATGGTGCCAACAGATGCCATTCACCTCTCGCTTCGGGCTGAGGGCGAGGGGCGTCTGGCAACTGCTTCCGTCCCGGGAAGGCCCGGCCTTGTGACCGCGCTTCAGCAAATGGCTGGGGCAAAGAACCCGGTCAGCGACAGGCGCCTTCTTTCCCAGAGGTTTCTGGAGCAGGCAGGCTGGGGTGCGGCAGACCGCACTTTTCTGGCCGGGGACGCGTCTGACCGCAGCTATGACCGGCTTGTCCTGCCTGGCAAGACCGCCGTTCTGATGGACGCGCCACCCGGAAAGGGTGACGATCCGGCACAATTCCTGGCGATTGCGCGCCATCTGACGGGCCTTGGCCTGTCCGCACCCCAGTGTCTGGCGCAAGATCTGCCAAACGGCTTCCTGTTGCTGGAAGATCTGGGAGACGGGCTTTTCTCGCGTCAGCTTGCCGATGATCCGGCGCAGGAGGGCGCGCTGTATCAGGCGGCAACCGATGTTCTGCTGCACTTGCAGGCCCGGGCTGCACCGCCGAACCTGCCTGATTTGTCAGCTGCCGATTGGGCAGATGCCGCCGCATTTGCGCTGGACTGGTATCGTTTTGCCATAACGGGCGAAAGGGTATCGACGGATGCGTTCCGGTCCGTGCTGGGCGATATGTTGCAGCACCATGCCGACGGGCCGCGGGTTTTGATCCTGCGGGATTATCACGCGCAAAACCTGTTGTGGCTGCCTGGTCGGCAAGGGTTGGCAAGGGTTGGCCTGCTGGACTTTCAGTTGGCCCAGATGGGGCAGCCGGGCTATGATCTGGTCTCGTTGCTGCAAGATGCGCGGCGCGATGTTCTGCCCTCGACAGAGGAGCAGATGATTAACCGATTTGCCGCCGGGGCGGGGCAGGACGAAGCTGTCTTTCGCCGGGCTTATGCAGTGTTGGGGGCGCAGCGGGCGTTGCGAATTCTGGGTATCTTTGCCCGGCTTTGTCTGGTGGGCGGCAAGCCCGGATATCTGGCTCTGTTGCCCCGGGTCTGGCGGCAATTGCAGGCCAATCTGTGCCAGCCGGGGATGGAGCGCCTGCAGGCCCTATGTAGCGCCCTGCTGCCGCCGCCAGACCCGGCTGCGCTTGCACTCATGGAGGCGAAATGCGATCTTTTCCGTTGATGCTGTTCGCCGCAGGCAAGGGCACCCGGATGGGCGCGCTGACCGCCAATCGCCCCAAGCCGCTGATCGAGGTGGCTGGCAAACCGCTGATCGATCACGCGCTGACCATTGCGGTGGCCGCGCAAGCGCAGCCCATCGTTGTGAACACCCATTATCTGGGCGGGCAGATCACGGCCCATCTGGCCCATCTGCCTGTTGTCATCAGCGCAGAGGATGGCTTGCTGCTGGAAACCGGAGGCGGGCTTCGCAAGGCTTTGCCCCTGCTGCAATCTTCCCCCGTCATGACGCTGAACAGCGATGCGGTCTGGACCGGGCAGAACCCCCTGCTGCAACTTTCGCAATATTGGGACGAGGAGCGAATGGATGCGCTCTTGCTGTTGGCGCCCCCCGGCAAGGCGCTGGGTCATACTGGGCAGGGGGATTTCCTGATGGACGATCAGGGTCGGCTGTCCCGCGCAAGAGGGGCACCGGGGCTGGTGTATCTGGGCGCACAGATCCTGCAAACCGGGCGTCTGGCCGAAGTTCCGGAACAGGTCTTTTCCCTGAACCTTCTTTGGGACCGCCTGATCGCAACCGGGCGCGCCTTTGGGCTGGTGCACCAAGGCGGCTGGTGCGATGTCGGCCGGCCCGAAGGAATAGCTGAGGCCGAGGCCCTGCTGGCCGGGGCCGCCACATGACGGAAGGCGTCTTTTACCTGCCGTCCGGCGCAAATTTCACTGTCGAGCTTGTCGCAGGCCTGTGTGACCGCATGTCCGCAGCCCCCCCCGAAGCAATGGCGCGAGTGACGCTGTTTCTGAACACCGCCCGGATGCGGCGTGAGGTTGAGACCGCCTTTCGCAGCCATGGCGCCATGCTGCTGCCGAAGCTGCGGCTGATCACGGAGCTGCCCGACGATCCCCGCCTTGGCGTGCCGCCACCCGTGCCGCCCCTGCGACGGCGGCTGGAACTGGCCCAACTGGTCGCCGGACTGCTGGAAAGCCAGCCCGATCTGGCACCCCGATCTGCAATCTTCGATCTGGCCGACAGCCTCGCCCAATTGGGGGAGGAAATGCAGGGAGAGGGCGTTCCAGTTGAAACCGTGGCGGGGCTGGATGTGTCGGGTCATTCCGAACATTGGGCCCGTACACGGCAATTCCTGTCGATCATCGCGCCATATCTGCACGACCGGTCCGCACCTGATGCCGGGCTGCGGCAGCGCCTTGCGGTCGAAGCGCAGGTGGCCCTTTGGACCGCTGCGCCGCCCTGCGATCCGGTGATTGTTGCGGGCTCTACCGGGTCGCGCGGCGCCACGGCGCAGTTGATGCGCGCCGTGGCCGCACTGCCCAAAGGCATGCTGGTCTTGCCAGGATTTGATGCCGACCTGCCCTCCGATGGCTGGGCGGCCTTGCAGGATTCGCTGACCGCCGAGGATCACCCGCAATTCCGCTATCGGCGGCTGGCCGATAATCTGGGCCTGTCGCCGACCGATTTCCGCCCCTGGCGCCAGACCCCGGCGCCCAATCCTGACCGGAACCGCCTGATCTCGCTTTCGTTGCGCCCGGCGCCGGTGACCGACCGCTGGCTGGCAGAGGGGCCGGGCTTGCCCGATCTGCGTGGGGCAACCGCAGAAATGACTCTAATTGAGGCGCAGAGCCCCAGAACCGAGGCGCTGGCCATAGCACTTGTCTTGCGACAGGCCGCCGAACAGGGTCGCACCGCCGCCGTCATCACACCAGACCGAACATTGGCCCGGCAAGTGTCGGCCGCTCTTGATCGCTGGCGGCTGGTGCCGGACGATTCCGCCGGACGGCCCCTGGCCCTGTCTGCGCCCGGCCGGTTCCTGCTGCATGTCGCCGATCTGTTCGGGGTAAGGCTGACGGCAGAGCGGCTGCTGATCTTGCTGAAACACCCCCTCACCGCCAGCACCGGCGATCGTGGCACCCACCTGCGCCTGACCCGCGAGCTGGAGCTGCGGTTGCGCCGCCACGGCCCGGTTTTCCCGACGGCGGCAGCCCTGTTGCACTGGGCAAACACGCAGGAAGCACCAGAGGCCCCGGCCTGGGGGGCATTTCTGGCCAAGGCGCTGGCTGCTTGCTCGGCCGATACGGAAAGTCCGCTGGCCCTTACCGAGCACGTTCAACGCCACCTCAATCTGGCCGAGGCGCTGGCGCGCGGCACTGCCGAAACCGGCAGCGGGGCGTTGTGGCAGAAAGAGGCGGGCGAGCAGGCACTGGGCATCATGCAGGATCTGATAGCCGAGGCCTCACACGGTGGGGCGATGTCGGCGCCCGAATACCGCGACCTGTTCGGTGCCCTGCTGACGCGGACAGAGGTTCGTGAGGCGGTGCAAAGTCATCCCCGGATCATGCTGTGGGGAACGGTCGAAGCGCGTATTCAGGGCGCCGATCTGGTGGTTCTGGCCGGGCTGAATGATGGCACCTGGCCGCAATTGCCGCCACCTGACCCGTGGTTGAACCGCGCCATGCGCAAAGAGGCGGGCCTCTTGTTGCCCGAACGGCGCATCGGGCTTTCGGCCCATGACTATCAACAAGCTGTCGCCGCGCCCGAGGTGATCCTGACCCGATCCATCCGCGATGCCGAAGCGGAATGTGTGCCGTCGCGCTGGCTGAACCGCCTGATGAACCTGATGTCGGGCCTGCCAGACCAGCACGGGCCAGAGGCGCTGACCGCAATGCGTTCTCGTGGGGCGCAGTGGCTGGCCATGGCGGCGGCGCTGGAAGCCCCGTCACCGAGGCAGATGGCCGATCCGCGCCTTGCACCTGCCCGTCGTCCCGCGCCGCAACCACCTGTTGCCCAGCGCCCGCGGCGGTTGGCCCTGACGGCGATTGCGCGGCTGATCCGCGACCCTTACGCGATTTACGCCCGTCATGTGCTGCGTCTCTATCCGCTGGACCCGCTGCATCCGGTGGCCGACGCCCGCGACAGGGGAAATGCCTTTCACCTGATTCTGGAAAGGTTTGTCCGCGAGCGGCCAGCGGGGGAAAGCCTGCTTGCTGCACGCGCGCGTCTGCTGGCCACTGCCGCCGAGGTATTGGAAGCAGAGGTGCCGTTTCCCGCCGCCCGCGCCCTCTGGCTGGCGCGGTTTTCGCGCGCAGCGAACCATGTGCTGACACAAGACCGCAAAAGGGGCGGCACCACCCTTTTGGTCGAATCCAAAGGCCAGATCGCGGTGCCGGGCCATGATTTCACCCTGTTCGGCACGCCCGATCGCATTGACCGCCTACCCGATGGCCGCCTGCACCTGATCGACTATAAATCCGGCACCCCACCAACGAAGAAGCAGCAAGAACATTACGACAAGCAATTGCTGCTGGCGGCAGCCATGGCCGAACGGGGCGGCTTCGCCGAAATCGGCCCCACAGAGGTGGCCGAGATCAGTTATATCGGGCTGGGTGCGGGCGAGAAGGCGGTTGAGACCGAAATCACGCCCGATCTGACCGAAAGCGAATGGGGCAGATTCGTCACGCTGATCGACCGCTATCACCGCCGTGCAACCGGATATACCGCGCGCCGCGCCGTGTTCGAGGACCGCATCGAAGGCGATTACGATCACCTGTCGCGCCTTGGCGAATGGCAGATGTCGGACCGCGCCGCGCCAACGCCCGTCGGGCCAGAGGAGGGCGCATGATCCGCGACGCAGCCAGCGAGCGCCAGGTTCAGGCGGCGCATCCACAAGCCTCGTCCTGGATTGCCGCGAATGCCGGATCGGGAAAGACGCGGGTTCTGACCGAACGGGTGGCGCGGCTGTTGCTGTCGGGGGTGCAACCGCAACATATCCTGTGCCTGACCTATACCAAGGCCGCCGCCGCCGAGATGCAGAACCGCTTGTTCCGGCTGCTGGGAGAATGGGCGATGAAGCCTGACGACGATCTTCGCGGTGCGCTGATCCAGTTGGGCGAGGGCGGCGCGCTGCCGGCGGCAGATCTGGCCCGCGCACGCCGCCTGTTCGCCCGCGCGCTGGAAACGCCGGGTGGCCTGCGGATCCAGACCATTCACAGCTTTTGTGCCACGCTGCTGCGCCGCTTTCCGCTGGAGGCGGGTGTTGCCCCCGCCTTTCAGGAACTGGACGACCGCGCTGCGCATCTGCTTCGGTCGGAAATCCTTGAAGACATGGCAGACCGCACCGACAAAGACCTTATCGCCGAACTGGCACAGGCCTTTTCGGGCGATGATTTCGCCACACTGGCACAAGAGGTCAGCGCCCAGCGCGCCGCCTTTGCCCGGCCCTTGTCTGAACAGGAGTTACGCGGGTTGTTCGGCGTGGCGCCCGGCGAAACCGAAGCCAGCCTGCTGGCGCGCGTATTTCTTGGGGATGAAGCGTCACTGTTTGGCCGGATAGTGCCGTTTTTGCAGAAGGGGAAGGCAACAGACCTGGCCCTGGCCGAAAGCCTGACGGCAATAGATCTGTCATCGCCCGATCTTGGAGCGCTTGCCGCGCTTGAGGCCCTTTTCATCTATGGAGCCGATACCAAGCAACCGAACTGCGCCAAGACAGATCGGCTGCCGACCAAGGATTGCCGGCCGATGCTGGGCGCAGACCTTGACCGCCTTCACGATCTGATGCGCCGGGTAGAAGCTGTCCGACCGCAGCGGCTTGCGCTACGGGCTTCTGAAAAAACGGCCTTGATGCACCGCTTCGCCGGGCGTTTCCTGCCGCTTTACGAACGCGCAAAGGCCATGCGCGGGCGGCTGGATTTCGACGACCTTATTCAGCGCGCCAAGGCGCTGCTGACCGACAGGGCGCTGGCCGCATGGGTTCTGTTCCGACTGGACGGCGGAATCGACCATATTCTGGTCGATGAGGCGCAGGATACCGCACCCGATCAGTGGCGGATCATCGAACTGCTGACGAGCGAGTTCACCGCAGGCGAGGGGGCAAGGCCGGGCGCCCGCACCTTGTTCGTCGTCGGCGATAAAAAACAGTCGATCTATTCATTTCAGGGCGCCGATGTCGCCGCGTTTGACCGCAAGCAGAACGATTTTCTGGCCGATTTCCGCGCGGCTGACCTGCCATTCCAGACGCTGGAGATGGAATATTCCTTCCGGTCGTCCCCGGCGGTGCTGCGGCTGGTCGATGAAACTCTTGGCTCCCGCTTCCCCGAGGCGCTGGGCGCGCATATGCACCACATCGCCCACAAGGAAACGATGCCGGGTCGTGTCGATCTGTGGCCACTGATCGAGCCAACCAGGGTCGAATCCGATGCGGAATGGGAGAATCCGGTCGATCTGGTCGCAGAAACCCATCACACCGCCCGCCTGGCCCAACAGATCGCACAGAACATTGCGGATATGATCGCGACCGGAACGTCAATTCCGGTGGACTTGCGGGAAGATCCGCGCGGCTATCGGGCGGTGCGGCCCGGAGACGTCCTGATTCTGGTCCAGCGCCGATCAACCTTGTTTGCCGAGATCATCCGGGCCTGCAAAAAGGCCCAGTTGCCAATTGCGGGCGCCGACCGTCTGAAGTTGGGGGCAGAGCTTGCGGTCAAGGATCTGACGGCACTGCTGCGCTTTCTGGCAACGCCAGAAGATGACCTGTCGCTGGCGGCGACTTTGCGTTCGCCGCTGTTCGGCTGGACCGAGGACGAGCTTCACCGCCTGGCTCAACCCCGCCGCGGCTTTTTGTGGGAAGCATTGCGCAATGATACCGCGCAAACCCAGACTGTTACCAAGCTGAAGGATCTGCGCGATCAGGCCGATTTTCTGCGCCCTTATGAATTGATCGACCGTGCGCTGACCCGGCACGATGGCCGCCACCGCCTGATCGCCCGGCTGGGCCAGGAGGCCGAGGACGGAATCGATGAGTTGCTGAACCGGGCGATTGCCTATGAAACGGCTGAAGTGCCCAGCCTGACCGGTTTTCTGATCTGGCTCGATACCGGCGAGATTGAGGTCAAGCGCCAGATGGACAGCGCGGGCGACCGTATCCGCGTGATGACAGTCCATGGCGCCAAGGGGCTGGAGGCGCCCATCGTCATCCTGCCTGACACCACCGACCGCGAGCCGCGCGAACGGGACGAGATTTTGCGGCTGGCCGATGGCACGGCGGCATGGAAAACCCCCGCCGATGACAGTCCCGCCCTGATTGGCGAGGCGCGCGAGGCCCGGCGCAAGCGGCTGGCGCAAGAAGGGCTGCGCCTTCTTTATGTTGCACTAACGCGGGCGAGATGCTGGTTGATTGTCGCCGGCGCCGGCGATGTCAAGACCGAGCGCAAAACCGGGCCGAAGGATCCGGTGGACTGGGCGTGGTATGCCCATGTGCAAGCCGGAATGCGGGCGGCTGGCGCGGTTGTGAATGACGATGGCACGATGCGTTATCAGACGGGCGTCTGGCCGCAGTCCTTGTCACCCACAGACATCCTGCCTGCCGGTTCGGCGCTGCAAGATGAGCTGCCAGATTGGGTAAGCGCCCCGGTGGCCCCTGCCGAGGAACCGGCCCGCAGCTTTTCGCCATCCGATCTTGGCGGGGCCAAGGCCCTGCCGGGTGAGGGACTGGAGGTCGAGGCCGCCAAGGCGCATGGCACCGCGCTGCATCTGTTGCTGGAGTATCTGCCGCAGGTTTCGCCAGATCAGCGCGCCCTGCTTGCCGCAAAGATGGGGATAGAGGCTGCGGCGGCCCTGCCTGAAGTGCTTGATCTGCTGGCAGAACCGGCATTGGCGCATGTCTTTGCACCCGGCGGTCTGGCCGAGGTGCCGATTTCGGCTGTCATTGGTGGCATTCAGATGACGGGCACCATCGACCGGCTGGTCATCTCGCCCGACTGTGTGCTGGCGGTCGATTTCAAATCGAACCGCGTGGTGCCCGACACCGCAGCCGACGTGCCAGAAGGCATCCTGCGCCAGTTGGGTGCCTATGAGGCGGCGTTGGCGCAAATCTGGCCTGACCGACGGATCGATCTTGCGATCTTGTGGACGCGCACCGCCAGCCTGATGCCAGTGCCATGCAATATGGTGCGGGCCGCATTGCAAAGGGCCGCTATCTCTTGACGTCGGTGGGCACCATGCCTAGCTTCGATAGCCGACCCCTTTCGTTTGGAGATGCGCCATGGGTGCGAACACCGTTGCCGTGACCGATGCCACTTTCGATACCGAGGTCCGCAAGTCGGATATCCCGGTTATCGTGGATTTTTGGGCAGAATGGTGCGGTCCTTGCCGCCAGATCGGCCCGGCCCTTGAGGAGCTGGCCGCCGAATATGCCGGCAAAGTCAAGATCGTGAAGGTCAATGTTGACGAAAACCCCGACAGCCCGGCGGTTCTGGGTGTGCGCGGGATCCCGTCGCTGTTCCTGTTCAAGAATGGTGAGGTTGTGTCGAACAAGGTTGGTGCGGCCCCCAAGGCGGCCTTGGCCAACTGGATTCAATCGGCGATCTGACGCCGGTTTGCTGGCACGATCCGGGGCGCCCGCTGTGGCGCCCTTTTCTTTTGCCCTTGCCCAACCCCATATGTCGGCAAGGTTCGGAGGCGGATATGGCGGAAGACAGGTTTCCAGGCTGGCACGGCACCACCATTCTGGCGGTGCGCCGTGGCGGCGAGGTTGTGGTGGCGGGCGACGGGCAGGTCAGCCTGGGCCAAACCGTGATCAAAGGGACGGCACGCAAGGTGCGGCGGCTGTCTCCCGGTGGGCAGGATGTGGTGGCAGGCTTTGCCGGATCAACCGCCGATGCTTTCACCCTTTTGGAACGGCTGGAGAAAAAGCTGGACGCGGCCCCCGGCCAATTGGCGCGGGCCTGCGTTGATCTGGCCAAGGACTGGCGGATGGACAAGTATCTGCGCAATCTTGAAGCCATGCTGATCGTGACCGATGGCGCGGCGGTCTATGTCATCACCGGTGCGGGCGACGTACTGGAGCCGGAACATGACGTGGCAGCCATCGGATCGGGCGGGAATTTTGCATTGGCTGCAGCGCGGGGTCTGATGGCCACCGATCTGGGCGCCGAGGAAGTGGCCCGCCGCGCCATGGCAATCGCCGCCGACATCTGCGTTTACACCAATGGCAACCTGACCGTGGAGCGGATCGCCAAATGAGCAGCCTGACCCCGCGCGAGATCGTCTCGGAGCTTGATCGCTTCATCATCGGGCAAAAGGACGCCAAGCGCGCCGTTGCCGTGGCCCTGCGCAACCGCTGGCGCCGCAAGCAACTGGGCGCCGAGATGCAGGAAGAGGTTTATCCCAAGAACATCCTGATGATCGGACCGACCGGCGTTGGCAAGACCGAGATTTCCCGGCGTCTTGCGAAACTGGCGCGCAGCCCGTTCCTGAAGGTTGAGGCGACCAAGTTTACCGAGGTGGGTTATGTCGGGCGCGATGTGGAGTCGATCATCCGCGATCTGGTCGATGCCGCGCTGATCGAAACCCGTGCCCGGATGCGCGACGATGTGAAGGCCCGCGCCGAAAAGGCCGCCGAGGACAGGGTAATCGAGGCGCTTGCGGGCAAGGAAGCCCGCGAACAGACGCGCGAGATGTTCCGCGCCAAGCTGCGCCGGGGCGAGTTGAACGACACGATCATCGAGATCGAGGTACAGGACAGCGCCTCGCCCATCGGAATGTTTCCGATGGCGCCCGGCATGGAAAGCCAGATGCAGGGGCTGCAAGACCTGTTCAAAGGCTTTGGCGGCCGCACCACGCGGCGGCGCGTCTCGGTCGCTGACAGCCACGAATTGCTGATGGGGCAAGAGGCCGACAAGCTCTTGGATGACGAGGCGGTAAAGACGGCGGCGCTGGAGGCCGTGCAGGAAAACGGCATCGTTTTTCTGGATGAAATCGACAAGATTTGCGCCCGCGCCGATGCCCGCGGTGCCGATGTCAGCCGCGAGGGTGTGCAGCGCGACCTGTTGCCGCTGATCGAGGGTACAACGGTTTCCACCAAATACGGCCCGGTCAAGACCGACCATATCCTGTTCATCGCCTCGGGCGCATTCCATGTGGCCAAGCCCTCGGACCTTTTGCCGGAATTGCAGGGCCGCCTGCCGATCAGGGTTGAGCTGGCACCTCTGACCGAGGAAGATTTCGTCCGCATCCTGACCGAAACCGACAACGCCCTGACCCGACAATACACCGCGCTGATGGGAACCGAGGAGGTCACGGTTTCCTTCATGCCGGACGGGATCGCCGCCATCGCCCGGATCGCCGCCGAAGTGAACCGCAGCGTCGAGAACATCGGCGCGCGCCGCCTGCATACGGTCATGGAGCGGGTGTTTGAAGAGCTGTCCTTCACCGCGCCCGACCGGCCCGGCGATGCGGTGACGGTGGACGAGGCCTTCGTCGAACGCAATGTGGGCGCGCTGGCTCGCTCGGCCGACATTTCGCGCTATGTACTCTAGCGGAAATACCCGGCCCGCAGGTGCGGCGGCTTGACCGCAGCCGGCGGGCCTACAATTCTTGGCCGATGATTTTCAGGGGTGCTGCGTTGAACAAAGTGATCCTGTTTGTTGTGCTGTCGATTGCCGCGGCTTGCGCCCCGCGTGGCCGGATTACCTATGAACCAGAGGCGGCCAGAATCGGCATGATCGAACAGGTCTATGTCAGCACCATGCGCCAGTCATTGCCCGAGGGCGGCTTCGGCACCGAGCGCAGCGAAACGCCCTCTTATGCGCGCTACGATATTTCGGTTCCGCCAGTGCGCAAGCTGGGCAGCATCGAATGGCCACCGCGCCATGGCAAACCGGACCCGCGACGGCACTATCTGACGACAGCAGCAAAAATCTATCCGCAGACGGCGGCCTTTCGAAAAGATCTGGCCGCCGATCTGCGCCGGAACAACGGGGAAGCCATCGTCTTCGTGCATGGTTACAACAACAACTTTTCCGAAGGCCTTTACCGCGTCGCCCAGCTTGCCCATGACCTGGAGATTCCGGGGGTCGAGGTGCATTATTCCTGGCCCTCGGCGGCGAACCCCTTGGGCTATGTCTATGACCGCGACTCTGCGATCTTTGCCCGCGACGGGTTGAGCGCATTGCTGCATGAAATTGATGCGGCAGGGGCAAAACGCATTCTGCTGGTTGCGCATTCGATGGGGTCATCCCTGACAATGGAGGCGCTGCGCAGCCTTGCCTTGCGCGGCGACCGCAAGACGCTGGCAAGGCTTTCGGGTGTTATCCTGATCTCGCCAGATCTTGATGTGGATGTGTTCCGCGAACAGGCCAAATCGATTGGAACCTTGCCGCAGCCGTTCCTGATTTTCGGATCGAACCGCGACAGGGTATTGCGGGTTTCCGCAGGCCTGACAGGACAAAAGGAAAGACTGGGTTCGTTGACCGACCTGACGCGGCTTGCCGATCTTAAGGTGACGTTCCTTGATGTCGGCGCCTTTGCCAAAGGCGCGTCGCATTTCCTTGTGGCGGATTCGCCCGCGCTGATCCTGCTGCTGGGACGGATCGGTGAGGTAGATAATGTGCTGGAGGCCGAGCGGGCGCGGCGGGTTGGCCTGCTGCCGGGGGTAGTTCTGAGTGTTCAGAACGCCACGCAGATCGTGTTGCGGCCAATAGGCACGGTGGCGAACGAGCTGACGCGCTAGCGCGTGCCGCGCCTAACGGCGGCGCAGATAGACATAGACAGCACCAGAGCCGCCATGGCGAAGGTGCGCCTCCACCACTTGCTGAACGGCAAGGCCAAGGGGCGGCAGGTGCAGCCAATGTGGCACCTGTTGACGCAAGACCCCACCCTGCCGGTGCGAATGATCATCGACACGGCCCGGCTTTCCCTTGCCGGTGATGACCAGCACCAGACGCAGGCCATTTTCTTGTGCGCCAAGGATGAAATGGATCAACTCGCCATGTGCCTCGGCAAGGGTCATGCCATGAAGATCGATCCGCGCCTCGGGCGCCAGCTTGCCGCGCGTCATGCGGGCGTGCGTCTTGGCATCCATGCGCAATGGCGATTCAGCCGGACGCGCGGTCTTTGGCGGTGACTTTTCACCCAACCGGAAGACCGGCAACTGGGGTGGGGCGGGAGGCGGCTGTATGGGGGGAATAGCGGGTGTCAGGGCGGGTGGTGCAACCTTGGCGTGGCGGCGCGTGTTGGGCGTGACGGTGCTGGCCACGGCCTGCCAGAGCGCCTGCTCCTCGGGGTGAAGGTCACGGCGGCGCGCCATGCCTTCAACCTTCGGGCAAGAGCGCATAGGCTCGGTCGATGGGCAAAAGCAGGATCAGGCGACCGCCATCCTTGACCGTGCCAGCAGCATCACCTGCCGCAAGTCCCGTGCCATAAAAGATATCGGCCCTTTGTGGGCCCTTGATCGCGCCGCCCGTGTCTTGTGCGATCATCAAGGCGCGGATCGGATCGGTGCCGTCCTTTTCGATCCAGACCGGCGCCCCGAGAGGCGTATAGAGAGGATCGATCGCGACCGAACGCAGGGTTGTAATCGACCGGCCCATGGCACCGATAGGGCCTTTGTCAACCGGAAGGTCGGCCAGCTTGCGAAAGAAGATATAGGACGGGTTGATGTTCAGCAGCTCGAGTCCAGCCGCGCCCATGCTGCGCACATAGCTGCGGATTTCCTGGGCCGAGACCTGATCGGGCCGATGGGTTCCGCGGCGGATCATCTCTTGTCCGACCGACCTGTAGGCAAAGCCATTGCGGCCTGCATATCCAACCCGCACGGTCCTTCCGTCAGGCATTCTGATACGGCCAGAGCCTTGAATTTGCAGAAAATAGACATCGACCGGATCTTCCAGCCACGCAAGCTCCAGCCCTCGCCCACGAAGGGCACCGTTTTCAATGCTGGCCCGGTCGTAAAAGGTCTGCCCGTCCTGTAACTCTGGCGGGCGGCGATAGATAGGCCAGGAAAAGCGTGGTGTGCGAACCGGAGAGCCGTCGAGTTCTGGCTCGTAATATCCGGTGAACAGCGCGGGTGGCGCACCGATCAGTACCGGCCGGAAGAACAGTTCGAAGAAAGCGCGGGCAGAGGCGTCGGTCTTGTTGGCATCATGCGCCAGCCGGCAAAGTGGAACCCAATCGGCAGCGGTCAGCAGATCGCAGGTTTCGAGAAATGACGTCAATGCGGCGCGGTGATCATCGTCATTCCAGCCGTCAAGGTTTTCAAAATCAAGGATCTGTGCGGGGGCCGGAAAGGCCGTCATTGCACAGAGAATCCCGAAAAGACGCAGAAGACCACGCATCAGTCCCCAGTTGCAACGAGTTGCCAATTGGGGTCTGCTGCACCCATCTTGCGCGCGAAAGTCCAGTTGTCGCGCTGGCGCTTGACCTCACCGGCTGCGCCCTCGACCACCTCGCCCGCCTTGTTGCGAACGACCGAGGTGATTTCCGAGACGAAGCGCACGGTGATTTCGCCAGTTCTAGTCGTGCTGTCAAATTCGGCGTCATCAAGGGTCAGTTCGCGAATACCGAGAAAGGTCGTGTCTGGCGTCAGGCCCTGAGCTTCGCGGGCATTGATGGCTTGGGCAAAGGTTGCGGCAACCTCATCCGACAGAAAGCTGCGGATCCGGTCCAGCTCTCCTTTTTCAAAGGCCATCAGGATCATTTCATAAGCCCCCCGCGCGCCACGCAGGAATTCTCCCACAGCAAACGAGGGCTCGGCGGTCTTCATCGCCTTGAGTGCGGCAGCGGCAGCACTATTTTCGGGAACGTGGTCGGTGATGTCCTCATCCGTACCCGCGATGGTTGGCGGTGTTGCCCGGCGCAACGATGGCGTGGCGTCGTCTCTGGAAAGGGGCGGTTTCTCAAAACCTTCACGGGTGCCAAGAACCGAGCGCAACTTCAGGATCAGGAAAACAGCGATACCCGCCAGAACGAGAAGCTGGATCAGGGAAGAGTTCATCGGCGGCCTCATGCATCCGGGGGGTTGGTTCCGGCTGTCTGGATTTATGTAGGATGATGCGCGGCGCAAGTCCACCGCCCGGACCGATATGCCGGATGCCGACAGACTTCTTGTCGCATTACGAGGCCTTATTTCGCGGCAGTTTCCCCGCCATCGGCATTGAGACGGCCAAGGCGACCTGTTAGGAACGCCGCAACCCGGCATGAGAGGAGAATTCATATGGCCGAAGAGAATGGCGCCGCGTCGCAGGTTCGCATGTCGGTTCTGGCACAGTTTGTCCGAGACCTCTCATTCGAGAACATGGTGGCGCAAAAAGGCGTCAGCGCAAGCGAGGTCAAGCCAGATATTCAGGTTGCCGTCAGCCTGGATGCCCGCAAGCGCCCGGCGCCCAGCCAGTTCGATGTGATCTCGAAATACCGCGTGACCTCGGTCAACAAGGCCAATGGCGAGACGTTGTTCCTGTGCGAAGTGGATTATGGCGGGATTTTTCAGGTTGAGGGGGTGCCGGAGGATCAACTGCATCCGTTCCTGCTGATCGAATGCCCGCGACTGCTGTTCCCTTTTGCCCGCCGGATCATCTCGGATCTGACACGCGACGGAGGCTTTCCGGCACTGAATATCGACAACGTGGATTTCGTGGCGCTTTACCGTCAGGAAATTGCCCGGCGTGCGCAGGCCGCGCAGCCGAACTGATCGGGTGAACCGCTCGGGGCGCCAACGCTCAGACCAGACGACGCCTCCACAAAGAGGCGTCGCCCAGCTTTTGAACCATGGCTTCATGGGCCGCAGCTTCGTCCGCCGTTGTGCGGACAGGCAGGGGTGAAGGTCGCGCATAGGGGCGCCAGGCTTGGGCGGCAACTGCCACCTTCTGGGTCGCGATCTCTGATCCGCCGGGCGACAGAACGAGGTCGGGCTGACGCCCGCCAATCAGCTCAAGATAGACATCCGCAAGAATTTCGCTGTCAAGCAGCGCACCGTGTTTTTCGCGGCGGGAGTTGTCCACACCAAACCGACGGCACAGGGCATCAAGAGAGGCGGGCGAGCCAGGAAACTTGGCGCGCGCCATCGCCAGGGTATCGATCGCCCTGTCCCAACCCAGCGGTGGCAGATTTACCGCCTTCAGCTCGGCATTGAGAAACTTCACGTCGAAGGCCGCATTGTGGATGACCAGTTTCGCGTCCCCGATGAAATCGATGAAGTCCTGCGCAATGGCGCGGAAGACCGGCTTGTCGCGCAGGAACTCATCGCCAAGACCATGAACCTCGAACGCCTCGCGCGGCATGGTACGCTCGGGGTTGATGTACTGGTGATAGGTCTGTCCGGTCGGCATGTGATTGAACAGCTCTACCGCGCCAATCTCGACGATGCGGTGGCCCTCAGAGGGTTCAAAGCCCGTGGTTTCGGTGTCGAGAACGATTTCACGCATGATGGGCACGAATATAGAAGATCAGGGCACGAATATAGGCGTGTGTCTGATCAAGCGCGAGCGTTTCCACAATATGCGTGGCCCGCCGCCGTTTTTCCGCATCGGGCATCTGGCGGGCCAGAACCAGATGAAAGGCCTGTTCCGTCATACCAGGGCGGGAAAGCACACGCGTCCTTTGCAAATCGGCGGGAGCCGTGACGACAAGCGTGGCATCCATTTCGCTTTCTGTGCCCTTCTCGAACAACAGCGGAATGTCGAAAACCACGATATCCGCCTGGCTGTTGGTGAGAAAAACCTGCCGGTCACTGGCCACCAAAGGGTGGACGACCTGCTCGATCCGCGAGAGCAAATCTGGGTGCCGTGCGATCTCACGCTTCAATGTTTCACGGGAAACACCGCTGCCCTCGATTGCCTGCGGGCAGAGGCTGGAAATTGCCGCGACCGCTTGCCCACCGGGTGCATACATACGGTGGACGGCAGCATCGGCATCCCACACATCTATGCCCTCTTCGCGGAAGAAACCGGCGACGGTGGACTTGCCCATGCCGATAGAGCCCGTGAGGCCGAGCCGGAAGGTCATGTGGCCAGCACCGCTGCGCGGGTATCGGCATCGACTTCGGGGCGATGGCCGAACCAGCGTTCAAAGCCGGGGGCTGCCTGGTGCAACAACATCCCAAGTCCGTCAACCGTGCGGCAACCGTGCTGGGCTGCCTGTTCCAGAAGCGGGGTGCGAAGTGGGCTGTAAACCAGATCGGTCACCGTAGCCTCCGGCTCCAGCGCATCCAGCGGGATGCGGAATTCTGGTTTGCCTGTCATGCCAAGCGACGTCGTGTTGACGACTGTCATGGCGCCCTCAAGCATGTTTCCAGCCTGAACCCAGTCCTCGACAACGATTTTGGCGCCAAAATCGGCTTTGAGCGCCTCGGCCCGCGGCCTGGTGCGATTGGTCAGTCGAATCTCTGGCACTCCGGTTTCCAGAAGTGCTGCGATGACGGCCCGCGCCGCGCCGCCTGCGCCGAACACCACGGCGGGGCCTGCTGTCGGTATCCAATCCGGCGCGCCCTGGCGAAGATTTGCGATGAAGCCGGCTCCATCGGTGTTGTCAGCTTGTATGCGGCCATCGCGGCGGAAAATCAGAGTGTTGGCCGCCCCGATCAGAGCCGCGCGGTCAGAAACGACATCGGCAAGCTTCAATACCTCCTCCTTGTGGGGAAGGGTGACGTTCAGACCGACAAAGCCAAGGCGCGGCAGAATGTTCAGCGCATCGCCCAGATCGGCTGGGGCGACATCCATGGGGATATAGTGCCCCTTGATACCGTAACGCTTGAGCCAATAGCCATGAAGTGCCGGGGAGCGGCTATGGGCAATCGGGTGACCGATGACGCCGGCAAGCGGTATTCCAGCACCTGCAATCATGACTCGATGAATCCTCTCAGCGTCAGGTAGGACAATAGCGGCAACAATGGCAGGCCGAGGATGGTAAAATGATCGCCCTCAATGGCGGAAAACAGCCTGACGCCCTCTTCCTCCAACTTGTAGCCGCCGACACTTTGGCCAACCTGTGGCCAGTTTCGTGCAAGATAGCCGGCAAGATATCCATCGCTGAAGTTTCGCATTGTCAACCGTGCGGTTCCGACATGCCGCCAGACGGGTTGCCCTTGATGGCAGACCACGACCGCGGACAAGAGCCGGTGAGTGTTGCCGCGCAAAAGGACAAGCTGACCCTGCGCCTCTTGTAGTGATTCCGGCTTGGCCCAGACCTTGTTCTGAAACTCCAACACCTGATCACAGCCAATGACCACCGCATCAGGATGGCGGTCGGCAACGCGGACTGCCTTCATCTCGGCCAGGGTATCGGCGATGTCCCGGGGGCTGGCAGCCTCATGAACCAGGCTGGAGCGGATCGTATCTTCGTCAATCCGCGCTGCTTGCGTCCGTACGGATAAACCGGCCGCTTCCAGAAGCTGCCGACGGATGGTCGAGCCGGAGGCGAGGATAATCGGGGGCGCCATGAAATCTGTGGATATTCTGCTTATGTTCCTGATAGGCGATCTCGCGCCCCTTAGAGGTGTGGGAAAGCCACCATGATTGTCAAGCCATTGGCCGGGGTTATCCAGATGTGCACAGATGCTTCAACTTGATGCACGACCTGTTGGGAACCAGATATAGCCTGGAGCGGTTATCAGACTATCTATATGATTTTACTTATTTATATTTGTACTATCACCCGACTGCCACTCCCGTTCAGATGGGGAAAAGTTGTGGGAAACCCATGAATTCCAGTTTCCACAGGGCCAACAATCACATCATTCCTTTCTTACTTCTTTCTATATAGAAGGACTATAAGAGGTTCGCATGTATGACTTTCTGCTCGACTGGTATTTCTGGATCAAAGCCTGCCATATCGTTGCGGTCATCTCCTGGATGGCGGGGCTGTTCTACTTGCCACGTTTGTTTGTTTATCATGTAGAACAGGTCGTTCCAGGAACCGATACCGACCTGATGTTCCAGACGATGGAGCGACGGCTTTTGCGCGGCATCATGGGCCCGGCAAGCATAGCGACGTGGGTTTTCGGGCTGTGTCTTGTTTTCACGCCGGGGCTTGTCGATTGGTCGATGATCTGGCCCTGGACAAAGGCTGTGGCCGTGCTGGGAATGACCTGGTTCCATCATTGGCTTGGCTGGAGAAGAAAAGATTTCGTCAACGGCAACAACAGATTGTCTGGCCGTAGCTATCGCCTCATGAATGAGGTGCCGACGCTTCTTCTGCTGATCATCGTGTTTTCCGTGATCGTGAAGTTCTGATCAGCGTTGACTTTGTGATACAGCGGTCTTACCTGCTGGCACGAGCCGTCCGGCTTGCTTATCTCCCAGACATCAGACCTCCTGCACTTCTGTGCGAAAGGCCCATGGCATGACCATCGAACATCTCAATCTTGCAGACCTCAAGGCCAAGACTCCAGCAGAGCTTTTGGCGATGGCGGAGGAGTGGGAAATCGAGAACGCTCCCTCGATGCGCAAGGGTGAGATGATGTTCTCGATCCTGAAGGAACATGCCGAAGAAGGGTGGGAGATCGGCGGAGACGGCGTGCTGGAAGTGGTTCAGGATGGCTTTGGTTTCCTTCGCAGCCCATCGGCCAACTACCTGCCCGGCCCGGATGATATCTATGTCGGTCCCGAGATGATCCGGCAGTTCAGCCTGCGGACGGGCGATACGATCGAAGGCGTCATTCAGGCCCCGCGTGAGAATGAGCGGTACTTTAGCCTGATCAAGGCGACGCGGATCAACTTTGATGATCCGGAACGGGTTCGCCACAAGGTGCATTTCGACAACCTTACGCCGCTTTACCCCGATGAGCGACTGAAGATGGAAATCGAGGATCCGACGATCAAGGATCGCTCGGCCCGGATCATCGATCTGGTTTGTCCGATCGGTAAAGGCCAGCGTGCGCTGATTGTGGCACCGCCTCGGACCGGTAAGACGGTCTTGCTGCAGAACATCGCCCATTCGATCGCCATCAACCACCCGGAATGCTATCTGATTGTGTTGCTGATCGATGAGCGCCCCGAGGAAGTGACGGACATGCAGCGCAGCGTCAAGGGTGAGGTCGTCTCATCGACATTTGACGAACCGGCAACCCGGCACGTTGCTGTGGCGGAGATGGTGATTGAAAAGGCCAAGCGTCTTGTCGAACACAAGCGTGATGTTGTCATCCTGCTTGATTCGATCACGCGTCTGGGGCGTGCTTTTAATACAGTTGTGCCGTCCTCGGGCAAAGTTCTGACGGGCGGCGTGGACGCGAATGCGTTGCAGCGCCCGAAGCGGTTCTTTGGGGCAGCCCGGAATATCGAAGAAGGTGGAAGCCTTACGATCATTGCGACGGCCCTGATTGATACGGGCAGCCGGATGGATGAAGTGATCTTTGAAGAGTTCAAGGGAACAGGCAACAGTGAAATCGTGCTTGATCGCAAGGTTGCCGACAAGCGGGTATTCCCGGCGATTGACATTCTCAAGTCTGGCACACGGAAAGAAGATCTGCTGGTGGACAAGATCGACCTTCAGAAGACCTACGTTCTGCGTCGAATTCTCAACCCGATGGGGACGACCGATGCGATCGAGTTCCTTCTGGGCAAGCTAAAGCAGACGAAATCAAACTCTGAGTTCTTTGATTCCATGAATGCCTGATACCGGCTGAGGAGGAATCGTGGACAGGATATTTGCGCTAGCCTCGGCGCGCGGCAAGGCCGGGGTTGCCGTTATTCGGATGTCTGGCGAAGGCGTGTGGTCTGTTGTGGCGGAACTATGCGGCACCTTGCCCGTGCCACGCCGCGCATCTTTGCGCCACCTGGTCTGGCAAGGGGAGGCTATCGATACGGCATTGATCGTGCTGTTTGAGGCCGGACATAGTTTTACAGGAGAAGAAAGCGCCGAGATTCAGGTGCATGGCAGTATCGCAACCGTCCAGAAGCTATTGCAGATACTTGGTCTTTTCGAAGGATTACGTCTTGCCGAGCCTGGGGAGTTCACCCGTCGGGCATTGGAAAATGGCTGTCTTGACCTGGCTCAGGTTGAAGGCTTGGCAGATCTGATCGATGCCGAAACCGAAGCTCAGCGACGTCAGGCTTTGCGTGTGCTGGAGGGGCATCTTGGGCGGCGCGTGGAGGTTTGGCGGCAAGGCCTGCTGCGGGCCGCCGCGCTGACGGAGGCGACGATTGATTTCGCCGACGAAGATGTGCCTTCAGATGTTATGCCAGAGGTTTTGGGCATTGTTGAGGAATTGAAAGGGGGCTTGAGGGCAGAGCTTGAGTTGTCCGTGCAGTCCGAACGGGTTCGCACGGGCTTTGAGGTGGCCATCATTGGGGCGCCGAACGCAGGAAAATCCACACTTCTCAACGCGTTGGCAAAAAGAGATGTCGCTATTACCTCTGAAATTGCGGGAACCACCCGTGATATTATTGAGGTGAGGATGGACCTCAATGGTTTGCCAGTGACGTTTCTTGACACGGCTGGCCTGCGCGAGACATCCGACGCTGTTGAACATATTGGTGTCACGCGGGCAATTGAGCGGGCACTGGCGGCGGACCTGAGGGTGTTCCTGCTCTCTTCGGCAGAGGAGCGCCCGTCTCTTGAGCTTCAGGACGATGACATTGCGATCACGGGTAAGGCGGATCTGACCGGAGAAGGTGTGTCAGGGCTGACAGGGCAGGGACTGGCCGAACTTGTCACGCTGATTCAGCAGCGACTGTCGGATCGTGTATCGGACTCGGGCTTGCTGATTCGCGAACGGCAGCGTAACGCGGTAAGAAGCGCGTTGGCCAACCTCGTGAACGCTGAGAACCTGATAGTTTCGGGGTCTGGTGCCGAGTTGGTTGCGGTGGAGTTGCGGGCGGCGATTCACGCTATGGAGTTGCTGGTTGGGAAGATCGGCACGGAAACCTTGCTTGGCGAAATTTTTGCCAGCTTTTGCATAGGAAAGTAGGAGTGTTTCACGTGAAACATTTCGATGTACTCGTAGTTGGCGGCGGACATGCCGGCACAGAGGCGGCGGCGGCGGCGAGCAGGGCTGGCGCGCGGACGGCGCTGTTGACGCTTCGGATGGACGCTATCGGCACAATGTCATGCAATCCGGCAATCGGGGGGCTGGGCAAGGGCCATCTGGTCAGAGAAATCGATGCCCTGGATGGTATCATGGGTGTTGCGGCGGATCGCGCCGGTATTCAGTTTCGGCTGTTGAATCGACGCAAAGGGCCGGCTGTTCAGGGGCCAAGAGCGCAGGCCGATAGAAAACTCTACCGAAAAGCAATTCAGGAGTTGCTCGCCGAGCTGCCGCTTCTGACGCTTTTGCAAGGTGAAGTGGCTTCGCTGCTGCTCGATAAAAATCGATGCGTCGGGGTCAAGATGGCGGATGGAACCGGCATTGAGGCCAGAGCGGTCGTGTTGACGGCAGGAACGTTTCTTAACGGCGTTATCCATGTTGGCGACCAGCAGAGACCGGGCGGACGCGTCGGCGATCAGCCATCGGTTCTTTTGGCACATCAACTCTCAGAAGTGATGCAGCGGAAGGGGCGGCTGAAAACAGGCACGCCGCCGCGCCTGGATGGCAAGACGATTCGCTGGGACGTGTTGGATGAACAAACAGGAGATGATGTCCCCTCACTGTTCTCTTTTTTGCACAGGGGTGTCTTTGCCCGGCAAATTTCATGTGGGGTGACTCATACCAATGAGGCGACACACGACATAATCAGAAATAACCTGCATCGCTCCGCAATGTACGGCGGACATATCGAGGGGGTTGGTCCGCGGTATTGCCCGTCGATTGAAGACAAGGTGGTCAGATTCTCCGACAAGGCCTCGCATCAGGTCTTTCTTGAACCTGAAGGTCTGGATGACGATACGGTCTATCCGAACGGGATTTCCACGTCCCTTCCAGTAGAGGTGCAGGAGTCTTACGTCAGGTCAATTCGTGGCCTTGAATCCGTCACGATTACTCAGCCCGGTTATGCAATCGAGTACGACTATTTCGACCCGAGAGAGTTGGACAGATCTTTGCAATCACGAGATATATCAGGCCTTTATCTCGCTGGGCAGATCAACGGAACAACGGGTTATGAAGAGGCGGCGGCACAGGGATTGGTGGCCGGTCTGGCGGCCGCGAGGGCGGTGCAAGAGCTGCCGCCAGTTACATTCAGCCGGAACGATAGTTATATTGGCGTTATGGTTGACGATCTGGTCAGCAGGGGCGTGACCGAACCATATAGGATGTTTACGTCACGCGCTGAGTATCGCTTGTTGCTTCGGGCAGACAATGCAGATCAGCGTCTTACGCCGTTGGGAGTAGAACTCGGTATCGTCCGGGAAAGTCGGCGGAACCTGTTCGAAAATCGCCTGGACAAGCTTACCAAAGCCAGGAAAGCGGTATCTGGCGATGCGCTTAGCCCCAGACAACTGGTTGATTTTGGGGTTGCGGTCAGCCCGGATGGTGTACGCAGAACACCTTTGGAGGTGATGGCTTTCCCGAATGTCACAGAGGAACAGATCGGCCTGATGGCCCCACAGTTTCTGTCATTTGACGCGGATATTCGTGATCAGGTCATGAAGGACGCGCTTTATGCCCAATATGTTGATCGCCAGAGAAGCGAAATAGCGGGGCTGAAGCGAGAGGAGCAAACGATCATACCCGATGATTTCGTCTATATGGGGCTTTCGGGTCTGTCGAACGAGCTTGCCGCAAAGCTTCATCGTCTGCGTCCGGGGAATATGTCTGATGCCGGAAAGATCGAGGGGATGACACCGGCGGCCTTGACTTTGATCTTGGCACATCTGCGCAAGCTGGGCAGGGGTGCGCTTGCCTCATGATCGGTCTCAACGGCGCAGCGGGCACCATCCTTCCGCCGGAGGCAGAGCAAGACCTTCGCCAGTTTTCTCAGATGGTTCTGAAGTGGAATCAGCACATCAACCTGATCTCTCGGGCCTCGGAGGCTGAGATCTGGGATAGGCATATCCTCGATTCTGCTCAGATTTGGCCAATTTCCCCAGACACAGCAAAGGTTTGGGCGGATATTGGCAGTGGAGGTGGATTGCCCGGCATCGTTGTGGCAGTTTTGGCAAAATTCCTGCGGCCTGAAATGAATGTCGTCTTGATCGAATCGGACCGTCGAAAAGCTGCATTTCTTACTCAGGCGGCGAAGGCGCTGTCTTTGCGCTGCGACGTTCGGGCAGCGCGGATTGAAAGTATTGACGATCTTCGGGCCGATGTCGTGTCTGCCCGGGCGCTGGGCTCGTTGGCCTTGCTGCTGGCGCTCGGAAAAAGGATTTCGAGTGACAGCGCGGTGTTCATATTTCCAAAGGGTGAGCGGGTTGCAGAGGAAATTGCCTTGGCGCGACGAGACTGGCGGTTCAATCTGTCGCAGACGTCAAGCATCACCAATCCGGCGGCTTCCTTGCTGAAAATTACGGACCTTCATCATGTCTGACACGATTCTTCCGCGCAAAGTCAGAACGATCGCCATTGCGAACCAGAAGGGTGGGGTCGGCAAGACGACAACTGCAATAAATCTGGCGGCAGCCCTTGTGGCTGAAGGTGCGAGGGTCTTGCTGGTCGATCTCGATCCGCAAGGCAATGCCTCGACGGGCCTGGGCATCGCTGTTTCGGAGCGGAAACTGACCAGCTATGATCTTCTTATCGAGGAAGTGCCGATTTCAGACGTCGTCCAAGCAACATCGACCGATGGATTATGGATCTGCCCGGCGAACTCGGATCTCGCTTCTGCCGATATGGAGCTGGTCTCAAATGAGAAACGGGTTTTCTTGCTCCAAGATGCTTTGCGTGGGCCGTCTGCGGATGTTTTGTGTCTGGATTTCATCCTTATCGACTGCCCGCCATCGTTAAGTTTGTTGACAGTTAATGCTCTTGCCGCATCAGACGCGGTGCTTGTGCCCTTGCAGACGGAGTTCTTCGCGCTTGAAGGGCTGTCGCAGCTCATGCTGACCATTCGAGAAGTGCGGCAAGGGGCGAATCCATCACTTCGCATCGAAGGGGTTCTTCTGACAATGGCCGATTCTCGCAACAGGCTGTCACAACAGGTCGAGACAGATGCGCGGCGAACGCTGGGCGATCTTGTATTCAAGACTGTTATTCCGCGGAATGTAAGGCTAAGCGAAGCGCCATCCTATGCCGTTTCGGTTCTTGATTATGACCCGTTGTCACGCGGCTCTGAGGCTTATAAAGCCTTGGCAAAAGAGCTGCTGACAAGGCATCCCCTTCGACGGGATACGCTCGCGGAGGTCTGATAATGGAAAAAAAGAACGAACGGCGCGGACTTGGGCGGGGTCTGAGCGCACTGATGGCCGACATGAACCTCGATCGGCCGCAGGGTCAGGCTGGTTCGGTGATTGGCGCCGATCTTATGGTGCCGATTGAGCGCCTTATTGCGAACCCGGATCAGCCAAGACGGCATTTTGATTCCGCGGCCCTGCAAGAATTGGCTGAATCGATTCGCCAGAAGGGTGTGATCCAACCGCTGATTGTCCGGCCCGTGGGCGAAGCCGGCACTTATGAGATTGTTGCCGGAGAGCGGCGCTGGCGAGCGTCACAGATTGCCCATCTTCATGAAGTCCCGGTCCTGGTTCGGCAGTTCAGTGATACGGAGGTGCTTGAGGTTGCGATCATCGAGAACGTCCAGCGCGCCGATCTTAACCCCCTGGAAGAGGCCTTGGCTTATCGGCAGTTGATGGATCGCTTTGGCCATACGCAAGAGAAGATTGCCGAGGCGCTGTCGCGAAGCCGCAGCCACATTGCAAATACGTTGCGACTTCTGACCTTGCCGGACGAAATACAGAACATGGTTTCGTCAGGAAAGCTGACCGCAGGACATGCGCGGGCCCTTGTTTCGATACCCAATGCCGTTGCATTGGCGACCAAAGTGGTTGGGAAGGGCCTTTCGGTTCGCGCGACCGAAGATTTGGTCCGCAAGTCTGCTGTATCGCCTGCGGCGAGGCGACGAGCTGCTGGCGGAGCCGGGAAGGATGCCGATACCAGAGCCATTGAGGCCGATCTTGCGGCAGGCCTGGGTATGCCCGTGTCGATTCAGCATGAAGCTGGGGGTGATCGTGGGCGGCTGACGATCACATACTATAACCTCGATGACCTGGATCTGCTTTGTCGTGTTCTTTCCACTGTATCGCGCGACATGAGCAGCTAGCAGCCCGGTCAGATCAGGCTATCGGCGACCTTCTTTATCACAGCGTTCAGCAGCAATCGGCCCTGTGCGGTTGCGATTAATCTGTTGCCCTTTATGACCACAAGATCCTGGCTTTGCAGCTCTAGCAGGGCGGCATTATCGAGCGCTTTCCCAAGGATGTTAGTCAGCCGCCCAATGTCCAGCCCTTCGGTCAGGCGAAGCGACATAAGGATGTATTCTTCCGCATGTTCAAGGTTGGAGAGCGCCATTCTTGGCAGCTCGGGTGTTTGAGCTTTCAGCCAGATATCGGGCGCACGCGGACATTCCGTTGCCCATCGCACGCCATCAAGCGTCAGCCGCCCATGGGCACCAGGTCCGATGCCGACGTAATCTCCACCACGCCAATAGATCAGGTTATGTTGTGATTCAGCCCCGGGCCTAGCATGGTTGGATACTTCGTAAGACGGCAATCCGGCGGCATCGCAAATCTCTTGGGTGGCTTCATAAAGGGCGACGGACCGGTCCTCATCTGGCAGGCCCGCCAATCCACCTTTCGCAAGACGGGCTGCAAAGGGTGTGCCATCTTCGATTGTCAGTTGGTAAAGGGATAGATGGTCCACGGCATAGGATAGAGCAAGTTCCAGCTCGGCCTGCCAATCCCGTACGGTTTGATCTTGCCGGGCGTAGATAAGGTCAAAGCTGACCCTTTCAAACAGGTTGCGGGCAATGTCGAATGCCTTAAGGGCTTCGGCTACACTATGAGTGCGGCCCAGTTGCCGAAGCTGCGTGTCGTTTAGCGCCTGAATCCCCATCGATATCCGATTTACCCCCGCCTGTCTGTATGCTGAAAACCGTCCGGATTCGACGGATCCCGGATTGGCCTCCAGGGTGATTTCGGCGGCGTTGGTCATTGGCCAGCGCCGGCGGATCTGGTCGATGATGCCAGCGACGACCTCTGGCTTCATAAGCGAGGGCGTTCCGCCACCAAAGAATACGGAGGATAGAACCCGCCCTTTGGTTTCATTTGCCAGGCGGTCAATCTCTTGCAGATAGGCCGTCAACCAGGAATCGTGATCGATGCTGGATGCGACATGGCTGTTAAAGTCACAATATGGGCATTTTGACTGACAAAAGGGCCAGTGAATATAAAGGCCGAATCCGCCATGTTGCCAGTCTTCCACTTACCGGTGCCCCGTTTTTGCAATGCAGGTGCGGCGAAGAGTCACGCACTCAAGGGCATAAAGGAACGCACTGCAAACCGGCCGTGCCGTGGTGTGTTTCACGTGAAACATTCTGCGATCAACTTCCGGAAAGCGGCCGAGCGATGGCTAATGACATTCTTTTCGCTGGCAGGCATTTCTGCGAATGTAATATCGTAACCAACGGGCTGAAAGATGGGGTCATAGCCATGACCCAGGTCGCCTCGCATCGGCCAGACGATTTGTCCGGCCACTTCCCCCTCAAAGACACTTTCATCGCCATCAGGCCATGCCAGAACAAGTGTGCACCGGAACTGCGCCCGGCGTGGTATCGGGGCACGGGCGGCCTCCAGCTTGGCCCAAGTTTCAACCATTGCCTTGTGAAAGTCTCGTCCGTTTGGCGTTTCTGCCCAATCTGCCGTATAAACGCCCGGCGCTCCGCCCAAACCGTCAATGGTAATTCCGGAATCATCTGCCAGTGCCGGCTTGCCGGTCGCGCGCACCGCCGCGCGGGCCTTGATCCTGGCGTTCCCAACGAAAGTGCTTTCGGTTTCCTCGGGCTCTGTCAAACCAAGCTCTGCGGCAGAAATGATCTGCACACCATAGGGCGCAAACAAGGCCTGCATCTCTTCAAGTTTGCCACGATTATGCGTCGCAACAACCAGAGAAGTTTCTGTAAATTTCCGGCTCACGCCCCCACGGCCTCCATCTGTGCCGCCAAAAGCGTCTTCGCAGCGGCTTCCGACAGATCTAGAAGTTTGGACATCTCTTCCCGCGAGAAGGTTGCCCCCTCGGCCGACATCTGCACCTCGATCAAGCGCCCGCGCCCCGTAAGGACAAAGTTGCCATCGGTGCCGGCGACGGAATCTTCGGCATAATCAAGATCGGCCACCGGCTGACCCGCATAGATCCCGCAAGATACGGCACAAACATGATCCAGAATCGGATCGCTGGAAATCGTACCCGCCTT
Organism: Rhodobacteraceae bacterium UBA1943; assembly: GCA_002336845.1. Taxonomy (GTDB): domain Bacteria; phylum Pseudomonadota; class Alphaproteobacteria; order Rhodobacterales; family Rhodobacteraceae; genus Fuscibacter. The sequence goes on from DDEX01000009.1 coordinate 34,171, forward strand.
GAGCAGGCGGTTCACCGCCAGCCGCAAGGCGACCCATCCCCCCGTAATCGAGGCGCAGCGCGTGCCGCCATCGGCCTGGATGACATCGCAGTCGATCACGATCTGCCTTTCGCCCAATGCGCTGCGATCAACGCCTGCGCGCAACGCTCGTCCGATCAAGCGTTGAATTTCCTGCGTCCTGCCCGATTGTTTTCCGGCTGCCGCCTCTCGCCGCATCCGGGTATTGGTCGCGCGCGGCAACATGCCGTATTCGGCGGTAACCCAGCCCAGCCCGGTATTCTTCAAAAAAGGCGGCGCCTTGTCTTCGATGGTTGCCGTGCATAGAACATGGGTGTCCCCCATTCGGATCAGGCACGATCCCTCGGCATGGCGCGTAACGCCAACTTCGATCGATATGGGGCGCAGTTCATCCAGGGCTCGGCCAGACGGTCGCATGTTGATCCTCCTGTTTTGCGCCAATTAGTCCTTGGACCCGTCCCGACGCAACCCACATTGACGCTGACCGCGTTGCGTTCCTAATATCGGGCCACATCGGATCACCGGCATGACAGACGGCACGAAACTGCTTTTGGAACTCAATAACCGATCTCGCGAGGTTTTTCGCCGCGTGGTCGAGGGCTATCTGGCATCCGGTGACCCGGTGGGCTCGCGCACCCTGACCAGATCAATGACCGAACGCCTGTCGGCGGCCACGATCCGCAATGTGATGCAGGATCTGGAGCTTTTGGGCCTGCTGGGCAGTCCCCACGTTTCTGCCGGCCGTATTCCCACGCAACTCGGCTTGCGCCTTTTCGTCGATGGCCTGCTAGAGGTTGGGTCGGTCGCGGCCGAGGACCGCGATGTGATGGATGCTGCTCTTGCCGCTGGTGATCAGGATGTAACCACCCTGCTCGATCAGATCGGCGCCACCCTTTCCGGCATTACGCGCGGCGCTTCGGTTGTTCTTGCGCCCAAGCAAGAGGCGCCGATCCGACATATCGAGTTTGTTTCCCTGTCTCCCGATCGGGTTCTGGTGGTTCTGGTCTTCGCCAACGGGCAGGTCGAAAACCGTCTGTTCACCCCGCCCGCCGGCCAGACCCCGGCATCCATGCGTGAGGCGGCGAACTTTCTTAATGCTCTTGCAGAGGGTCGAACACTGTCAGAGCTGCGTCGCACCGTATCGGTACAAATCGCCCAGCGTCGGCAAGAGATCGACTCTCTGGCTCGCGCCTTGGTGGAATCAGGTTTCGCCGTATGGCAGAATGATGGTGAGCAGGCCGAAAGACTGATCGTTCGCGGTCGGGCGAACCTGCTCGAGTCGACCGAAACGCAGGATCTGGAGCGCATTCGTACCCTGTTCGATGATCTAGAGCGCAAGCGCGACATCGCTGACTTTCTGGAATTGGCCGAGTCTGGCGAAGGTGTGCGCATTTTTATTGGTTCCGAGAACAAACTCTTCTCACTTTCGGGTTCCTCTCTGGTGGTCTCTCCCTATATGAACGCTGACCGTAAGATCATCGGTGCAGTCGGTGTGATCGGGCCAACGCGTCTCAACTATGGGCGCATTGTTCCGATCGTGGACTACACCGCGCAGATGGTCGGCAGGCTTCTGTCCGAACGCGGCGGGGGCTAAGGGACAACGGAAAGACAAGGAAGACCGCTATGGCACAGGACAACCCGGCCCCAGAGCCCGTTTCGCCGGATATCGCCGAGGACGCTCTCGCGACAGACGAGATGGATGCGCTGCGTGCCGAACGTGACGAGCTGCGCGACCGCTTCATGCGTGCGCTGGCCGATGCCGAAAACTCTCGCAAACGCGCGGACCGCGACCGTCGAGAGGCGGAACAATATGGCTCGACCCGCCTCGCCCGGGATCTGTTGCCGGTCTATGACAACCTGACCCGCGCACTCGATGCGGCATCGGACGAAACCCGCACCCAGGCTTCGGCCTTGATCGAGGGGGTCGAACTGACGCTGCGGGAATTGACCAATGTGATGACAAAGCATGGCGTCAAACCCATCTCCCCCTCTACGGGTGACCAGTTTGATCCGCAATTGCACCAGGCCATGTTCGAGGCCCCGGTTCCCGGCACCAAGGCTGGTCAGATCATTCAGGTGATGACGCAGGGATTCCTGTTGCATGATCGCTTGCTGCGCCCTGCACAGGTTGGCGTTTCTTCGACGCCCGGTTGATCATCGGCAGGGTGCGCGTCTGGCGCGCGCCCTGGCCTAACCCAGCAACTCTTTCAGCTCATACAGAACCTGCAAGGCCTCCCGCGCCGTCAATTCATCGGGGTGAAGCTCCTTCAGGCGATGTTCAACCGCTGATTCCTTCTGGGCCGCTCGCGGAGCGGGCGCAGGGGCGGCAGCGCGGAACAAGGGCAAATCGTCAATAACGGCCTTTTGCGCCCCGCCTTCGCGCTCGCCCTTTTCCAGCGCCTCCAACACCACCTTGGCCCGCTCGATCACCGTCGGTGGCAATCCTGCAAGCCGCGCCACCTGCACGCCATAGCTGCGATCCGCCGCTCCCTTACGGACCTCGTGCAGGAAGATCACTTCGCCTTCCCACTCCTTCACGCTGACGGTGGTATTCGCGACGCCGGGCAGCTTGCCCGCCAGCGCTGTCATCTCATGGTAATGCGTTGCGAACAGGGCGCGGCACCGGTTGGTCTCGTGCAGGTGTTCCAGCACCGCCCAGGCAATCGACAATCCATCATAGGTGGCGGTTCCCCGGCCGATTTCATCCAGAATGACCAGCGCACGGCTATCTGCCTGGTTAAGGATGGCCGCCGTTTCGACCATCTCGACCATAAAGGTAGATCGGCCCCGCGCCAGGTCATCACTGGCGCCCACACGGCTGAACAACTGGCTGACCAGACCGATCCGCGCCCTGCGTGCCGGAACATAGCTTCCCGCCTGCGCCAGCAGCGCCAACAGCGCGTTCTGACGCAGAAAGGTAGATTTACCCGCCATGTTCGGGCCGGTCAGCAGCCAGATCGCGGGCGTTTCCCCGCTTGTAAGCGCGCAGTCATTGGCCACGAACGGCCCGCCACCCGCCCGGCGTAAGGCGCGCTCCACCACCGGATGCCGCCCGCCCTCTATATCGAAGGCCCGGCTGCCGTCCACCTCGGGCGCGCACCAATCCTCTGCCAGTGCCAGATCGGCAAAAGCCGCAGCCAAATCCAGCTCGGCAAGGCCGCGGGCCGCCGCGCCGATCTTTGCCGCTTCATCCAAAATAGTGGCTCTAAGCGCCTCATAGTGCCGCTTTTCGATCTCCAAAGCATGATTGCCGGCGTTCAGGATCCGGCTTTCCAGCTCGTTCAGCGGCAGGGTGGTGAATCTGACCTGATTGGCGGTCGTCTGGCGGTGAATGAAGGTCTGATTAAGCGGTTCTGAAAGCATCCTTTCGGCATGGGTTGTCGTTGTCTCAATGAAATAGCCAAGCACGTTGTTATGTTTGATCTTCAGGCCGGGAATGCCGCTTAACTCGATATACTCCGCCTGCATCCTGCCGATCACGCCGCGCCCCTCATCGCGCAGCGCCCGGGTTTCATCCAGTTCGCCATCATATCCGCTGGCGATAAAGCCGCCCTCCCGCGCCAGCAGGGGCGGCTCGGCAACCAGCGCGATATCCAGCAGATCGATCAGCGGGCGGTGCCCGGTCAGGCTGTTGCCAGCCTCGGCCAATAACGAGGGCACGCCGCCCAACAGGCCCGAAATCCGCTCTGCGCTGGCCAGGCCCGTCCGGATCGATGTCAGGTCGCGCGGCCCCCCCCGATCCAGCGCCAGCCGCGACAGCGCACGATCCATGTCCGGAACCTGGCGAAGGACTGTGCGCAAAGCCTCACGCAGCGGCGCGTTTTCCAGCAAGAACCCTACGGCCTCAAGCCGTGCATGGATCACCGACAGGTCCTGCGACGGCGCAGAAATCCGGCGTTCCAGCAAGCGCGCCCCCGCCGCCGTGACCGTGCGGTCCACTGCCGCCAAAAGTGACCCTTCACGCCCACCAGACAGGGCCTGCGTCAGTTCCAGGTTCCGCCGCGTCGCCGCGTCGATCTGCATCGAACCGCCAAGGCTTTCGCGGACAGGTGGGCGCAAAAGCGGCAGTTTGCCGCGCTGTGTCAGATCCAGATACTCAACCAGCGCACCCATCGCCGAAATCTCGGCCCGGTCAAAGGCGCCAAACGACTCCAGAGAGGACACCCCGAACAGTGCGCAAAGCCGCTTTTCTGCGCCCTGGCTGTCAAAGCTGCCGCGAGCCAGCGGGGTGATCGCGGCACCAACATCGCCGGCCAGTCCGGCCAGATCCCGTTCCCGCGCCTCGCTGATCAACACCTCTCGGGGGGCAAGCCGCGCCAGCTCCGGCGCCAGCCGCACGGTTGGGCATAGCATCACACGGAACTCGCCGGTAGAAATATCGGCCCAGGCCAAGGCGCTGGTGTCGCGCACCTCGGCAAAGGCGGCCAGATAATTGTGACGACGGGCCTCCAGCAGCGAGTCTTCGGTCAGCGTGCCGGGTGTGACAAGCCGCACCACATCGCGCCGCACGACTGATTTCGACCCGCGCTTCTTTGCCTCGGCCGGGTCTTCCAGTTGCTCGGCAATCGCAACGCGGAACCCCTTGCGGATCAGGGCCAGCAGATAGCCTTCGGCGGCGTGAACCGGCACGCCGCACATCGGGATCGGCTCTCCCAGATGAAAGCCGCGTTTGGTCAGCGCGATGTCCAACGCCTCGGCGGCGGCCACCGCGTCGTCAAAGAACATCTCGTAAAAGTCGCCCATCCGATAGAACAGCAGCGACCCGGGATTCTGGGCCCTGATCTCCAGATACTGCGCCATCATCGGCGTTACGCTGGTGTCGTCCGTCGCCACACCTGTCTCCCTCTTCACGATGGAATCCTAGCGAAGCGCCCCTGCCGGGGAAAGTCCTACCAGGCGGTTTGATGCTCTCATCCACAACTTGTTGTGGGTGTGGTTTGCCCTATCACCACCTACAGCGATACTGCAGCCCACCATCTGGTCAGCTCTATCATCCCATCTGATCGGGTTGCGCAATCGGGCGCGTAACGATATGAAAGATTTCGGCCCATTGAGAGCAATAAAATGTCAAACAAGAACCGCGTCACGCCCGAAGAGGCGCTGGCCTATCACCTTGATCCGCGTCCTGGCAAGTATGACATCGTGGCCTCGAAGCCCATGGCGACGCAGCGCGACCTGTCATTGGCTTACAGCCCCGGCGTCGCGGTTCCTGTTCTGGCCATCGCCGAGCGGCCCGAGACGGCCTATGACTATACCGTCAAGGGCAACATGGTCGCCGTTATCTCGAACGGAACGGCCATCCTTGGCCTGGGCAATCTGGGTGCTCTGGCCTCCAAGCCCGTGATGGAAGGCAAGGCCGTTCTGTTCAAACGCTTCGCCGATGTGAATGCGATCGACATCGAATTGGCGACCGAAGATGCCGATGAGGTCATCAAGGCCGTCCATCTGATGTCGCCCACCTTCGGCGGCATCAATCTTGAGGACATCAAGGCGCCGGAATGCTTCATCATTGAGCAACGGCTGAAAGAGATCTGCGATATTCCGGTGTTTCACGATGACCAGCACGGCACGGCAGTCATCTGTGCCGCCGGGATGATCAACGCGCTGGAACTGACGGGTAAGAAAATCCAGGATGTTAAGATCGTCCTCAACGGCGCCGGAGCTGCTGGCATCGCCTGTCTGGAGCTGCTGAAATCCATGGGTGCCAAGCATGATAATTGCATCATGTGCGATACCAAGGGCGTGATCTGGCAGGGCCGCACCGAAGGCATGAATCAATGGAAATCGGCCCATGCCGCCAAGACCGACGCCCGCACCCTTGAGGAAGCGATGGTTGGCGCCGATGTCTTCCTTGGCGTGTCGGCCAAAGGGGCGGTCACGCCCGAAATGGTTGCTTCGATGGCCGAAAACCCCGTGATTTTCGCCATGGCCAACCCTGACCCCGAAATTACCCCGGAAGAGGCTCATGCCATCCGCCCCGACGCCATCGTGGCCACGGGCCGCAGCGACTATCCCAATCAGGTCAATAACGTCCTTGGTTTCCCCTATCTGTTCCGCGGGGCGCTCGACATCCACGCCCGCGCCATCAATGACGAGATGAAGATCGCCTGCGCCCAGGCCCTGGCGAAACTGGCTCGTGAGGATGTGCCGGATGAGGTCGCCATGGCCTATGGCCGCAAGCTGTCGTTCGGGCGCGACTATATCATCCCGACGCCGTTCGACCCGCGGCTGATCCATGTCATCCCGCCCGCCGTAGCCAAGGCGGGCATGGATACCGGCGTGGCGCGGCGACCCATCGTGGACCTGAAATCCTATGAACTGCACCTCAAGCAGCGCATGGACCCGACGGCATCCATCCTGCAGGGCATCCATGCCCGCGCCCGGCAGGCGCAAGCTCGTATGATCTTTGCCGAGGGCGACGACCCACGCGTGCTGCGCGCCGCGGTGGCCTATCAGCGTTCGGGCCTTGGCCGGGCGATGGTGGTGGGTCGCGAGCAGGACGTGCGCGAAAAGCTGGAGGCGACGGGCCTTGGCGATGCCGTTCGAGAACTGGAAGTGGTGAATGCTGGCAACAATCGTCACCTCGACCAGTACAAGGATTTTCTGTACCAGCGGCTGCAACGTCAGGGCTTTGACCGGCAAGACGTTCATCGCCTTGCTGCGCGCGACCGGCATGTGTTTTCGGCGCTGATGCTGGCGCACGGCCATGGTGATGGGCTTGTCACCGGGGCCACGCGCAAATCTGCCCATGTTCTTTCCCTGATCAATCATGTCTTTGATGCAAACGCCGCCGATGGTGCGGTGGGCGTGACCGCGCTTTTGCACAAGGGGCGCATCGTTTTGATCGGCGACACGCTGGTGCATGAATGGCCAGAAGAGGAAGATCTTGCCACCATCGCCATCCGTGCCGCCAAGGTCGCCCGTAATCTTGGGCTAGAGCCGCGCGTGGCTTTTGTCAGCTTTTCAACCTTCGGCTATCCGGTCAGCGAGCGGGCGACCAAGATGCACCGTGCGCCGCTGATCCTTGACGACCGGCGGGTCGATTTCGAATATGATGGCGAGATGACGGTGGACGTTGCGCTGAACCCGGAAGTTATGGCGCATTACCCGTTCTGCCGACTGTCTGGCCCCGCCAATATTCTGGTGGTGCCAGCGCGCCATTCCGCCTCGATCTCTGTCAAACTGATGCAAGAGATGGCGGGCGCAACCGTGATCGGCCCGATCCTGACCGGGGTGACGAAGCCCATCCAGATATGTTCGGCCAACTCGACCGCGAATGACATCCTGAACATGGCGGTCATGGCGGCTTGCAAGGTGGGATAAGCTGCGACCCGGCAGTTTGCTGTCGGGTCAATAACTCTTGGTGCTTTCGGTCACGGCCTTGATCTTCGGCTTATCGCCGTCCGTCAGATCCATCTGATAGCTGCGAATGTCTTCGTGGCCCTCTTGTGCAAGGCGGGCCTCGAACAAATCATCGGATTTCTGGATGATCGAGGTCACGCCACCGCCACCGCGCATCGTCACCTTGGCGTCGATATCGTCAAGAATCAGCCTATAGACACAGATCGACTGGCTTATCGCATCCATACTGCAATCCTCCTTCTTGGCTTTTCCGGCGTTGGCACCACCCGTTAACAGCACCGCAATCGCCACCGTCAAACAAGCCGCGCCCAAAATGGCAGTAAGCGAAATTTTTGCTCCGGTATTCATTTTGCCCCCCGCTTGGGGGGTGCGGTGATCAGGGTTCCGGCAGCCGCCTCTGCCGACGTGCGCGGATAGTGCCGTTTCATCTTGGCGGGCCAGACCGCAAACAGCGTGTTGCCGCCAACCACAAGCCGCGCGAGAGGCATAAGCAGATCGATGGGCGATGCACTTCCAGAGAACACTTCTCCTACCGAAAAGGCCCGCACCGCCTCGCGCCAGGGGGCCGCATGTTCCAGCCGCAACTGCATCCCCGATCCCATGACCGAATTCATATCAACGTCGGAAACGCCGTAACAGGCACTGGCATTGGTGTCGCCGCTGGCAGGGCAATGCGCCTTGCCGATATCGACATGGCCCAGCCCCAGAATATGCCCGAATTCATGGACATGGGCCTGTTGCATCACCTTCTTGCCATGGCTGTCCCGGTTCTTTTCGACGGAATTGATGTCCTTGCTGTCATAAAGATGCTCGTGAGAGCCGAACCATTTCACGCTGGGATGCAGGCGCACAACGTCAATGGAATGGTGATTGTTGGCGGCCGCCCCCTCTTGTCCGATCACCTTCAGCCGACACCAGACATTCGGCACATAAACCTGCGCATCCTTGGCAGTATAAAGGAAGCTGCCTGCATCATTGATCAGCCAGAACTTGTCGCTCCAGAACGCTTGAACCGATGAGCAGAAGGTGTCTTTCCAGGCCTTCCAGGTCGCGGGGGTCCATTTGATGATCTTGCGCGCCGGTTTGGCTGCGTTGCCATAGTCGTGGTAGGTGCCCTCATCTGCCCCTGCCGCGGGGTTGATCTGGGAAAAGCCCATACGGACAGTCAGCGTCAGTTCGGCATTGTTGTAGGCGTCACATACGTCGGTATTCAACTCGGCATCAAAACGGGGAAACACGATCTTCTGTTTCATGCGACCTCCGGGAATATTCTGCTTAAATGCCGCAAGCAGAACACGTTGTGGCCCGTCCCGCAAGGCAGGCAAACCTGACCCATCACCCTTCAGGCCCATGATCCGAGTTTTGCGCTGAAACCCCGCTGTCTCAGCCCAGAAGTTTTGCCAGGCCCATCGCAACGGCGGGGTTGCCAGACAGCTTCAGCTTGCCGGTGGCCATGGCCATCATAGGGTTCAGCTTGCCTTTCAGCAGGCTGACCAGATTTTCCTGACTGAGACGTAAGGTGCAGTCGGTCTTGCTGTCGGTTGTGCTGGCGGTTCCGTTGGCCAGAACCAGCACGCCGGCCTCGCCACAATCGAACTTGAGGCTGCCGCTGAAACTCTTGGTTTCCAGTGCCTTGCGAATATCAGCCGCGATCTGTTCCAGCGCCATTGGTCTCTCCCCTCGCCATGGGCCGATATGGCGCCACGCAATGATGGCGCGCAACACATCCCTCGCGTCACAAATGAAAAAGCCGCGCCCGAAGGGGACGCGGCCTGAGATGTGGAATTGGCAGCAGTCAGCGTTTCCGGGCTGACCGCGCATTGCGGGTTGCGATCAATTTCAGCCGCAGCGCGTTCAGGCGGATGAAGCCTTCGGCGTCTTTCTGGTCATAGGCGCCGGCGTCTTCTTCAAAGGTCACATGCTTTTCGCTGTAAAGCGATTCGTCCGACCAGCGTGCAACCGTGCGGGCGGAGCCCTTGTACAGTTTCACGCGCACGGTGCCGGACACATGCTCTTGTGTCTTGTCGATCAAGGCTTGCAGCGCCTCACGCTCGGGCGAGAACCAGAAGCCGTTATAAATCAGCTCGGCGTAGCGCGGCATGATCGAGTCTTTCAGGTGGCCCGCGCCGCTGTCGAGCGTGATCTGCTCGATGCCGCGATGCGCCTCCAGCAGGATCGTGCCGCCGGGGGTTTCGTAAAGCCCGCGCGATTTCATGCCGACAAAGCGGTTTTCCACCAGATCAAGCAGGCCCACGCCATGCTTGCCGCCGATTTCGTTCAGACGGGTCAGGATCGTGGCGGGCGAAAGTGCCTCGCCATTGATCGAAACGGCATCGCCGCGCTCGAACCCGATTTCAATGTATTCGGGCGTATCGGGCGCCTGCTCGACCGGAACGACACGCTGATAGACGAATTCGGGCGCTTCCTCGGCAGGGTTTTCAAGCACCTTGCCCTCGGACGAGGTGTGCAGAAGGTTCGCATCAACCGAGAAGGGGGCTTCGCCGCGCTTGTCCTTGGCGATCGGAATCTGGTTCGCCTCGGCAAACTCCAGCAGCTTGGTACGGCTGGTCAGATCCCACAGCCGCCAGGGAGCGATCACCTTGATGGCCGGATCCAGCGCCGCCGCCGACAGTTCGAACCGCACCTGATCGTTGCCCTTGCCCGTCGCCCCATGCGCCACCGCATCGGCCCCGGTCTCATGCGCGATCCGCACCAGATGCTGCGAAATCAGCGGGCGCGCGATGGAGGTGCCCAGCAGGTACAGGCCCTCATACAGCGCATTCGCCCGGAACATCGGGAACACGAAGTCGCGCACGAATTCTTCCCGGACATCGACGACATGGATGTTCTCCGGCGCGATCCCCATCAACAGCGCCTTCTGCCGCGCCGGTTCCAGTTCCTCGCCCTGGCCCAGATCGGCGGTAAAGGTCACCACCTCGCACCCATAGGTGACCTGCAGCCATTTCAGAATGACGCTGGTGTCGAGTCCCCCCGAATAGGCAAGGACGACGCGCTTGATGGACTCGGACATGGCAGCACCTTCTGGCGGGAAATGACGCGGGCGCGGCTAGCAGGACTGCCGACGCGGCGCAACGGCCCGATCGGAAAAAGAGACGGAAAACTGCGAAACTTCACGCGCAAATCATAGTCGCGCAGCCGCTGGCGGCCTCAACGGCAGCCCAAACGCGACAAGAGAACCGAGGCGCAGGGTCAAACTATCTCCCTCTTCGCTTTAGGGGCGATCGGGTCGAAGCGGCGAAGCGGCGAAGCGGCGAAGCGATCAATATGGGTGGAAATAAACGGCATAAACAGGAGGCTAGCGCGAC
>DDEX01000066.1 GCA_002336845.1 Rhodobacteraceae bacterium UBA1943
CCCCGCACGTTCCTCGATACCATAGTCGAACTCTGCGACGACAGTGATCGGCCATTCCCGCCCTTTGGAGGCATGCCAGGTGACGATCTCCACGGCCTCGGCGCTGTTGGCGGAAGGATCGGGATGACGGTCGAAATCGCGCTCGCCTCCACGGGCGTCGAGCCAGCCGAGAAAGACCTTGGCAGTCTCGCCGTGGAACCCCGAGGCGGATTTGAGATCGCGATGCGCGGCTTCGAACTCACCCGCCTCAGCCTCTAGCCGCATAAGATCGGCGCGGGATTGGGCGGCGTCAGGCTGACGTTCGGCCCAGAGGCGCAGGCCGGCGGCATCCAACACCAGATCAAGGGCCGCACCCACCGGCAGGCGGGCCAAAAGGTTCGACAGAGCGGCGAGCCGCATCAGCACCGGGTCATCCACCAGCCGCCCTTCCATTTGGGCGGATAGCGTCTCCTGCAAGGACAGCGGGTCCGGGCCAAGCGTGCGCAAGAGCAGCCCGGCATGGATATCCGCCGGATTGGCGGCAAAGGCCAGCGCGGCGCGGGCGGCAACAATCACCGGACTTTTCGCCCAGCCATCCTCGGCGATCCGCACCGGAACGCCGCGCGCGCGCAGCTCCTCGGCATAGCGGGCGGCGGTGGTGTGGCGACAGACCAACAGCGCGATATCCGAGGGCCGAGCCGGTCGGGCGGCCTTCGTGTGGCGGTCGGTGATAGTCTCAGTATCAGTCAGGATACGGGCGATGCGCTCGGCGATGTGTTCTGGGGGCTGCGAATACTTTTGTGAGCGCCGTCCCTGCGTAGCGTTCAGCACCTCGATCGCGGGACCTGCGACCGGATCACGGGTCGGTGCCAGTGGGTTATAGCCCGCGCCAAAGAGGCCCGCCCCCATCGCATTGACGAATTGCATGACGGCCGGCGTCGAGCGCCAGTTGCGGTCGAGTGGCTGGGTCGCATCGGGGTTAGCCGCCGCAAGCGCCTGCGACAGGCGCGGATCGGCCCCCTGAAAGCCCATGATCGACTGTTTCACATCGCCCACAAGCAGGGTGCGCGGTGCGTGCTGGCCAAGCTGCCACAGCAGCGCGAATTGCACCGGGTTGGTGTCCTGGAATTCGTCAATGATGACGCAGTCGATCTCGTCCAGCACCGCCTGACGCACGGCGGGGTCGGTGCGCAAGAGCCGCTCGGCCCCCGTGATCATATCGGCGAAGTCGATCAGGCCGAGCGCCTTTTTGCGGGCCTTATAGGCCGCCATCACCTCTTGCGCGCAGGCGATCAGGCAGGACAGGTGCAGCTTGGCATCCTCAAGCGGGCCGGGATGCGAGGGCAGGACATCCGCCGCCGCCATGATGGCCGTGGCGAGGTCGTCATAGCCGTCGGGCGTTTTCGTGCGGCTGTTTGAGGTGAAAAGCCCGCGCAAGTTCTGCCAGATACCCCAGTCAAGGGCCAAAAGCCCCGGATCACGCGCCACCCGCCGGAAAAGCGCGAGGTTCTTTTCCAGCGTTTCCTTCGGACCTTTGGCCGCAACGGTGGCCATGCCGCCCTCGGGGAAGGCAGTGATCATGGCTTGAACGGCGGTCTCGAGTGAGGCGCCAGCCGCCGCAGGGTCCTCCAGCACCGGGCCATAAACCGCATCCAGCCGCGCCAGCGCCGGGGCGATCAGGCCGGGGTCACGCCCCTTGTCGCCAAGGCTGCGCAGCAGGTCGATCATCGACAGCACCCGGCCGCGCAACGAATCTTCGACCGTCTCGCCCTTCACGAAGTTCGGGGCATAGCCAAACCGCTCGGGTTCGGCCTTGATCGGGTCCAGCGCCTTGGCATGGGCCAGCGCCTGCCGGATCAAGAGATCACGCTCGGCATCGCCCAAATGACGCGGCTGCGGCGAGGCGCCCGCCGCCAGCGCATGTTCGGTCAGAAGGCGCAGGCCCAAGCCGTGGATGGTCGAGACATAGGCGCGTTCCACCGCCATCGCCTCGGCCACCAGCCCATCGGCCAAAAGGCCGGCGCGGATCCTCTCGCGAAGCTCGCCCGCCGCAGCTTCGGTGAAGGTCACGGCAAGAATGCGCTCGGGCCGGACGATGCCACGTTTCACCCAGTCCGAGAGCTGGGTCTTGATGCGGTGGGTCTTGCCGGCGCCGGCGCTTGCAGGGACGATGACCAGACCATGATCTGCGTTGGGGGCCATGGTCATTCCTCCTCGACCGGGCGGATGAAGGCGGTGACAAGGGCGGAGCCATCGGTCAGCGCATAGGGGACAAAGCCTGCCTCATTTCTGAAAAATGTGGCATCCTCGGTGGTGTTCAGCACGACCCGGCCTGCGCCGAGTTCGGCCAGCCGTTCCGCCAGCTTGGCCACCGCGCCGGCGTTCACCGCGTCACCCATGTCGCGGGCGGGCGACCCCTCGGGCAAAGCGAGACCCGACGTCAGCAGCCCCCCGTCATTCATCAGATGATAGGCCACCGCCACCTTGCGGCCGATCAGGGGCACCATCCCGTCCCCCTCGCGCCGGGTGGGCCGGGCGATCATATCGGCGTAAAGCCCGGCCTGCAGATCCCAGCCCGCCTCCATCCGCTGCCGCCGCCCTTTTGTGCCACTTTTCTTGTGGTCAACGATCAGGAGCGCGCCGTCGGGCAATTCAAGGATCGCATCGGCCTTGCCGTGCAGATTGATGCCATGCGCCTCACCGGCCAGCCAGATTTCATTGCCGATGATCCTGGCTTTCAGCGCAAGCAGATGGTCGCGCCAGCGCAGGGCCGCCGCCATGATCTCACGCTCCAGCCCGCGACGCTCCATCTCCCATGAGGGGCTGCGCAGATAACCCGCGTGCCGGGTCAGCGCCCGGCCATAGGCCTCGGGGATGGCAGTTGCCAGCGCCTCCGGTTCGGGGATCGGTTGGTCTTTGAGAAAGACATTTTCAAAGACATCATGGGCGATATTGCCCTTGGCCATCACGTCGAGTTCCTCGGCAGACCAGGACATATCCTCGGCCCCGACCTCGGCCAGAAGCCAGGCGAGAGGGCTGACCAGCAGCGTCTCGAGCCGCGAAGGCGATTGCGGTTTGGCGGTGCCGTCAACGCGCCGCCGCAGGGACAGAAGGTCATGCCCCGGGAAATCGAGAGCCTCGGGCAAGTCCGCAGGTTCCGGCACCGGAATCAGTGTGTGATATGCGACCGGCCAGTCCGCCGGGTTCAGCCGCGACAGATCGATGATCAGATCGCTGGCATCCTCGACGCCCGCCACCGCCCGCGCGACGAGCGACAGCCCCGCCGAGGGTTGCAAGCGCCCGCCTGCCAGATCGCGCCAGGGGATCAGGAATGTGACGCTTTCGGATACGGCCTGAAGCTGCTGGTCAAAGATCTGAAGGCCCTGCGCCAACCCTTCGGCCCTGCCACGGAGTTGAAGGCCGGTGGCATCGCGGATCGCCGCAATCTCGCTGTCGAGAAACAGCGGATTGGCGCGCGGACGGGTAGGATAGAGCCCGTCGGTGAAATCGCTGACGATCAAATGGCGGCACGGGCGCCAGGGCGTCTCGAAGGCAGACCAAAGGCTGGCGCCTTCAAGATTGCGGTCGGGGTCCGCAACCGTGGGCGGCATGACCTGAATGCCACGCAGGATCGCCTCCCAATCGGGGCTTCCCTCGCCGGGCGGCACGGTCAGCCGCGCGCGCACCTGATCGCCCTGCCCGATCCGCTCGCAGATCCGGTCCAGCAGGAAGCGCAGTTGCTGCAGGCTGCCGGCCGAAGCGCGGATATCGTCCCACAGTTCCTTATGCGCGGGCGTGCCAGTGAGGATGGTCCCTCGGAAATCGCCATTCATCAGACCTTCTGCGAGATCGCGCCCGGTCTGGACGGACCAGGGCATTAGGGGAGAAAGCGCGAGGCTCGCCAGAACCATAGCCGGGGTCGGCGGGCGTTTCGCGAGGGCCAGATGCAGCGCGGTCTCGCCAATGACATCTCGCTCGGGTAATTGGCCCGGAAGGCCCGAGAGCGGCACTCCCTGGGCTGAGAAAGCGCGCGCGATCTGGCGCAGATCATCGCCCGACAGCACGGCGATTTCACGGGCCGAAACGCCGGACTCAATCAGCGCCCGGGCTTGGGCGGCGGCGAAATCGGCGCAGGCGGCGGGATCGCGCAGACCATAGAACGCGAGGCTGTCATCCAGAACCCCGGCCTCGATATCCTGCGCTGAAACACCGCCCTGCAGCGCGTGCAGGCGGCTGCCGATTGCGGCCCGGGGCGTATAGGCGCTTGCGGGAACAGTGCCGAACTCGTCCCGCAACCGCGCAAAAAGCGCCTGCAGCGCCGCAGGAGCTAGAGGATCCAGCGAACCTTCAACCACCGGCAACGAGCCCAGGAACGACCCATGCGGCAGGGCCAGCACATGGGAAATCGGTGCCAGCCCCTCTGGCAGCGCATCCCCCAACCTTTGCCACAACGCGACCAGCGCCAAGAGATGCCGCTTGGCGCGGCTGTCTGGCAGGTGATCGACGTTCGGCACCTTCAGATCCGGCGTGGCCAGCACAAGATCCGTCAGCGCGGCGGTCACCGCCGAGATCGTCTCGACAGGCGCATTGGCAAGACTTTCGGCCCAGACCGGGTCAGGCGCCTCGGCAATGGCACGCCCCGGCGCCCATTCGGCAGAAATGGGGGCAAGGGACAATTCGGCAAGACCGGTATCGGTCAGGCGGTATTGCAGGCCGGAGCGCGGATCAGTGACGAGGAAGGGGTAGTGCATGAA
>DDEX01000025.1 GCA_002336845.1 Rhodobacteraceae bacterium UBA1943
GCCATGCCCGGACCCCATTCTGAAGCCACGGCTTGCGTGATCGGTGTTGATGTCGGTACGGGCAGCGCCCGGGCGGGTGTATTCGACTTGTCCGGCCGCATGTTGGGGACCGCCAAGCAGGATATTACCTTGTTCCGCGGCCCCGGGGCCATGGTTGAACAATCGTCTGCCGAGATATGGAGGGCGGTCTGCGCTTCGGTCCGGGGGGCGCTGGCGCAGGCGGGGGTTGATCCGGCGGGGGTGCAGGGCATCGGCTTTGATGCCACCTGCTCGCTGGTCGTGCTGGGACAGGGGGGCAAGTCGCTGCCCGTTGGCCCGTCGGAAGACGCGGCGCGCGACATTATCGTCTGGATGGATCACCGCGCCATCGAACAGTCTGAACGCATCAACGCCATGGGTCATCCGGTGCTTGACTATGTTGGCGGCCGCATCTCCCCCGAAATGGAAACGCCGAAGATCCTGTGGTTGAAAGAGAACCGCCCGCAGGTGTTTCGCGATGCCTGGGCATTTTTCGATCTGGCCGATTTTCTCACATGGCGGGCCACCGGCGATCTGGCGCGCTCGACCTGTACGGTCACCTGCAAATGGACCTATCTTGCGCATGAACGCCGCTGGGATGCCGATTACTTTCGCCGGATCGGTCTGGCCGAATTGGCTGACGAGGGGTTTGCCCGCATCGGGCAGATCGTGGTCGATCCGGGCACGGCGCTAGGCGCTGGCCTGACCCCGCAGGCTGCGGAGGAGCTGGGCCTGCCCCCCGGCATCGCCGTTGCGGCCGGGATGATCGATGCCCATGCGGGCGGTATTGGCACCGTTGGTTGCGAAGGTGATCCGCAGGCGACCCTGGCTTATGTCTTTGGCACGTCTTCCTGCACGATGACCTCTACCGCCGATCCGGTCTTCGTGCCGGGAGTGTGGGGGCCGTATTTTTCGGCCATGGTGCCGGGTATGTGGCTGAACGAGGGGGGGCAATCCGCCGCCGGGGCCGCCATCGAACAGCTTCTGGCGTTCCATCCCGCTGCTGGCGCCGCCTCGATCGCCGCGCAATCGGTCGGCCTGTCGCTGCCCGCCTATCTGGCGCAACTTGCAGTTGATCTGTCTGCAGGTGCCGATCCGGTTGCGCTGGCGCGCGGCCTTCACGTCGTGCCAGAGTTTTTGGGCAACCGTGCGCCCTTTGCCGACCCGCACGCCCGCGCCATCATTGCCGGTCTGGGTATGGGGCAAGAGGTCCATGACCTTGTTGCCCTTTACATCGCGGGCCTTTGCGGCATCGGGTATGGGTTGCGCCAGATCATCGAGGCGCAAGACAAGGCGGGTGCAGCAATTTCTCGTATCGCGATCAGCGGCGGGGCCGGGCAACTTGATCTTGTGCGCCAGATCCTGGCCGACAGCACGGCCAAGCCGGTGATCAGTGTCACGGCGTCAGAGCCGGTTCTGCTTGGTTCTGCCATTCTGGGGGCTGTTGCCGCACGGGCCTACCCCGATGTGGCGCGGGCGATGGCCGCGATGTCACAGCGCGCCAGGGTTTACGAACCACGATCATCCCAGACCACTGCGCTGCATGATGCGCGCTATCTGGCCTTTACCCGGTTGCAATCGCTGGCGCGTGATCTGCGCGCATTGCCGGGCTGATCCGGGAAGCCCGGGCGCGAAGGATCCCCTCGCGCCCGGCCTGTTGGTTACGCGTCGAAGCGGTCGGCGTTCATCACCTTGTTCCAGGCGGTCACGAAGTCGCGCAGGAACTTTTCCTTGGCGTCGTCCTGGGCATAAACCTCGGCAATGGCGCGAAGCTGTGAGTTGGAGCCGAAGACCAGATCTGCACGGGTTGCCGTCCACTTCGGCGCGCCGGTCTGGCGGCATTTGCCGTCAAACAGGTCGGCCGCGTCAGAGGTTGGCGTCCAGACGGTGGCCATGTCCAGCAGGTTGACGAAGAAGTCATTCGTCAAATGGCCGGGCTTGTCGGTCAGAACCCCATGCTTCGTGCCGCCATGGTTCGCCCCCAGCGCCCGCAGGCCGCCGACCAGCACGGTCATTTCCGGCGCGGTCAGGCGCAACAGTTGCGCGCGGTCGATCAGCAGCTCTTCGGCCGAGACCTTGAACGCTTTCTTCTGCCAGTTGCGGAAGCCGTCGGCCTCCGGTTCCAGCGGCTCAAAGCTCGCGGCATCGGTCTGCTCTTGCGTCGCGTCGGTGCGCCCGGGCAGGAACGGCACCACCACGGCCCGGCCCGCAGCCCGCGCGGCAGCCTCGATCGCGGCGGCCCCGCCCAGCACGATCAGATCGGCCAGCGACACTTTCTTGCCGTTGCCCCCGGCATCGAAAGCGGCCTTGACGGCCTCCAGAACCGAAAGCACGCGGGTGAGTTGTTCAGGCTGGTTCGCCTCCCAGTCCTTTTGCGGGGCAAGGCGAATGCGGGCGCCATTGGCCCCGCCGCGGAAATCCGACCCCCGGAAGCTGGAGGCCGAGGCCCAGGCGGTGGCCACCAGTTCCTGAACCGTCAGGCCCGAAGCAAGGATTTTCGCCTTGAGGTCGCCGATGTCGGCGGCATCGATCAGCGGATGATCGACCGCAGGCAGCGGATCTTGCCAGATAAGGTCTTCGGCGGGCACTTCCGGCCCCAGATACAGAACCTTCGGCCCCATGTCGCGATGGGTCAGCTTGAACCAGGCGCGGGCAAAGGCATCGGCGAACTGGTCCGGGTTTTCATAGAACCGGCGCGAGATCGGGCCATAGATCGGGTCGAAGCGCAGCGCGAGGTCCGAGGTCAGCATCGACGGCGCGATCCGCTTTGCCGCATCATGCGCGTCGGGCACCGTGCCTGCCCCCGCACCGTTCCTGGGCGTCCACTGATGGGCACCTGCGGGGCTTTTGGTCAGTTCCCACTCATATTCGAACAGGTTGCGGAAAAAGCTGTTGCTCCACTGTGTCGGCGTCTGGGTCCAGACGACTTCCAGCCCGGAGCTGATGGTATCGCCACCCTTGCCGCTGCGGAACGTGGACGCCCAGCCAAAGCCTTGCGCCTCGATCCCGGCAGCTTCGGGATCGGCACCGACGTTATCGGCAGGGCCAGCACCATGGGTTTTGCCGAAGGTATGCCCCCCCGCGATCAGCGCGACGGTTTCCTCGTCATCCATCGCCATGCGGCCAAAGGTATCGCGGATATCACGGGCCGAGGCCAGCGGGTCGGGATTGCCGTTCGGCCCTTCGGGGTTGACGTAGATCAGGCCCATCTGCACGGCGGCCAAGGGGTTATCCAGCTGCCGGTCGCCGGTATAGCGTTTGTCGTCCAGCCAGGTGGTCTCGTCCCCCCAGTAGATGTCTTCTTCCGGCTCCCACACGTCGGGGCGCCCGCCGCCAAAGCCGAAGGTCTTGAAACCCATGGATTCCAGCGCACAGTTGCCCGCCAGGATCATCAGGTCGGCCCACGAAAGGCTGTTGCCGTACTTCTGCTTCACCGGCCACAGCAGGCGCCGCGCCTTGTCGAGGTTCACGTTGTCCGGCCACGAGTTCAGCGGTGCAAAACGCTGCGTGCCCGACCGGGCGCCGCCACGACCGTCAGCGGTGCGGTAGGTGCCCGCACTGTGCCAGGCCATACGGATGAAGAACGGCCCGTAATGGCCCCAGTCGGCGGGCCACCAGTCCTGACTGTCGGTCATCAGGGCATAAATGTCGGCCTTGACGGCGGGCAGGTCCAGTTTTTTGAACGCCTCGGCATAGTCGAAGCTGCCGCCGAACGGGTCGGACAGGGCCGAGTTCTGGTGCAGGATGCGCAAGTTCAACTGGTTCGGCCACCAGTCGCGATTCGAGCGGACCTTGGTGCGCACGGCCGGATTTGCGCCGTGCAAGACCGGGCATTTGCCGCCGGTGGTGGTGTTTCCGTCCATGATTTCCTCCCGATAGGACTGGCATCAGACGGGCCGTCGGATCGCTGGCCCCTGAATCTGGAATCATTCTTAACAGAGCAATTCAATCAGGGTAACTTGTAAATTCTGATGAGTAAAATAAGGTATTCTGATGAATAACCTGACCCTCAAGCAAATCAGATACTTCGAGGCGCTGGCCCGCCACCGCCATTTCGGTCGTGCAGCCGAAGATTGCGCCGTGACCCAGCCAGCCCTGTCCATGCAGATAAAAGATCTGGAAGACGGGCTTGGCACGGCGCTGTTTGAACGCGGTGCACGGCAATTGCGCCTGACTGGCTTTGGCGAAGTATTTCTGGAACGGGCGCACGGAATTCTGCGCGCGGTTGACGACCTGAAGGATCTGGCCCGCGCGGCAGGCAGTCAGCCCGCTGGCCGGTTACGGATTGGCGTCATCCCGACGATCGCCCCTTATCTTCTGCCCACCATCATAGCGCGGTTGTCCGTCCTTTACCCTGACCTTGATCTGAACCTGCGTGAAACGGTGACCCCCCGCCTGTTAGAGGAACTGATCGAAGGCCGCCTTGATACTGCTATTCTTGCCTTGCCGGTGTCGGAACCCGCGCTGACAGAGGTGGCGCTGTTTACCGAACGCTTCGTTCTGGTGCGCCCGGACTCGGATGCCGACCTGCCGGTTCCCAGCCGTGACATGCTGCGTGAAATGAGGCTGCTGCTGCTGGAGGAAGGGCACTGCTTTCGCGATCAGGCGCTTTCTTTCTGCAACATGACTTCGACCCGGCCCCGAGAGGTGCTGGATGGTAGTTCGCTGTCCACGCTGGTGCAGATGGTGGGGGCTGGGATTGGTGTGACGTTGATCCCGGAAATGGCGGTGCCGGTGGAAACCCGGTCGGCGGCGGTGGCGGTGCAACGCTTTCGCGACCCGCAGCCGATGCGGACCATCGGCATGGTCTGGCGTCGCTCCAGCCCGTTGGAGGCACAGTTGATGCAGATTGCCGATGCCGTCCGCCAGTCGGGCGATCTACTGCGGCAGGCCAACGGGTTGACGGCCCTGCCTGGCTGGCGGCGCGACTGATCACATTTCGCGCAGGGGCAGGGCGCTGGTGTATTTCTCTTGTGCCAGCGCGAAAGAGGACTCGATCGAGGCGACGCCGTCCAGCCGGGTCAGACGCGATTTCAGGAAGTGGTCATAATCTTCCAGACTGGCCACCACGACCCGCAGCAGGAAATCTTGCCGCCCGGTCATCAGATAGCAATCCATCACCTCGGGCCAGTCGGCTATGGCCTTGGAAAAGCGTTGCAACGCATCTTCGCGTTGCCGCTCCAGCCGGACCGAGACGAACACGCTGACCGGCAGCCCCGCGCGCTTCTGATCGACCAGTGCGACATAGCCGCGGATCAATCCGGCCTCTTCCATGATACGGATGCGGCGCAGCACGGGGGTGGGCGACAGGCCCACACGGTCCGAGATTTCCTGCATCGTCAGGCGGCCATCTTGCTGCAAAAGCGTCAGGATGTGGCGGTCGATTCGGTCGATCTTTGGCTCTGAACTCATTTTGGTGACGCCATTATAGTGATTTTCACTAATATCAGAACTTCATATACCGCACTTTGGCCATTATCGCCATTCCTGTCGCGCTACCCTTCGCCATCGGCAGGAGGAGAAGCCAGACATGCCAGACGGAACCTTTCCGCAGCCCCCTGCGGGCCATATCGCCCAACTGACCAGGATCGAGCAGCGCGTTCTGTGGCTTGCCGCCTGGATGATTCACAACGCCAACCATCTGCGTGAAAGCCGCGATGGGCTGAAAGTCGGCGGGCATCAGGCCTCGACCGCCTCGCTGGCGACAGTGCTTACAGCACTTTATTTCCATGCCCTGCGGCCAGAGGACCGGGTAGCCGTGAAACCTCATGCCAGCCCCGCGCTGCACGCGATCCTTTATCTGATGGGGCGGCAAAGCCTGGACAAGCTGAAAGGGTTCCGTGCCTTTGGCGGTGCCCAATCCTATCCGTCGCGCACCAAGGATACCGAGGATGTCGATTTCTCGACCGGTTCGGTGGGTCTGGGCGTGGCGCAGACGCTGTTTTCGGCGCTGGTGCAGGATTATGTGCGGGGTCACGGCTGGGGACTGGAGCGGCCAGAGGGCAAGATGGTTGCCCTTCTGGGCGATGCCGAACTGGACGAGGGCAATATCTACGAGGCCTTGCTGGAAGGGCAAAAACACGGCCTGCGCAATTGCTGGTGGATCGTCGATTACAACCGCCAAAGCCTGGACGCCGTGGCCGAGGATGGTCAGCTTGACCGGCTGGCCCCAGTGTTCAGCGCCTTTGGCTGGCAGGTCGTCACCCTGAAATACGGCCATTTGCAGCAGGCGGCCTTTGCCGAGCCGGGGGGAGAGGCGCTGCGCAACTGGATCGACCGTTGCCCAAATGCCGAATATTCCGCGCTGTGTTTTCAGGGCGGTGCGGCGTGGCGGGCGCGTCTGACTCGTGATTTCGCGGGGGACAATGCGGCACTGTCACTGATCGCGGCGCGAGACGATGCCGCCCTCGCTGCGCTGATGACCAATCTTGGTGGTCATGACATGGCCCTTTTGTGCGAGGCCTTTGCCGCCGCGCGCGCCCATGACCAGCCGGTGATTTTCTTTGCCTATACGGTCAAGGGGCACGGCCTGCCGCTGGCAGGGCATAAAGATAATCACGCCGGGTTGATGACCCCCAGCCAGATGGCGACCTTCCGCCAAAGCATTGGCGTAACCGAAGGCCATGAATGGGACCGCACCGACGACGATGCAGCACTTCAGGCGTTTCTGGCGCAGGCGCCCTTTTTGTCGGGCGGCCCGCGCAGGCTGTCGGCCCCGCAGGTGGCTGTGCCCGACCGGCTGGACCTGCCAGCCGAACGCGGCGCGGTTTCGACCCAGACTGTCTTTGGCCTGCTGATGGCAGAGCTGGCGAAATCGGATCACCCGATCGCCGACCGCATCGTGACGACATCGCCGGACGTCACGGTTTCCACCAACCTTGGCGGCTGGGTGAACCGCCGCAAGGTTCATGCCCGTGCCGAGCGCGAAGATGCCTTCCGGCTGGCGCGTCTGCCCTCGACCTTCCGCTGGGACAAGGGGCCAGGGGGGCAGCATATGGAACTGGGCATCGCCGAGATGAACCTGTTCGCGATGCTGTCGGCGCTGGGCCTGTCAGGAGACCTTTTCGGCGAGGCGTTGATCCCGGTCGGCACGCTGTATGATCCGTTCATAAGCCGGGGCCTCGATGGGCTGAACTATGCCTGCTATCAGGATGCGCGCTTCATACTGACGGCAACGCCTTCCGGGATCACACTGGCCCCTGAAGGCGGGGCGCACCAGTCGATAGCAACGCCACTGATCGGCATGTCGCAGCCGGGGCTGACCATGTTCGAGCCCGCCTTCGGCCATGAGCTGGCGGTGATCCTCCGCTTTGCTCTGGCCCATGTGCAGCGTCGTGGCAAGGGCGCGCCCGATCCGGCGACAGGGCTTTCGGACGAGGCGGGCGGGGCGGTCTATCTGCGCCTGTCCACCCGCCCCATCGAACAGGCCCCGCCCTTGCCGCCCGAGCGTGAGGGCGACCTGCTTGCCGGGGCCTATTGGCTGCGCCCGCCTGGCCCGAATGCCGAGGTGGTCATCGCCTATGCCGGGGCCGTGGCGCCCGAGGCGATTGCCGCCACTGGCGGGCTGGCCGAGGCACGGCGTGACGTGGGGCTCTTGGCCGTCACCTCCGCCGCGCGGCTGCATCAGGGCTGGACGGCGGCTGGGGCGCTGCGTGCCAGGGGTGAACAGGCCACCTGCCACGCCGAGCGCCTGTTGGCGGGGCTGCCACGGGATTGCGGGCTTGTCACCGTCACCGATGGCCATCCGGCATCGTTGGGCTGGCTGGGTGCTGTGGCCGGACATCGGACGCGCGCATTGGGCGTCACGGGCTTTGGCCAAAGCGGCGACATCCCCGATCTTTACCGCGCCCACGAACTGGACACTGCCGCCATACTCGCCGCGGTGCGCAGCCTGACGCCGGGGCGCCCTGTGCCTTGTTCCTGAGGATGCGCCAAAGAGTGATACCTGCATGTGATTGCCCGCGCGCAAGA
This sequence comes from Rhodobacteraceae bacterium UBA1943, assembly GCA_002336845.1. Classification (GTDB taxonomy): domain Bacteria; phylum Pseudomonadota; class Alphaproteobacteria; order Rhodobacterales; family Rhodobacteraceae; genus Fuscibacter. The sequence goes on from DDEX01000025.1 coordinate 7,990, forward strand.
TCGTGACTGTGCGGGCAACTTAGAATGACTTGAAAAAGTGTATCTTCCCTGTAACTTTCAAAATCTGTGGACAGGTCCGTGCATCTTGAGGACCATTGTTGAAAATGCGAGGCACCCGGAATCCGGCGGGGAGGGTCGGGGGAAGGTTGTTTTGCAGAAATAGTCCAAAGATCACGGGACATTGGGAGGTGGCCATGGTCGATATCATTTCAAAACGCGAGGGCCCGCGGCGCGAGGATGAGCGTGCACGCCGATTCATTCACCAGAATCGGGCCGCGGTCACCCAGTTGGCTGATCGTCTGACGCAGGGCGGCTATAGTGCGAACAAGGCGGCGAAGGCCGCCGCCGCGACGGCACCGCAAACCGAGGGCAAGCTGATCCACGATCTGTCGCCCGGCACGGCGCGCAGCCATGATACCGGCGACCTGCGGGTAAAGGTTAGCCTGAACAACCGGGTGGTGGCCTATGATGGTGGCTCTGGCCGTCAGGCTCACCTCTTGGGAGAAATCCGGCGGCAGGATGGTGTACGCTACTTTGCGCTGGCGACGTCAGCCAACGGCTTTCTGTCCGATCTTCCGGCCAAGGTGTTCGACCCGATCGAAGAGCTGGATGGCCAGATCATCGATGCGGCCTGCCCCGAAAGCCTGCTGGCGCAGGAAATCGCTGAACGCCTTGGGTATTCTTGACGTCCGGTTGACACCCGGACGCAGCCCCATCTCCTCCCGCAGACCCTCTCGCTGCACGTTTGACAGAGAGACAGATCGCAAGGGCACTTTACGCCCCAGCTCTTTGGGAAGGAAAACATGACCGATTTGCTAACGGGATTTCATACCCGCACCGGCATGTTCGATGACTGGCTTGATCAGCGCGCAACGATGCGTGCCTGGGAAGATTTCTTGACCTTCCGTGATCTTGACCGCAGTCAGACGTCTGGCGTGCGGCGCGAAATTCTGGAATCCTGGTCGCGCAGTCTGGCCTCTGGCATTGACGCGACTGCGGTGCTTGCGCCACTGGATGAAACCGAAGAACGGCTGGAATCGACCCGGCAAAAGAACGGCGAATTGCGCGCAGCGGCGCAAGTGCCCTTTGCCAAGATCGGGCCGCTGCTGGCCGATGCCAATGCGTTGCTGATCCTGACCGATGCCCAGGGCACTGTGCTGGAACAAATCGGGGATGACCGCACGCATGAGGCAGCACGCGGCATCCATCTGGTGCGCGGCGGCAAATGGGATGAGGCAGCCATCGGCACCAACGGCATCGGCACTGCCATCCGGTCGGGCCGTCCGACGGTGGTTCACGCTTCGGAACATTTCTGTCAGGGCATAAAGACCTGGACCTGCGCTGCCGCACCGGTGCGCGACCCGGTGGATCAGCGCATCATCGGCGCGGTGGATCTGTCCGGCCCGCCCAGCATATTCCGCCCCCACAACGTCGCCATGATCGCCGCCGTCGCGCGTGAGATCGAGGCGGCGCTGGCTGAACGGCAGGATATGCGGCGCATCCGTCTGCTGGAGGCTTTTCTCGATTCCGGTTCGGCGCATGGTAAAAGCGATGCGGTGGTGATCCTGGACCGGATCGGGCGGGTGATGTACCACCGCCACCCCAGTGGCGTGACCGAGGTGCAAGAGGCGCGCGATCTGGCGTTGGGCCGCCAGTTGATCGCGCTGTCAGGCTCGATGACCGATCATGACATTGTGCGCGCCATGCCGCCCCATCTGCAACCCAGCGGGGTCAGCCGTCTGGTGCTGGACGGTGAGTTCAGTGGCGCCGCGCTGATCCTGCCGCCCAGACGGGGCGCCGTGGCCCGGCTCGCGCCGGCTGCGCCCGTACGCATTCCGCCACGCGCCGGGGCCGAGGGCGATGAGCTTCTGATGATCGGGCAGGACCCGAAGTTCATTGCGGCCGTCGAACTGGCCCGGCGGGCCGCGGCGGCCGGTGCGCCGGTGTTGATCCAGGGTGAGACGGGCGTCGGCAAGGAGCTGTTTGCCCGGCTGGTCCACGCCGGGGCGGGGCACAAGGGGCGCAGCCCCTTTGTCACCGTCAACTGCGGGGCAATCTCTGCCGATCTGTTCGGATCGGAATTGTTCGGCCACGCGCCCGGCGCCTTTACCGGCGCCACCCGCGAGGGCAAGGCTGGCAAGTTCGAACAGGCCGATGGCGGCGTGCTCTGTCTGGACGAGATCGGCGAGATGCCGCTGGAATTGCAGCCTTACCTGCTGCGCGTGCTGGAGCAGCGGGCGGTTTACCGCATCGGCTGCTCGCGCCGCCGTCAGGTCGAGGTGCAGCTTGTCGCCATGACCAACCGCGATCTGGGGCAGGAGGTCGAGGCCGGGCGCTTCCGCCGCGATCTTTACTATCGCATCGGCACCGTCACAATCGAGGTTCCCCCGCTGCGCGAACGGGCTTGCGACATTGCGGTTCTGGCAGAGCACTTCAATCAGCGGGTCGCCCAGCGTCTGGGCCGCGAGCCGTTGGTGATGTCAGAGGGCGCGATGGACCGGCTGCTGGCCTATTCGTGGCCCGGAAATGTGCGCGAATTGCGCAACCTGTTCGAACGGTTGCACCTGATCGCCTCTGGCCCGGTCGTGACCGAGGGCGATCTGCCTGCTGCCTTCTGTCAGCCGCAGCCCGGCGCACGGCCCGAACCCGTCGCCCCTGTTGTGACCGAAGAACCTGCAAGCCTGACCGATCTTGAGGAACAGGCGATCCGCCGTGCCCTTGTTACGGCAGAGGGCAACCTGACCCGTGTCGCCACGATTTTGGGCATCTCTCGCCCGACGCTTTATCGCAAGCTCAAGGCTTACGGCATCCGGCGCACCTACGAATAGGGCCGCCGGGACCGGGCAGCCGCACAAGCGGTCAGCCGAAAACCGCACGGGGCGGAAGGTTTCCCCTCCGCCCCGGCAGGAGCGCGGCCCGGACCCTCTGGGCAAGAGGGCGGGAAGCAAACGGGCCGCCGCTCGGACCCGTTGGTCAGGGCACGATCACACCACGCCCGGTGAAGCGGCGGTTCTTGAAGTCATCGATCGCGGTGTTGATGTCGTCCAGCTTGTAGGCGGTGTAGTGCATCTTCACCTTGCCGTCGGCGTTCAGCTCCATCAACTCGACCAGTTCGGTATAATCGCCGACCAGAGAGCCGCCGATCTTGATCTCATTCGCCACAAGATCCAGCGTCGGCACCTGCACCGTGCCGCCATAGCCGACGACAATCACCTCGCCGCCCTTGCGCAGCAGCTTCCAGCAGATGTTTTCCACCCCCAGCTCGCCCACAAAGTCGATGACCACATGCGCGCCGCCGCCGGTGATGGTCTTCAGCTCTTCGATCAGGTTCGGCCCGCCGTTCAAGACGTAATCCGCCCCCAGTTCCTTGGCCAGAACCTGTGCGCCCGGTTCCCGGTCAATCGCGATGGTGCGGCATCCCGACATTTCGCGCAGCACCTGCAACGCAATATGACCCAGGCCACCCACACCCAGAACGGCGCAGAAACTGCCCGGCGGCAGCATCTTGGCCGCGCGCTTGGCCGCGCGATAGGCGGTGATGCCGGCATCGGCCATGGGGGCGACGTCCAGCGGCGCGATGTTGGTGTTCAGCTTGATCAGCGAGCGTTCGTTGGTCAGGAAGTATTCGGCAAAGCCGCCGTTCAGGCCAAGGCCAGGGAACAGGCCGTGGTCGCAATACATATCGTGACCATGGTGGCAGTTCAGGCAGACGCCGCAGGTGCGCAACGGGTGGCAGATTACCGCATCGCCGGGCTTCACGGTTTTGACGGCACTGCCCACATCCTCGACCCAACCGGCATTCTCATGGCCCATCACATAGGGCAGCAGGCTGCCATGCGGGTCCATGATGCCCTGCCAGACGCCTTCGATGATGTGCAGGTCGGTCCGGCACAGTCCGGCGGCGCCGACGCGCACGATCACCTCATCCGGGGCGGTGATGGTGGGGGCGGGAATATCCTCGATCCGCAGCTTCACGTTCATCGCGGGATCGTATTCATACAGTCTTGCGGCCTTCATGGCGCACTCCTTTCGCTGAATGGGGATGAAGGGGAAGCCTGTCGCGGCTTCCCCCCGCGCCGCTACTGACGGCCCAGCCGTTCCGAACCGCCGCCCAAAGCGGGGCCAGCGGTCGGGTCAACATATTCCTCGGCGTGCCCGATCAGAGTTTCTGTCGTCAGGATCAGGCAGGCGACCGAGGCTGCATTGCCAAGGGCCGAGCAGGTGACGCGCAAGGGATCGACAATGCCCGCGTCGATCATGTCGCGGAAGGTGCCATTCGCGGCGTCAAACCCGTGCCCTGCGCCGGACCGGACAACTTCGGCAATGACCGAATTGGGGTCGCAACCGGCATTGATGGCAATGCGCGCCAGGGGTCGTGTCAGGACCGAGCGCACAAGGTCCACCCCCGCCGCAACATCGCCGCTGACACCCGCCGCCACGCTTTCCAGCTCGGGGGCGACATGGGCCAGCGCCGCGCCGCCACCGGGCACCACGCCCTCTTCCACGGCGGCACGGATGGCGTAAAGCGAATCCTCGATCAACTGGATCTTGCGCTTTTGCTCGACGGGGGTCAGACCGCCGGCATGGATCACCGCCGTCCCGCCTGACAGTTTCGCCAGCCGCTCGCGCAGCTTGTCCTGCTCGATGTTTGGGGGGGCGACGTCATACTGGCGCTGCACTTGCAGGCGGCGCGCGGCAATGGCGGCGGGATCGCCCTCGCCCTTGATCACAGTGGTCTGGCTGGCAGAGGACCGCACCTGACGCGCGGCACCAAGCTGGTCACGGGTGACATTTTCGATTTTCTTGCCCAGATCGCGGGCCAGAACCTCGCCCCCGGTCAGGATGGCAAGGTCATCCATCTGCGCCCGCCGCCAATGGCCATATTCCGGCGGATGCACGATCAGATATTTGCCGGGTGGTGCCGCCTCCAGCAGGGTCACCACCACCTCTGGGGCGATTTCCTCGGCCACCACTACAAGGGGGCGGCCTTCGGCATCGGCGATCTTGCGGGCACTGTCCAGCGCCGAGGGGTCGAGGATCTTCTGGTCGGTCAACAGGATCAGCGGGCGCTCCAGCACCGCCTCCATCTCGTCCTGATCGGTGACCATGTGGTGAGAGATATAGCCGCGCTCGAAGGACATGCCTTCGATCACCTCCAGCGTGGTATCGACCGTCACCGAAAAATCGGCGCTGATGATGCCATCCGCCCCCACGCGCTGATGCGCCTCGGCGACAATGGCGCCAAGGCGCGGGTCGGTCGCGGCGATGTTGGCCACGGCGGTCAGAAGGTGCGGGCTGTCCTTGACCGAAACCGCCTGACGGCGCAGGGCGGCCACAACGGCACCCACCGCCAGCTCGATCCCCCGGCACAGATCAACGGTGCGCGCGCCGCGTTCGGCCTGCGCTACACCCTGCTGGATCATCGCATTGGCCAGCACGATGGCGGTGGTGGTGCCGTCACCCGCCACCTCGTTGGTCTGCATCGAGACCTCGCGCACCACCTGCGCGCCCATGTTTTCAAAGCGGTCGGGCAGTTCGATCTCGGTTGCGATCGACACACCGTCGCGGGTGATCAGTGGCGTGCCGACCGGCCGGTCGATCATCGCGTTCAGGCCCTTTGGCCCCAGCGTCGGCTCGACTGCGGCGGCAAGGCGGGCGACGCCACGGGCCAGTGCCCGGCGGGCCTCGGCGCTGTGAAGAAGCATATTCGGCATGTGTAATCCTCCCTTGTGACCGGACGCGGAGGTGCGCGCCGGCTTCCCTTCATGGTGGTGGGTTGGCGGTGGTCAGCCGGGGCTGGCCTCGCTCTCTGTCTGGGTCCGGGGCGGAACCCGCCCCAGGATGAAGTCGATCAACTGCGGCTCCTCTCCGCTGCGGTCCACTTCCTTGTAGCGGGCGGCGGCCAGCCCGCGGCACATGGCGCCGTTGAACTCCATGTTGATGCGGATGGCGCGCAGGCGCATCAGATGGTCGGCCAGCCCTTCTGCCGTGATCGCATCGCCGTGCCAGGTGACAAAAGCCGCGTCATCGGGCAGGCAGGCCAGACCGTCGCCTACCAGAATCTCGCGATAGCGCGGTTTTTGCGCGGCTGCCTCTGGCTGGTTGCCCAGGTTCAGCGCATCCATTTGTGCCAGCGTCATCGAAGTGATCTGCGCCGCCGCCCAGCCCATGGCCTTCAACCCAAGGATCACGCTTTCCTGCCGCCGAAGGAATGCCTTCTCGCGGAATTTTTCGCGCACCTCCGACAGGTCAGCCCCGTCGGTCATCTCGGCGAAAACCGTCTCGAACGGCACGGCCCCGTTGACTGCCGCATTCACCCGGTCGGCAAAGCAGTGGTCCAGCAGCCTTACCTGGACCCCTTGCACCCAGGCAGGAGCAAGGGCCGCAGTGCGGATACCATCGGCCATCAGAAAGGCGAAGTTGGGTGAACACCAATAAGTCGGCAGGCGAAAATCGATCACAACCTCGCCGCCGCGAGACACGTCCAGCCGTTCGACAAAGCCCATGTCGGTAATCGGCTCGTCAAGCTCGGGGTCGGTGACGGCGGATAGCCGCCGCCACACATCCCTTGCCTGCGCGCCCCGGATTTGTGGCACGCTCATGGGACTACTCCGCCGCGATCCGCACGGGCGAACCCGCCAGTTCGGCCTTTTTGGCGGCCACGTCGATGCCGTAGAGGCGGGCAGCGTTCAGCCCAAGGATCTTCTCCTTGATTTCGGGCGTCAGTTGCACGCCACGTTCCTTGGCGATGTCTTCGGGAATCTCGAAATTCCACAGGCGGTCCACCAGCCATTGCGGCGTCCAGATCGCATAGTCGGACCCGAACAGGATCTTGTCCGGCCCAATCCAGAACAGAAGTTCGGAAATCACCTCGGCAAAGTAGCGCGGACGCGAATGGATGAAGGGCAACGCCACGGCAAGGCCGCCATACACATTGGTTTCCTGTGTGGCGATCCAGCAGAAGTCGTCGAGTCGCGGCAGGCCACAATGTTCGATGATCCAGTTCAGGCCCTGAAAATCGGTGGCCGCGTGGTCCACGTCATGCACGTCGAACGCATCCTTCGACAGCGGAATGATCGTCGGGCCCTTGTGGACATGGATGTTCCTGATGCCCAGCTTGTCACACAGCTCAAAGCACTTGTAGGCTGCCGGGTCCGTCAGTTTCCAGCCCTTGGAATCGCCGTTCCACTCGGCCGTGTACATCTTGACCCCTTTGATATCAAAGGTCTCTTTCATGTAGTGAATGTACTCGATGGCCTTCTCGCCGTCGCGCGGATCAAACGCTCCGTTGACGATGAAGCGCCCCGGATTGATCGCCGCCATCTGGCTGGACCGTTCGATCGACGAAAAGCCCTCCTTGTAGAAATCGCGCAGATAGGTGGACTGGATGATCGCCATGTCGTCCGGCCCGTCGATGAACAGGTCGCGATAGACCTGATCTACGCTCTGCTTGTCGAACTTGGCCTTTTCCCAAAGCTGTTCCTTGGGCGAAAGTGCCGTGTGATAGGCGTAAAAGCAGTCAATGAACTGCTTGCCATGAATGTTGCGCTGGTTCTCGGGGCTGCCATTCCAGAAGTGGGTGTGGCAGTCGAGAACGAATACTTCTTTGCCATCCGGCGTCTTGTACATGATGGTCCTCCCTGATGTGTGGCTGGTTGACGGACCGCCGATGGCGGCCCGTCCGGTCTGGCGGTCAGATGTATTCGAAGACTTCGTCCATATCGCCGAACAGGATCACGGTGTTGTCGTCGATGCGGACCATCCGGCCATAGTGCGTCGAGGTGTTGACCTCGAAGATCTCGGCCGTCATCTCGCGGCCCAGAAACTCGCTGATGTCATCCATCTTGAAGATCAGCTTGCCTTCCCCGTCGATGCGGATGGTGGCGGGGTTGTAGGTCACCGTCACCTTCGGGTCCTGATCCATGAATTCGGCGATGGCGCGGGCCTCGACCGAGTCGTTCATGGTGACGCCGCATTCATGCGAGATCTCGCGGCTGCTGAGGTCGATGTCCTTCATCGACTTGAAGATGTTACCCTTGCTGTTGTCGCGGGCTACGCTGGACATGCTGTCTCTCCTCTCAACGGGTCAGGCCGACTTCGCCCAGGATGCGCGCCAGCCGCTCTTGCGAGACGGCCTGCACATCGGCGAAGGACACGGGTTTCGAATGGGGTTGCGACCAGATCGGTTGCAGCGCGGTGGCGGCCTTTTCGGCCAGCGCGGCGTGCTTTTTCACCCAGCCGTTCAGCAGCGCGCGGTTGTGGGTCGCGTGCTTTTCGTCGTTCACCAACAGGTAGATCAGGTCGATCGTATTGGCGAGGTTGCGCTCGTAATCCGCCTCGGCGGCCGAAATCACCGGCGGGGTGATGAAGTCGTTATTGGCCGCAGCTGCCTGCATCAGGAAGCCGGAACGGAACAGCTCGCCCACCAGCGGTTCGAAGATCAGGTTGATGGCAAAGTACTGCTCAAGGTAATCCTCGGTGCCCATGATCGTCTCGATGGCAAGGCGCGTGGGCTGCCAGATCGGGTCTTCCAGCCAGGCCCGCTTGCCGGCCTCATCATCCCAGCCGGCAATGTCCATGCCGATTTCGGCCAGATACAGCGTGATGTCCTGCGCCAGCCGCATCTTGTAGGAAGAGTTGGTCAGCGTAGCATTGTTGATCATCTGGGTATAGCCATAGCGCTGCGCCTGCATCAGCGAGGTGCCGAGGCCAAACTCGGCGTGCTTCCAGGCACCCAGATGCACCTGAAGAATGCGCTGCCAGGCCTTGTCGAACACCAAGTGCGCACCGGCCTTGCGGGCGTTCGAGATGACCGCCTGCACCATTGTCTCGATCTTGGACTGGCGCTGGTAATGGGTGCGTTCCCATTCCTGGTCGGGCGCACGGAAGGCGTGCCAGTTCGACGAAAGGGCGCGGGTGTTGTCCTTGGTATAGGCACCCTTGCCGTTCCCGAAGCTGATGATCCAGTCCTGGATCAGATAGCGTTCGGGATCGGGCTGCACGTCACAGGTGACGTCCTCGTAATGGGTGGCGCGCTTGCCGCGCGGTTCAAAGTAGTTGTAGCGGCGACTGGACGATCCGGCAAAGATTGCGGCCCCCGCGGCACCAGAGGTGACGGAACTGGAAGTGGCTACCATAGTCTCTCTCCCTTGTTGGTAGTGTTCACTGCAACGAGCGATCGGGCCGGCCTTAGTGGCCCGATGAACCGGACGTGGTGGTGAACTTGTCGTAGAAGATCCGCTCGCTGTCGTAGTCGAGCATGAAGAGCGTGGGTGTCAGCGCGTCGATCATCGGGGGCGGGCCGCAGGCGTAAACATCGCCCTGACCATCCAGACCCAGGTCTTTCAGCTTGCGCGACACGGCCTCGTGTACAAAGCCGCGCTCACCTTGCCAGCCGCCGTCATCCGGCGCGTGCGACAGCACGGGGATGAACTGCACTTCGGGGCGCGCCGTGGTGATCGCCGCCAGCTTGTCCAGATGGAAGAGGTCCGTCTCGGTCCGCGCGCCGTAAAAGAAATAGACCGGCCGGTCCTCGCCGCTTTCCAGATGGTCGTGCAGGATCGACCAGACAGGAGACATGCCAGAGCCCGCGCCCACCAGAACCACCGGCCCCTCGCGGTTTTCGCGGCGGAAACACATGCCATAGGGGCCTGTGACTTTCACCTCTGCTCCGGCCCGGATTCCTCCGTTGTCGAGCTGGTTCGAGAACTTTCCTTCGGGGTATTTCTTGATGATGAAGGACAGTTTTTGGGTTTCGCTCGGCGGATTTGCCATGGAGAACGAACGCGTGATCGTCTCCCCTTCTTCCGTGGTGACTGTGATATCGACATACTGACCCGCCCAGAACTTGAGCGGCGCATTAAGCTCGATCTCAACGCCGCGAATGTCATGCGTCAGCTTCTGGAAATCCGTGATCCTTCCGTCGAACGATTTGACGGGAATGGATTTCGACAGGACTTCCTCGTCATAGTTCAAAAGGTCGATCGTCAGATTGTCGAAGGCCTTGGCCCGGCACATCAGGATCTGCCCGCTGTCCTTCTCGCCGTCGTTCAGCGCGAAGGTCGAATATTTCAGCATCTCGACCTCGCCCTCCACCAGCACGCATTTGCAGGCGGAACACTGGCCCTCCTTGCAGCCATGCGGCAGCGAGATGCCCTGGCGGAACGCGGCGTCCAGGACGGTTTCGTCCTCGGTCACCTCGAATTCCACGCCCACGGGCTCCAGCCTTACGGTGTAAACCTCTCCCATTCTGTCCGGCCTCCTCGCCGTCAGTCCGGCAGCCCGCAGGCTGCCAAGTCATGTTCGCTGATGGGGCGGGGGCCGGGTTGTGGCCCCCGCCGGTTGGCTTAGTTGCAGGGGTTGATGGTAAAGCCCTTGCGGTATTCGGCGACGTGCTTCTCGCGCGCCTCGGGGGTCATTTCCCGCAGCAGGGTCAGCGGCGACAGCAGGGTGTGGCCGCGCACATCGTCCAGCGTCCACATATCCTTGTCGTCAAAGCGCAGGTGCGGCTGCGGGGTCAGGGTCTTGCCGTCGTCACGGACGAAGTTCAGATCCTTGATCGCATCGGCCAGATCCCAGCCGTGATACAGGGTTTCCCACTCGCGCTTGCCCGAGAACTTGCCCATCGCCGGGGTCGGCCGGCCCTGGTATTCGTTCGAGAAGGCCTCGACCGCGGTCCAGCGGTCCAACTCATGGGCGAAGGTGTGAACCTGACCGTCGATGGTGTCCGTCACCATGTCTTCGCGGATAAGGCAGGGCACCAGGCACGACCAGCAGCGATGCGGATAGACGTAGCCGACTTCCTCGTTGAAGGTGATGACCTTCTGGCCGGGCTTCGACAGTTTGGCATACCACTTCCAGAACTCGCCGAACTGGGCGTACCAGCCCGGATACTTGTGTTCGAACCATTCAAAGTCCTTGTCGGTCTGGGCTTCGATCCGCCAGAAGTTCACCGGCCAGCCCACAGCAAAGAACTGCGCAACCTTGTGGACGTAGTGCTTCTTGGTGATGCGGTTCCACGCCTCTTGCACGTCATCGTGGTGAACCTTGATGCCGTATTTTTCCAAGGGCAGCATGTAGGTGCGATAGTAATCCTCGAAAATCCAGCGGTGCCACATTTCCGCATAGGATTCCTTTTCCTTGTCGCGGTTGGTGGTGCCGTATTCGATCAGCGTGCCGATGGCGGCATCGACGATCGCGTGGTTCTGCCAGAACGCATAGCGCAGGTCACGCTCCAGCAGCAGGTGGTTTTCCGGCTCTTTCAGCGCGGCCATCAACAGCGAGTGGCCGTTGCCGATGTGGCGGCTTTCGTCCGACTGCACCGACAGGAACACCGTTGGCAGCGCATAGTCGCCATTGCGGGCGGCTTCGGACGGCATGGCCACGAAGAGGGTGTTCGTGAACGCCGTTTCGGCGACAACCGTCAGATACATGCAGGCAGAGGTCATCACGTCGCCGGTGATGAAGCCTTCACCGAACTGGCGGCCGATGGTGGTGGCATAGCACTTACCGAACGCTTCTTCGGTAATGTCAAAGCCAGCCGGGTCGATGTAGTTTTCCATGTACCACTTCTTCAGGTTCATCTGAATTGTGGAGTGGCGGAATTCATCGACCATCTGCATGGTAAAGCCGGTCCGCAGGTCTTCGCCGGGGGCAATACGCGCCACCATGGCCATCGACCGCGCGGCAGAAATTTCCGGGAACGGGATGATCGCCAGGAACAGCTTCATCCATTCCACCCAGCGCGGTTGCACGTTGCGGAACATGTCGCCGCGCAGGGCGGCATCCAGCGCACCGTAAACCCGGTTGTCCTTTTCCTCCTGCATCGGGAAGTAGGACCGCAGCACCTGTTTCATCGGGTCGCGCGGGGCCTTGTTGATCTTGTAGTCGGTCGGGAAGGTCGCGGCCTCTTGAACGTAGCTGGGGTTCCAGCCAAGGTCCGAGATTTTCTTCGTGGCTTCGCCGACCGAGATTCCGCGTTGGGCGGTGATCTTGTTGAGCGTCAGTTGCGTCATGCCATGAGTCTCCTGATGTTGCCCGGCCGGGCAGATGCCACGGCCGGTGGGCGGCAGCACCGCCCGGGTGGGTCCGACCGTCGGGGTCGGGTCAGGTCACGGCAAAGGTTCCGGGTAACGGGGCCGAAAACCGGGGCGCAACAAGGCTGCTGTTGATCCGGGGCCACGTTTTCTCCTCCCAATCCTTCGTTCTTATGGGGTCTCGTTTTGTGAAACCGCCTTCTTGTGCCGGGGATACATGCAGAACCCGTGCCAAAACGGCCCTGTCCGGACAGTTTTTCGTGAATCCCCGGGGCAGGTTTCGCCAACAATATGAATTGTAACGAATTTATTTTTTGCCTGTTTCGGCGGCGGGTTTCGAGGGCTCTGCCTGCGCGCCAGGGGCGATGCGTTGCAGAATGTTACATCTGTTACACGCCCATGACCGTACGCTACGCAAAACTGTAACGAACAGCTCCTTGGCGCCGGTTGCCGGGCGATTCGTCTCGGTATGATCGTTGTCATGGTGCAGAAAAATTGTGCGGCAACGCGGCATGTAAATGGTGGGAACATCTGTAACCGGCAGGTGGAACGAAATGTTACATCCGTAACGGGAATTTCAGGTTTTCGTATTTATAATCATCATGTTACCGTTACATCTTTCCTTCTTGGCCCCGCCCCGTGCTGCTAAGATGGGTGACAGCGCCGGGCCTTTCCCGGCAGGTCGCCAGGGGCTTTGTGAATGTCCGGTCCGCTTCCACTTGATCAACGCCCCTCGCGTGCAACGGCAGAGGCCATGGTGGCGCGTGCGCCGCAGGATCTGGTCTTCACCATGCGGTTTCTGGGCCAGAGCCAGGAAATCCTGCACAACCATTTCCGCAACTTTTTGCAGGCGCGTCTTGACGCTGCCGGGGTGACGCCGGAAAACCACCCGTTGCTGCCATTCTTCATCGACAGCCACGCGGTGGAGTTGCGCGATTTCGTCGCAACCGGGGTCGCACTGGCCCGGCCGTTCAGGCTGGGCGAGATCGAGGTTCTGACGGGCGATGTCGAAACCCTGATGCGCGTCGATATATGGGATGCCATCGCCAGCCACATCGATATGGCCGAGGCGCGCTTTGCCGAAGGCATCGCCCGCGTGGTCGCCACCCTGACCGCCGCCGAGGCCGAAATTCGTGGGGCCGCGACATGACCGAGGCCCCCCGCACCGCGCAAGACATTCTGGCTGATCAGTTTCGTCTGACGGCCGATTTATGTGCACTCACGGGCGAATATCATCGCCTGCTGCAAAAAGTGGCTGCTGCGGGCTTTCTGCGCCAGATGGCCGAAGATGGGCCAGAGCTGGAACTGGCCGAAGCAGAGCGGTCTGAAATCGCCGCGAACCTTGCGGCCGAATCCTGTGAACTGCGCATCAACGATCTTGAACAGCGGCTGGCTGCGCTTGGGCGCGAGCTGTCCGCCTTGTGCTGAAGGAAACCTGCCATGACACAGACCCTTGCCCCGCCCATGCCCTCGCCTTCGGTGCAACCTGCACTGTTCGATGTTCTGGCCCGAAGCTGGCGGCTTGATGCGCCGGTTGCCAGCATCGTGATGGATCGCAAAGGCAAGACCGCCGCCTTTGCGCTGGCCGATGGCCGCGTGGCATTGGCGCCACTGGAAGATCCCGATTCCGCACTGAAACGGATGCGGGTCGAGGCGGATACAGGTCGCAGCACGATCCGCCCGCGTGAAAAGCCGGTGGCAGCCCCGGTCCTGACCGAACCTTTGGCCGAGGGCGCGGCCTTTCTGGCGCCATCGGGCGTTCTGGGGTTCGTTTCAGGCAGCCGTGACGGGCGGTTGCACCGCGTCACTCCGCGTGGCCAGATCATCGCGCTGACCCGCAAGTCGGAACCCCTTAGCGCGCTTGCGTCCGATGGTCAGGGGCGGCTTGCGATTGCCCGCGACGGCCAGACCAGCCTGCACGCCGAAGAGGGGATGGAGCGACTGTTCGGTTTGTTGACGCCCGGCAGCGCCCATGCGCTGGCCTTTGCCCCCGATGGTCAAAGCCTTGCCGTGATGACGGAACATGCCGTCTTCCTTTGGCATCCGGGCCATCGCTCGGCACGCCATGCGCTGGCGGGCAGGCAGGCGCTGCACTTTTCGCCCGATGGCCATTGGCTGGCAGCGGCGGGGGGCGATGGGTTCTGGCTGTTGCGCCTGTCCGACGGGCGGGTGGCGCGGCTGGGGCGGTTCCGTGCCGCCCCAGCGTCGGTGGCATTCAGCGGCGCGGCGAACGCGGTCTTTGCGTCGGGTGCATTCCGGGTGGCAGGCTGGTCGCTTGCCGCCCCGCCCTTTGACGATGAGGCAGACGGCGCGCTGCGCAGCGGAAAACCCGGTCTGGTTCTGGTTGAACGCATCGCGGCGCATCCCGCGCGGGACCTGGTTGCATTTGGCATGGCCGATGGCGCTGTCGGCATCGCTCAGGCCGGGCGGGCAGATGAAATGGCGCTGCGCCATGCAGATGGCTCGTCGATCACCGCTCTTACCTGGTCTGCCGACGGTACTCATCTGGCAATCGGCACCGCGCAGGGGGATGCCGCACTGGTGACGCTGCCCCCGCAACTGTTCAAATGAGGAGAGGAAAAATGATGAACAATGCCAAGCCGAAACTAAGCGAGGAAGATGCCAGCAAGGATGCCTTCTTTGGCCGCATCGCCGAAATCTCGGAGCAGATGATCGCAGCCCATGGCAAGGATTTTGCAATGGGAACGCTGGTGCTGGCTGCCCGCTGGATCGCCAGCGACAAGATCAGCGAAGCGCCTGCACGCCATTGAAGGTCGCGGGGCCGACCAGAGCCCAGCGCATCTGGTCGAGCAGAATGTCGCGCGACGCAGCGGCATAGGCCATCAGGCGGGCCCCGGCGGGGTCTGCCGCTCCTGCGGTGGCGATGCGGGCCAGATCGCCATCCAGGCCGATATCCAGCAGATGCGCCCAGGCACAGAGTTCATGCAGGCGATGCGTCACGAAATCCAGACAATCGCGGGCCACCGGATCGGCGGGCCATCCGGCGCTGCCCGTCTGCGCTCCGTGCCCCAGGGGCGAGCTGTGAACCGCGCTGCCCAGAAGCGTCAGCACCTCGCGCCGCCAGCGGCCATATTCGCTGTGGTCCGAATGGTCGAGGCCGATGCTATAGAGCTTCTCGGCCACCACTCGAAACGCCCGCCCGCCGGCGATATGGCGGCGCCAGAAGTCATTTGCCTCCTCGGCTGTGCGGCAGGCCAGGAATTGCTGCGCCAGCTTGCGGCGCAGCAGAAGGGCCAGCAGCATATCGACATCCTCGGAAACCGAGCGCGCCAGTTGCAGCGCAGGTGTCGTCAGCCCCGACAGGACAAGCAGCCGCAGCGCGCTTACGGTTTCGGCCATCCGTGCGCTCAGAACCTCCAACGCGCGCCATTGCGCCCCGTCCAGACGCAAGCCGTCCAGCCCGCCGGCGCGGCTTGCCGCCCGGTTCAGGGCGATCAGCCAAAGCAGCGCCTGATCGAACAGGCACAGCCCGTCATGGGCACGACTGTCGGCGGCGGGGGCGGCTGGGGGAAGGGGGTGAAATCCCGGCAGGCTATGGATGCAATCTGCCCACAGCCTGTCCAGATCATGGCCGCGTGCCGACCACATCTGCCGCAACCGTGCGGCCAGTTGCGGCGACATCTCGCGGTAGAACCGTTCCGGCCCGATCGGCTGATCCATTGTCTGTGTTGTCCGTTCACTGCCCCAAACCCGAGATGCCGATGACCATAGCCACCCGCCAGATGCAAAGCCAGCGCCAGACCCTGGGAATCCGCCAGATGCAGGCCATTGCGATGCTGCACCTGACGAATGAGGGCCTGGGCGAAGCGCTGGCCCGTCGCGCAGCAGGCAACCCGTTGATCCGCCTGCATCTGCCTTCGCCCGCCGCCGAAGGGGGCAATGAGGTGGCAGCGCCGGACGGCGGACTTTACGACCATGTTCTTCCTCAGGTCCGCCTGATCCTGCCCACCGCGTCCGATCAGGCCATTGCGGCGGCCTTGGTCGAGGCATTGGATGCAAACGGCTGGCTGGATCGCCCGCTTGCCCAGATCGCGGCGCAAAGCGGCATTGCGCTGATCCGGCTTGAGGGGGTGCTGGCCCGGTTGCAACAGGGGATCGAACCCACCGGCCTGTTCGCCCGCGATCTGGCCGATTGCCTGCGCCTGCAGGCGGCAGAGCGGGGCGTGCTGACCCCGGTCCTGCAAGCTGTTCTGGATCATCTGCCGCTGGTCGCTTCGGGTGGCCTCGATGCCGTGGTCCAGGCAGCGGGGCTGGAGCCTGCAGCGGCGGCGGCGGCGCTGGCGCTTATCCGTCGGATGAATCCGCGCCCCGGCCTGGCGTTTGGCGACAGCGCGGCACCCACCCGCGCGCCCGATGTCATCGTGCGCCGGTCGGCCTCTGGCTGGCAGGTCGCGCTGAACCGTTCCACCCTGCCTGCCGTCAGCGTTGTTGCGACAGATGCCATCCATCCCGCCCTGCGGGCGGCACGGGCAGAGGCGGAATGGCTGGCCAATGTGGTCGAACGGCGCAACCGCACGGTTCTGGCCGTGTCGCGCGCGGTTCTGGCCCATCAGCAGGGGTTTCTGGCGCAGGGGCCAAGGGCGCTGGTGGCGCTTAGCCGCACCGCTGTCGCGGCCCGTCTGGGGCTGCATGACAGCACGGTTGGCCGGGTGGCGCGCGAACTTCTGGTGGAAACGCCGCATGGCCTGTGCAGCCTGTGCAGCCTGTTTGACGCCGGACCACAGGCTGCGCGTGAGGGCGTTGCCCCGGCCTGGGCTGCCGTCAGGCTTCGGCTGGGGCAATTGATCGCGGCCGAAGACCCCGGCGCCCCGATGAGTGATGCCACCCTGGCCGCCCTTCTGACCAGAGAGGGCAAAGCACTGGCGCGTCGCACCGTGGCCAAGTTTCGTGACGAGATGGGCATTCCGTCCTGCACCCATCGGCGCTCTTTCGGCCAGCGCGCAGTTTAGGGCGCGGATATATGCCATGATCGACCTCTGCGCCAAGGCGGTCGAGCGTGCGGGCACCGCCGATGCCGAGGTGGCGGAACCGGAAAAGATGAAGGATGAGCCGATGTCGTGCGGCCCGCGCAGCTTCACGCCCGAAAACCACCACCAGAACAAGGCGCGTTAAGTGATCGTGGAAACCACCAACGGCAAGCCGGGCGTGGTCGATGAATGGACCATTCAGAGCCCGTCCCGGTTGCCGATCTGATGAAGTGATCCGGTTGCTCCTCCCCTGCAGTCCGTCGTAAACCGGATTGGAAGGGATCGGGGCAGGATGATGCACAGCCGGATTGACGCCTATGAACAGGCCGCCGCCGACCATATGGACCCGGCGGCCTTTGCCTATGTCGCAGGTGGTGCGGGTGCTGAAGTCACGCTTCGGCGCAATGCCGGGGCTTGGGTTGATGTAACCCTGCGGTCGCGCGTGCTGCGCGATATGACGGGTTTTTCCACCGCCTGTGCCTTGCCTGGGCTGGATCTTGGTTTTCCCTGCCTGATCGCTCCGATGGCCTTTCAGCGCCTTGCCCACCCGGAGGGCGAAGCTGCCATGGCCCTTGCCGCCGCCGCACAAGGCGCCGGGATGGTTCTGTCCTGCCAGACCTCGGTTGCGCCCGAACAGGTTGCCATAGCACCCTTCTGGTTCCAGCTTTACCTGCAACCTGATCCGGCAGCGACCCGCGCCCTTGCCGCCCGTGCACTGGCGGCTGACGCGACGGCGCTGGTCGTCACGCTCGATGCCCCCCTGAACGGCATTCGCAACCGCGAGATTGCGGCGGGCTTTGCCCTGCCCGATGGCGTCCGTCCGGTGATGCTGGATGCCTTGCCGCCCGTTCCGTCACCCGAGGGCGATGCCATTGCCGGCCTTTTGGCCCGTGCGCCGACCTGGGCCGATCTGGCGGCGCTTTGTGCCGAAAGCCCGGTGCCGGTGCTGGCCAAGGGCGTGCTGACACCCGAGGACGCCGCCTTGGCCATCCGGGCAGGTTGCGCTGGGCTGATCGTGTCGAACCACGGGGGCAGGGTGCTGGACGGTCTGCCCGCCACCGCCCATGCGCTGCCCGCCATTCGGGCTGCCTTGCCCGGTGTGCCGGTGCTGGTCGATGGTGGCATCCGCTCGGGTGATGACATGCTGCGCGCGCTCGCCTTGGGCGCCGATGCGGTGCTGGTCGGGCGGCCTGCATTCTATGCGCTGGCGCTTGGCGGCGCGGCGCAGGTCTCTGCCTGCCTGCGGCGGCTGCGCGATGAGTTTTCCGTGGCGATGGGGTTGATGGGCCTGCGATCGGTCGGGGAAATCGGGCCGGATTGCCTGTTTACTTGCCCATCTACTTGAACGAATAGCTGACCGGCACCCGCATTTCGAACGGCCCCTTGCCCATGGCGGCGGGTGGCGCGGGCAGGCGGTCGAAGCTATCGAACATCGCCAGCGTTGCCTTGTCCAGCACTGGCCAACCGGAACTTTCCACCACCTCTCGGTTGAGGATACGGCCATAGCCGTCCAGCGCAAAGGCGACCACCACCTTGCCCTCTGCCCGCGCCTTGCGGGCGGCCTTGGGATAGGTTTTCGCTGCTGCAATCGCCAGAACCAGATCCTTCTGCCACGATTCAATCTGCGCCTTGTCGTCATCCGACAGACCCACCTCTGCCTCGGTCGAGCCGGATTGTTCGTCCTGCCCGGCACTCGCCGCCGGGCTGGCGGCAGTTGTGGGGGCCGCAAACTCGGTATGCTGCTGCTCCTCGACCTTGGTGGCGATCTCGGTTGCCTCCTTGGTGGCGTCGGTCTTATCTTCCGGGTTGGCGATGCGGAACTGCAACTCGGGGTCTTTGACCTCATAAGGCACCTGCGCCAGCATCGGGTCGTTCGAGGCCTTGGTTTCCTCGGTCTTTTCCGCACTTTCGGTCTGGGCGGCGCTGTCTTGCGAGATATCGCCTTCGGCAAGGTCGGTCTCTGGCGCAGCCAGCAACATCTCAACCGGCGCAAGGTCGATGAACTCGCGTCCCTTCAGCGCGCGCTCCTGTATCACTGGCGGGGGCAGGGGGCGGGCCAGCATCGCGGCCACCACCCCGCCATGGGCGGCAAGGCTGAGGCCTGCGCCCAGCACCATGCCCAGACCCGGCTTTGGGGCGAAGACCAGACTCATGGTGTGGGGGCCTTAGTGTCTTCGCCCTGAGCCTCATCCTCCAGCCCGACCAGCCCGATCTTGAGATAGCCCGAGCCACGCATCCGGTTCATCACCGCCATCACCTCGCCATAAGGCACCGAACGGTCGGCCGAGATGTAAATGCGCGTGTCGCGCTTGATCATCGTTGCAATGTCCAACTCCATCGGCAGGGCATCCAGCGTGATGGGGTTTTCGCCGATCAGCAGCGACAGGTCTGATTTCACCGTCACGATGATCGGCTCGCCCACGCGGGGCGCGGGCTTGGCCGTGGCAACCGGCAATTCCACCGGCACATCGACGGTGGACAGGGGGGCTGCCACCATGAAGATGATCAGCAGCACCAGCATCACGTCGATGAAGGGGGTGATGTTGATCTCGGTGTTGGCAGGCAGGTCGTCCTCACCGCCAGAGAGCTTGACGGCCATGACCTACTCCGCCGCCAGTGCCACGATTTCGGCTGGTTTGGGTGCCGCCGCCCGGTCCAGATCGCGCGACAGGGTGCGTTCTACCAGCGACACCGCATCTGCCAGCCGCGCGCGATAGCCGCCGATCACGCGCGTCAGGTGGTTATAGAACAGCACCGCCGGAATGGCCGCGATCAGGCCGATAGCCGTGGCCATCAGCGCTTCGGCAATGCCGGGTGCCACCACGGCAAGGTTGGTCGATCCGCTTTCGGAAATTCCGACAAACGCGTTCATGATACCCCAGACCGTGCCAAAAAGGCCGATGAACGGTGCGGTCGAACCGATGGAACCGATGACCATGATCCCGGATTGCATCGCCCGCGCTGCCCCCGCCTCGATCCGCGAAAGGTCCGCGGCCGTGCGGGCCTTGATGCCCTCGGCCGCCATCCCGTCCGAGGCCGCGACCTCGGCCTCTGCCGCACACTGCATCCGCGCCACGGCGCCGCTGCGGGCAAGATCGGCCCCCAGTCGCCCATGCCCCGCCAGCCGCTGGTAATCCCGGCCCAAGCGGGATGACGCGACGGCAATCTGCACCAGTTTCCCCGCCCAGACCGCCCAGGCCAGAACCGAGGCGACGATCAGCCCCAGCATCACAGATTTCACCACCCAGTCGGCATCCATGAACATGCCAAGGGGTGTCAGCGCCTCTGACGCATCGGCAGCGGCAAGCGCATCGGCCAGGCCGGGGAAGCCCCAGCCACGGACAAATTCGATCAGGGCTTCGTTGTTTGCAGACATCTCAGACCTCAGCCCATTGGCGGATCAGGTTGTGGTAAATGCCGGTCAGGCGCACGACATCGGGGGCGTTTGCCCCCATCTCGTCCCCCAGCGACTGAATGGATTGGTCAAGGTCGAACAGAATCTCGCGCCGCTGGGCGTCGCGGATCATCGATTGCACCCAGAAGAAACCGGCGACCCGCGCGCCCCGCGTCACAGGCGTCACCTGATGCAGCGAGGTTGACGGATAGACCACCGCTGACCCGGCAGGCAGCTTGACCGCCTGCGCTCCGTAATGGCCCTCGACGATCAGCTCGCCGCCTTCATAGTCCTCGGGGTCGGACAGAAAGACGGTGCAGGACACATCGGTGCGGATCTGCCGCCCCTCGCCGGGAATGACGCGGATCGCATTATCGACGTGCACGCCAAAGGTCTGCCCGCCCTCATACCGGTTGAACATGGGCGGCAGGATCTGTGCGGGCAGGGCGGCCGAAACCCAAAGCTGGTTTGCCATCAGCGCCCGCACCAGCCGCGCCTGCAATTCCGGCAGCACCGGGCTGTCCAGGGGAATCTGCGCGTTGCGCTTGATCTCGGCCGATTGCGGCCCGGCGGTGTGGCGGCCATCCTGCCAGTTGGCGCTGTCCAGAATAGCGCGGAACCGGGCAACCTCATCGATGGCCAGAACATCGGGAATGGTGATCAGCATCGCAGCCCTCGGCAAGTGCGGAGGCATTGTCGCCCCCGCAGATTTTCAGAACTTCATCGACAGGGAAATCGAGGCGGTACGGCCCGGCGCGACATAGACGAACGGCTGACCCGAGCGATAGGCGCTGTCGTAATAGGTCTTGTCCATCAGGTTATCGACCCGGATCGACAGCACCCGGTCATTGCCCAGATCGTATTCGGCCATCGCATCCAGCCGCCAGTACGCCGGCAGCTTGTTGCCGTTTTCGGCCACGGTGCCCAGGGCCATCGGACTGCGCCAGGTGGCCTGGCCGCCGATGGTCCATTTGTCGTTCACCTCATATTTGGCAAGGATATTGAACTGCTGTTCGGCAAAGTTGGCGATGCCCTTGCCGACGTTGGCCGCCGTTCTGCTTTCCAGCACTTCGCTGCCCATCACGGTTGCCCCGCCATACAGCGAAAGCCGCTCGGTCACGTTTCCTGCCAGACCCACTTCAATCCCGCGCACCCGGTATTTCAGGGTCGAGGTCGTCACCCCAGATACCGCTTCGCGTGCACCGGATTTCACGGTGTCGAAGGCGGCGGCGGTCAGGCTCATGTGGCCCAGATCCCATTTGGTCCCGATCTCGACGGATCGATTCTTTTCGGGGTCCAGCAACTGGCCCGGGGCGTCCAGACCGGCATAATCGCCGCCGCCCGCATCCAGCTCTTGTCCCATCGGATTGGCCGAAGTGGCATAGGCCAGATAGACCATCCCCCGGTCGTTCAGCTTGTAGGTGGCACCCGCGTTCCAAGTGAACAGCGTATCGTCGCGGGTATATTCATAGGCCACGGCGGGCGTGCCCGACACGCCACTGCGCGAGATGTCGTAATCATCCAGCCGCAGCCCGACATTCAGACTCAGCCGGTCCGAAACTTTCATCGTGTCGGTCAGGTAGAGCGAGGTCGTATTCACCTCGGTCACACGCGGCACAGCCGAAAGCGTCAGGGTGGAACCCGCGGGCCAGCAGATCGAGGTATCGGGGTTGATCATCGACACAAGGTTACGGCAGGCAGAACCTGTGACACCGCCGAAGTCTTCGGACACTGCGCCAGTATAGGACCACTGGTCCACCTTTTCGCGCGACAGGCCAAAGCCGACAACAAGGTTATGCTCCACCTTGCCGGTGTCGAAATCATAGGCCAGTTCGGTGGTGTTCGACAAAGTGCTGTTGATTTGCCGTGTCGATTTTGCCGACAGGTTCGACAGAACCCACTCGCCATCAATCAGTGTCGCGCCCGAAGGAACCGAGGCGACATAGGCCACCCCTGTCCGCCCCAGCCGCGTGCGGTTGGTCAGCTTAAGGTTCGGCGCAATGTCATAAGACAGGCCAAAGGTGGCGATGTCCTGCTGGCCGTCCTGAAAGTCACGGTCCTCGACCGTGTAGGTGGTCGAACGGTCCAGTCCGATGGTTTCTGTTGCCGGACCCCCGTTGATCCACGGAATGCCCCAATCCGGCATTCCCTTGATTTCAAGATGATAGGCGTCCAGCGACAGGGTCAGACGGTCGGTCACATCGTATTCTGCACCGAAAGACAGGCCCAGCCGGTCATCGGTGATTCCGTTTCGTCCCGCCACCTCGCCGGTCTGCGCTAGGGCGGTTACGCGAGTGCGGAAGCGGTCATCCCAGACCTTGTTCCAGTCGATCGTCTGCCGCGCGAGGCCATAAGCCCCCAGCGTGGTCTCGGTCTTTACGAAATCCTCATGCTGCGGCTTCTTGGTGACTACATTCACCGCGCCGCCCGTGGTGCCGCGCCCGGCAATCGACCCCGAAGGGCCTTTGGTGATTTCAACCTGTTCGGTGTTGAACGTCTCGCGCAGGTTGGCGCCTGCATCGCGGATGCCGTCGATATAGACGTCATTGGTGGCCTTGAAGCCGCGGATGAACAGCACGTCGCCAAAGGCATTGCCACCCTCGCCCGTGCCCAGCGTCAGACCCGGTGTGGTGCGCGCCAGTTCACGGACCGAGGTGGCGTTCTTGTCGGCCAGAACCTCGGCCGTGATCGCATTGACCGTGCGGGCTGTCTCGGACAGAGGCTGGCGCAGCAGCGAGTTGCCGGAGGACACCGCCCGGTAACCCGCCGCGGCGTCGGCATAGGGCGACAATCCGTTATGGCCCGCCACGGGCGCTGCCGTTGCTGCCCCCGCGCTTTCCGCCGGTGCCGTAGCCGATGCGACCGGCTCCGCAGCCGGGGAGGCCGCTTTCTTCTTTGCCGCAGGTTTCTTGCGAACAACCGTATCCACTGGCGCTGCGGTTTCCACCGTCACCGTGGGCAGCAGGATCACCCCCTCCTGCGTCTCTTGCGCCAGTGCTGGTGCAGCGCATCCGAACACGGCTGCGGTGGCAAATGCTATGGTCTTGCGGTTGGTGTCGGGCGCCCCTGTGGCGCGGTTGATCTGCCTCAGCGAGGCAGGGCGAGAAGTCATGGTCATCTGTCCCCCGTGCGAAGTAATCGCTTGTGATTGCGGTTGCTTCGGTGGCTTGACCGCACTTCGGGGGTTGGCTTCCGTTATTGCGCCTTAGAATTGCTGATCAAATAAGTCAACAACTCAGAATCGGATATCTTGCGGGCAGCTAGCGGGCCAGCGCCAGCAATCCTGCCACATCCAGATGGGTTTCGAGATGGTCGGCGAGCAGATCAAGACTGGTCTCGACACCGGCGCCATAGGCCAGGGCAGAGGGTGCGGCGCCATGGGCCCGCAGGAATGCGGTGCGAAACGCATCGGCGGCGAACATGCCATGCAGATAGGTGCCCTGCACCCGGGCATCCGGGCTGCATGCGCCCTCGGGCTGGTCGTGCAGCAGGGCAAAAGGGCGGTCGCAATCGGCCCCTGCGCTGCGCCCGATATGGATTTCATAACCCTCTATCGTCTGTCCGCTTGCGACGTGGCGCGCTGTGACACGCGTCAACCGCTTGTCCCCCGTCATCACGGTCGCAATATCCAGATAGCCAAGCCCCGCAGTTTCGCCCGGCGGGCCCTCGATCCCGTCAGGGTCGGAGATGCTGCGCCCCAACATCTGATAGCCGCCGCAAATTCCCAGAATACGTCCGCCACGCCTGTGATGCGCCTTGAGGTCGATATCCCAGCCCTGTGCCCGCAGATAGGCCAGATCGCCCCGTGTAGATTTCGAGCCCGGAAGGATCACCAGGTCGCAATCCGGCAGCGGCTCTCCTCCGCGAACCATGGTCAGACTGACGCCTGGCTCTTGTGCCAGAGGGTCAAGGTCGTCGAAATTTGCGATCCGCGACAAGACCGGCACGGCGATGCGAAACGCGCCTGTCCCTTGGCGCGCCGGAATATCCAGCGCGTCTTCGGCAGGCAGGCGATGGGCCTCGGGAAAATAGGGCAGCACGCCAAAACCGGGCCAGCCGGTACGCGCGGCGATCAGTCGGTCACCTTCGGCAAACAGGGTGGCATCGCCGCGGAACTTGTTGATCAGATAGCCCTTGATCATCGTGGCATCATCGGGGTGCAGCACCGCTTGCGTCCCGATCATCTGCGCAATCACCCCGCCCCGGTCGATGTCGCCGACCAGCACCACAGGGACATCCGCCGCCCGGGCAAAGCCCATGTTGGCGATGTCGCCCGCCCGCAGGTTCACCTCGGCGGGGCTGCCCGCGCCCTCGACGACTATAATATCATGCTGCGCAGCAAGCCTTTGAAAACTATCAAGTACCGAAGTCATAAGCTGCGGCTTCAGCGCGGCGTAATCCCGCGCCCGTACCGTCGCAAGTCGCTTGCCCTGCACGATGACCTGGCTGCCCTGATCGCTTTCCGGCTTTAACAGAACCGGGTTCATATGGACCGAGGGCGCCAGCCCGCAGGCCAGTGCCTGCAAAGCCTGCGCCCGACCAATCTCGCCCCCGTCCATCGTGACGGCAGCGTTGTTTGACATGTTTTGCGGCTTGAAAGGCGCAACCGAAAGCCCTCGTCGCAGCGCGGCCCGGCATAAACCCGCTACGACCAGCGACTTGCCGACGTTCGACCCGGCCCCCTGAATCATCAGAGCCGTCACGCGACACCCCCGGCGTGGCGAGGGTTGAAATTGCGGAAGCCTCCGGCGGGGATATTTTTTGCCAAGATGAAATTGGTGCGCGCGGGAAAGCTGCACCGCGCCTCGGGCCGATTGCTCGGGGGAGACGCGGTGCTTTCACCTCGGGCGGCCATCGGGATCCCTCCCTGTGCCGTGGTGTCAGTATGGCGAGATGCGGTTAACATTTCGTTGCTTTCATCTTGGCCCAAATATCCCGGGGGTGAGGCGCGAATGCGCCGAGGGGGCAGCGCCCCCTTGCCCGGCTAAAACTCCACTCCCGGCTGGGCCTTGATGCCTGACCGGAATGGATGTTTCACCAGTGTCATCTCTGTGACCAGATCGGCCAGTTCGACCAGCTCTTCCTTGGCGTTGCGCCCGGTCAGCACCACATGGGTTAGCGGTGGTTTCTCGCTGCGCAGGAAGTCCACCACCTCGGCCACGTCCAGATAATCATAGCGCAGCGCGATGTTGATTTCATCCAACAGCACCAGCCGGATAGCCGGGTCGCGGATCAGCTCCTTGGCCTTTTCCCAACCCTTTCTTGCCATGGCGATGTCGCGGGCGCGATCCTGGGTTTCCCAGGTAAAGCCCTCGCCCATCGCATGAAACTGGCACAGGCCGCTGAAATGCCCTTCGATCAGCCGCCGCTCGCCGGTATCCCAGGCACCTTTGATGAACTGCACCACCGCGCAGGGCATTTCATGCGCGATGCAGCGCAAAATCATGCCAAACCCCGAAGATGACTTGCCTTTTCCTGCCCCGGTGTGAACCAGAATCAGACCCTTTTCGCCGTCTTTCGTTGCCATGATCTTGTCGCGTGCGGCCTTTTTCTTGGCCATCTTGGCGGCATGGCGGGCGTCGGGATCGGCCGTTGCGGTCCGGATGTCGCCTTCTTCCTGCATCGTGACAGTCCTGTCCTTGACTTTCATTTCCCTTTCGCCGCATCTGGCGGCATAGGCGCTGGTGCCTGTCCTAGGGCAGGCGAAAAGGGAATGCGATAGCGAATTCGACCAACCGGTCGATGCAGCGAAGCGCAGCCGCCCCCGCGACCGTGACCGGAAAGGTCTGTCCGATCCACTGTTCCAGCGATGGGATGGGAAGGGGGGCAGGCCGTTGGGGAAACCCAGAATCCGCAAGCCGGGAGACCTGCCAGAGCCACCGAAACTGAAACGGGCGGACGGGGTGTTCCGCAGCCGACGGTGTTGCGCCTTGCCCGCGCTTCCCTTCGCCTGACCCCTTTTGCCTTTTGACAAAAGGGTTCGCCATGGCGGCCAAACTGCACGTCTGCATGACCTGCCGCGCAGGGTTACCCCTGCCCGATGGCGAGGTGGCCCCCGGTGCTCGCCTGCACGCGGCCCTTCTTGCCGCCGATCCGCCGGCAGGCGTGGAGATCATCCCGGTCGAGTGCCTCTCGGCCTGTTCGCAGGGATGCTCGGTCGCGCTGACCGGGCCGGGAAAATGGTCTTACGTTTATGGTCGCCTGACCGATGCCGACGCCGCCGACATTCTGGCGGGTGCCGCCGCCTATGCCGCCACCCCCGACGGCCTAGTGCCCTGGCGCGATCGCCCCGTGATTTTCCGCAAGCAAAGCCTTGCCCGCATTCCCCCGCAGGAGACCGCGCAATGACCGACCTGTCGAAGATTCCTGTCACCGTGATCACCGGCTTTCTGGGCGCTGGCAAGACCACGTTGATCCGCCATCTGATGCAGAATCCGCAGGGCAAGCGCCTAGCGATTCTGGTGAACGAATTCGGCACCGTGGGGGTGGATGGCGAGATTCTGAAATCCTGCGCCGATGAAAACTGCCCGGTCGAGAATATCGTTGAACTGGCCAATGGCTGCATCTGCTGCACCGTGGCCGATGACTTCATTCCGACGATCGAGACGCTGATGGCGATGCCGCAGCGGCCCGATCACATCCTGATCGAGACATCCGGCCTCGCGCTGCCGAAGCCGCTGCTCAAGGCGTTCGATTGGCCCGCGATCCGCAGCCGCATTACGGTCGATGGTGTCATTGCGCTGGCGGATGCCGAGGCGGTGGCGGCGGGCCGCTTTGCGCCGGACGAGGCGGCGGTTCAGGCGCAGCGCGAGGCCGACGACAGTCTGGATCACGAAACGCCCTTGTCCGAGGTGTTCGAGGATCAGATTTCCTGCGCCGACATCGTGCTTTTGTCCAAGGCCGATCTGGCGGGCGAGGCGGGCCTTGCCGCTGCGCGCGCGTTGATCGAGGCCGAGGCCCCGCGCAAGCTGCCGATCCTGCCGATGACCGAGGGCATTATCGACCCCCGTGTCATTCTGGGGCTGAACGCCCGCGCCGAGGATGATCTGGCCGCCCGCCCCAGCCACCATGATGGCCATGACGATCACGAGCATGACGATTTCGACACCGTGGTGATCGACATGCCCGAAGTCACCGATCCAGCAGACCTTGTGGCCCGCATCCAGCGCCTTGCCCGAGAACAGCACATCCTGCGTGTCAAAGGCTATATCGCCGTGACCGGCAAACCGATGCGAATGCTGGTGCAGGCCGTGGGTGATCGGGTGCGTCATCAGTTCGACCGGCCCTGGGGCCACCTGCCGCGGCGTGGGCAACTGGTGGTGATCGCTGAACATCATCACATCGAAATGGCTGCCATCCGCGAAACGCTGGGGGCCTGAGCCGCGATGCATGTCGTCTTCCGCGAAAGCCATGGGCTGGAGGAAACAGAGACTGCCTTTGACGTCGGGCAAGACCCGGCGGATCTGGTGGTCATGTCCTTTTCTGACAGCGACCTTGGTGCCTTTGCGGCAGGCTGGCACCGGGCCAATGGCACCTTGCCCACGCTGCGGCTGGTCAATCTGGTGGCGCTTCGACATCCGCTGTCGGTTGATACCTATATCGAAAAGACGCTGTACGCGGCAAAGGGCGTGCTGATCCGTCTGATTGGCGGAGAAAGCTATTGGCCTTATGGGCTTGCTTCGGTGCAGGATCTCTGCCGCCGCAAGGGCATTGCGCTGGCGGTCCTGCCCGCCGACGGACGGCCCGATCCGCGCCTGGATGCGGTTTCGACCCTGCCGGTTTCCACCTTGCAGCGGCTGGCGCAGCTTTGCGATGCTGGCGGGGCGGTGGCGGCACAGGCCGCACTTGCGCAACTTGCGCTGGCGGCGGGGCTTTATGCCGGGCCGGTTCTTGGGGCCAAGACCGTGCCGGATTGCGGGTTTTATGACCCCGCGCGCGGCGTGGTTCAGGCGCCCGAGGCGCAGGGGCCGGTCGTTGCCGTTGTTTTCTACCGTAGCTATCTGACCAGCGCCGATCTTGACCCGGTGGATGCCCTGATCGCCGCCCTGCGCGAGCGGGGCTTTCATGCGGTTGGCCTTTTCGTGCCCTCGCTGAAAGCGCCCGGTGCGCGGGCGTTTCTGGAGGGTGCGCTGGCTGATCTGAAACCCGCAGCCATCGTTAGCCTGACGGCCTTTTCCGGCCGGGATGCCGACGGCAGCTCATCCTTGGACGCCCCCGGCTGCCCGGTGTTCCAGGTGGCGCTTTCGACCGCACGGCGGCGCGACTGGGCGGCATCGACGCGGGGGCTGTCGCCCGCCGATCTGGCGATGCATGTGGTTCTGCCCGAGGTGGATGGCCGGGTTTTCGCCGGTGTCGTCAGTTTCAAGTCGCCGGGGCGGCGTGATGCGGACTTGCAATACGCCCGTTTCGCCCACCGGGCCGATGCTGTTGCGGTCGCGCAGGTGGCCGACCGGGTGGCGGCATGGCACAGGCTTGCCGCACAGGGTGCTGCGCAGCGAAAGCTGGCCGTCGTTCTGTCCACCTATCCCGGCAGACCCGACCAGATTGCCCATGCCGTCGGTCTGGATGCGCTGGCTTCGGTTGATGCTGCGTTGCAGCATTTGGCAAGTGAAGGCTATGCTGTCGAGCCTGTCGCTGACCTTGGCCGCCGCCTGACCGTTGAAACGCTGGGCTGGCCGTTGGCCGACTACCTCTCTGCCATGCAAACCCTGCCGCAAGTCTTGCAAGATGAACTCGCCGCCGCTTGGGGTAACGCTGCCACCGATCCGATGGTGCAGGACGGCGCGTTCCGCTTTCCCGCCCTGTGCGTGGGCAATGTGCTGATCGCCCTGCAACCCGAACGCGGTGAGGTCCGCAACCGCGATGCCGATTACCACGACCTAAGCCGCACCCCGCGCCACGGCTATGTGGCCTTCTACCTATGGCTGCGCGCGCAGGGCCTGCACGCGCTGATCCAAATGGGCGCGCATGGCACGCTGGAATGGCTGCCCGGCAAGTCGGTCGCGCTGTCCGATACCTGCTGGCCCCAGGTGCTGATCGGCGCCACGCCGGTCATCTACCCCTTCATCGTTAACGACCCCGGAGAGGCCGCACAGGCCAAACGCCGCATTGGCGCGGTAACGCTTGGCCATCTGCCGCCGCCCCTTGCCGCCGCCAAGGTGCCCGATGGCCTTTTGCGGCTGGAGCGTCTGCTGGACGAATACTCCACCGCCGACGGGCTGGACCCTGCGCGGCGGGACCGGCTGATCGCGCAGATCCGTGCCGAGGCGCAGGCGGCTGGGGTCGAGGACGATCTTGGCTTGCCGCCAGATGCCTCGATGGCCGAAGCAATCACCCGCATCGACCGCTTCGTCTGCGACGTGAAGGAAAGTCAGTATGGCGATGGCCTGCACATCTACGGGCAGGGCGAGGGCGAGTTCGTGGGTCTGACTTCCGCCCTGTCGGGTCGCCGGGTGGCCGCTGGTGCCGCCGGTTCACCGCACCGCGGTCGCGCCGATGTGCTGCCGACGGGGCGCAACCTTTATTCTGTCGATCCCCGTGCAGTGCCCTCATGGGCCGCCTACACCCAAGGGGTAAAGCTGGCCGAGGAGTTGCTGCGCCGTCATTTGCAGGACAAAGGCGACTGGCCGCGTGGGTTGGTGCTGGATCTCTGGGGTTCGGCCACCATGCGCACGGCAGGCGAAGAGGTGGCGATGGCGCTGCATCTCGCCGGGCTGAAACCGGTCTGGGACGATGGCTCCGACCGGGTTTCCGGCTATGAAATCCTGCCGCTCGCCCTGCTGAACCGCCCGCGCATCGATGTGACCTTGCGCATCTCGGGCCTGTTCCGCGATGTATTCCCGGGTCTTGCGCAACTGTTCGAGGCAGGGGCCGAGGCACTGGCCCAACGCGACGAGGCGCCCGAGGATAACCCCTATCTGTCGCGTGTCCCCCGCGTCTTTGGCCCGCAGCCCGGCCTTTACGGCATGGGCATGACCAAGGCGTTGGAGGATTATTCCGACACCGGCCGCCATGCTGCGGGCGAGGCGTGGCTATCTGCTTCTGCTTGGGCGCTTGATGCGCAGGGGCAGGCGCAGCCCGCCCGCGCCGCGCTGGAAAGCCGCCTGCTGGCCGCCGATGCCTTCGCACATGTGCAGGATCTGGCCGAAACCGACATCCTGATGGCCCCTGATTATGCCGCGCATGAAGGCGGCATTGCCGCCGCCCGCGCCGCGCTGGGGGCCGGGGCCCCGGCGCTTTACCACATCGATACCACGCGCCCCGATCGCCCGCAGGCCCGCAGTGTCAGCGAAGAAATCGCCCGTGTCGTCCGCGCCCGCGCCGCCAACCCCGATTGGGCCAGCGGCATGATGCGACACGGCTTTCGGGGCGCGGCAGAGATCACGGCGACTTTGGACAACCTCGCCGCCTATGCCCATCTGACCCGTGCAGTTCCGCCGCATCTGATCGACCTATATCACGACGCCACCCTTGGCTGCGCCGACCTCGTGGCCTTCATGCAGGCCGAAAATCCCCTTACGTTGCAACGCCTGCGCGACCGTTTTGCGGCGCTTCATGCTGCGGGGCTTTGGGTGACACGCCGCAACTCCATCGCCGCACAATATGGTGGTGCGGCATGAGCGCGCCGGTCATTCAGGGCTGGTGCCCCGGCGCGCTGCGGCCAATGCCGTCGGGTGATGGGCTGGTGGTCCGCATTCGTCTGCATGGCGGGCGGATGACACCCGATCAGGCCCGCCGCATTGCCGACCTCGCCGCGACCCATGGCAACGGGCTCATGGACCTTTCCGCCCGCGCCAATCTGCAATTGCGCGGTGTAACTCCGGCCAGCCACGGCCCACTAGTCGCCGCCCTGACCGACATGGGCCTGATCGACCGCGACGCGCAGGCCGAGGCGCGGCGCAACGTCCTGGTCTCGCCCTTCTGGAACGAAGGCGACGGAACGCAGCGCATCGCCGCCGATCTGGCGCAGCGGCTGGCGGCGCCAGATGCACCCGCCCTGCCGGGCAAGTTCGGCTATGCTATCGACATCGGCCCGGCGCCAGTGCTGAGAGAGGCTTCGGCCGACATCCGCGTCGAACGGCTGGCCGATGGCGCGCTGATCGTCCGGGCCGAGGGGATGGAGAGTGGCGCGCGCACCCTGCCGGAGCGCGCGGCAGAAACCATCTTGCGACTGGTGCGTTGGTTCGCATCTTCGGGCGGCATCTGTGAGGGCAGGGGCCGCATGGCCGGGCTGATCACGCGGGGCATCGCTGCGCCAGAAACCTTCCATGAGGTTTGCGCACCTGTGGCCGGGGCATACCAGCCTGTTCCAGGTCTTGTGAAAACCGGCGCCCTTGTCGGGCTTGGCTTCGGCCAGATTGACCCCGCCACTCTTGCTGCGCTTGCTGGGCTTGGTCCCTTGCGGCTGACGCCCTGGCGGATGCTGATGGTCGAGGGCGCGCTGCGGATGCCCGACCTGCCGGGCGTCCTGACCGACCCCTCTGACCCCATGCTGCGCGTCGTCGCCTGCACTGGTGCGCCCGGCTGCCTGCAAGCTCACCAACCCACCCGCGATCTGGCGCGACGCCTTGCCCCGCATGTGCCGCCCGATGGTCTGCTGCATGTCTCGGGCTGCGCGAAGGGCTGCGCTCATCCCGGCCCCGCCGCCCTGACGCTGACCGCCACCCCGCGCGGGTTCGACCTGATCCGCCGCGGGGCCGCCGCCGCCGCCCCGGACCTGACCGACCTGAGCCCCGTCACGCCCGCCCATATAAGCAAGGCCACCTGAATGCCCCACTGCTACATCACCGACGGCGCCGAGATTTACCGCCAGTCCTTCGCCACCATCCGGGCCGAGGCCGATCTGGCGCGGTTCACGCCCGAGGAGGAAATCGTCGTGGTGCGCATGATCCATGCCGCCGGGATGGTTGGGCTGGAGGCGGATGTGCAGTTCTCGCCCGGCATGGCCTTTGCCGCCCGCGCCGCACTGGAGGCGGGGGCGCCGGTTCTCTGCGATGCGCGCATGGTCAGTGAAGGCATCACCCGCACCCGCCTGCCCGCCGGAAATGCGGTGATCTGCACCCTGCACGACCCCGCCGTGCCCGAGCTCGCCCGCCAGATGGGCAACACCCGCAGCGCGGCGGCGCTGGAACTGTGGCGGCCCCATCTTGCGGGGGCCGTGGTGGCCATCGGCAATGCGCCGACCGCGCTGTTCCACCTGCTGAACATGCTGGAAGACCCGGCCTGCCCGCGCCCCGCCGCGATCATCGGCTGCCCGGTGGGTTTCATCGGTGCGGCGGAATCGAAGGATGCCCTGATGGCCGATCTGCCCGCGCCCTCGCTGGTTGTGCGCGGCCGTCTGGGCGGCTCGGCCATCACCGTCGCCGCCGTCAACGCATTTGCCAGCCGGAAGGAGTAACCCATGGGGCGCATCATCTGCACTGGCCTCGGGCCGGGTGATCCTGACCTCATCTCGGTTCGGTCGGACCGGCTGATCCGTGCCGCAACCCATGTCGCCTATTTCCGAAAACGGGGCCGCGCCGGTCAGGCGCGCCGCATCGTCGAGGGCATGTTGCGCAGCGACGTGGCGGAATATCCGATGGAATATCCGGTCACGACCGAGCTGCATTTCGATAGTCCGGAATACCGCCATGCCCTTGCGCCGTTTTACGACGGCTGGGCCACCCGCCTTGCCAACCTTGCCCGCAGCGCCGATGTGGTCGTGCTGTGCGAGGGCGATCCCTTCTTCTATGGCAGCTTCATGCACCTGCATTCCCGCCTGCAAGGCCGGGCGGAGGTAGAGATTGTGCCCGGTATCACCGGCATGACCGGCTGCTGGAACGCGACCGGCCAGCCGATCACCTGGGGCGATGATGTGCTGACCGTGCTGATGGCAACGCTGCCAGAGGACGAGCTGACAGCTCACATGCAGCGATCGGATGCACTGGTCATCATGAAGACCGGTCGCAACATGCCACGCGTGCGCCGTGCGTTGCAGGCGGCGGGCCGGCTGGGCGATGCCTGGCTGGTTGAACGCGGCACCATGCCCGGCCAACGCGTGCAGCGGCTGGCCGAGGCCGATGATGCGGATTGCCCATATTTCGCAATCGTGCTGGTCCATGGCCATGGACGCCGGCCCGAAATGGAGGCTGCGGAATGAAGGGCAGCATCGCCGTTGCGGGGCTTGGGCCGGGAGATGAGGCGCTGGTGACCCCGCAGGTGCGGCAGGCGCTGGACCGCGCCACCGATGTCGTCGGCTACATCCCCTACGTCGCCCGTATCGCGCCCCGCCCCGGCCTGACGCTGCACCCTTCGGACAACCGGGTGGAACTGGACCGCGCCAATCACGCCTTGCAGATGGCCGCCGAAGGCCGCCATGTCGTGATTGTCTCTTCCGGCGATCCCGGCGTTTTCGCCATGGCCTCGGCTTTGTTCGAGGCGGTGGAGGGCTGGCAAGGGGCGGTGCCCGACATCTCCATCCTGCCCGGTATCACCGCCATGCTGGCCGCCGCCGCACGTGCCGGGGCACCCTTGGGGCATGATTTCTGCGCGATCAACCTTTCGGACAACCTCAAGCCATGGGATCTGGTCGAGCGCCGCCTGCGGCTGGCAGTCCAGGCCGATTTCGCCATGGCCTTTTACAATCCCCGTTCCGCCAGCCGCCCGCATCAATTCGCCCGCGTGCTGGAGATCATGTTGCAGGATTGCGGGCCGGATCGGCTGATCACTTTCGCTCGCGCGGTCACCACGCCCGACGAACATCTTCGGACGGTGACCCTTGCCGAAGCCACGCCAGAGATGGCCGACATGCGCACGGTGGTTCTGGTCGGCAATTCCGCCACCCGCCGTGTGGGCCCGTGGGTCTATACCCCAAGGCGGGCGGGCTGATGCGCGATCCAGTCCATCACCGCTGCAAGATCATGCGCCACGGCGCGCGCGGGCAACGCGGGCCGGTCGATCAGGATCACCGGCAGGCCCAATGCGCGCGCCGAGATCAGCTTGGCCTCTGCCCCGGTTCCGCCGGAATTCTTGGCGACGATATGGCTGATGCGATGCTGCCGCAGCAAGGCAAGGTCGCCCGCAACCGTGAACGGCCCCCGGTCGATCACCACCGCAGCATCGGGCAGCGGCAGCGCACCTTCGGGCGGATCGACCAGCCGCAGCAGGTAATGGTGCTGCGGTTTGGCGGCAAAGCTGGCCAAAGTCTGCTTGCCGATGGCCAGAAACACCCGCGCCGGGGCCTCGGGCAGGGCAGCCACCGCCGCCCCGGTATCGGCCACCATGGTCCAGCGGTCGCCCTCGCCCGCCCTCCATGCCGCGCGCTCGAAAGCCAGCAACGGCGTGCCGGTTTCTGCGCAGGCCGCCGCAGCATTCCGGCTGATCTGCGCGGCGAAAGGGTGGGTGGCATCGACCAGATGGCTGATGGCTTCGCTGCGCAGAAACTGCGCCAGCCCCTCGGCCCCGCCAAACCCGCCCAGCCGCATCGGCAGGGGTTGCGCCACTGGCGTGGCAGTGCGCCCGGCATAACTGAAAACCGCCGGAACGCCCTCTGTCGCCAGCCGCGTGGCCAGCAGGCTCGCCTCGGTCGTGCCGCCAAGGATCAGGATGCGCGTCATGGATAGGCCCTGGCTCACAATCATCGGTCTGGGCGAAGATGGACTGGCGGGCCTTTCGGATGCAAGCCGCGCCGCGCTTGCCGATGCAACGATGGTCTTTGGCGGCCCGCGTCATCTTGCGCTGGTGCAAGCGGGTGACCGGGGCCGCCCCTGGCCTGTGCCGTTCGATGTGGCCCCCGTGCTGGCCCATCGCGGCCAGCCGACCGTTGTTCTGGCCTCGGGTGATCCCTTCTGGTTCGGCGCGGGCGGCAGCCTGATGCCACATCTTGTGCCCGGCGAGTGGCTGGCCCATCCCGCGCCCTCGACCTTTTCGCTTGCCGCCGCGCGCCTCGGCTGGCCGCTGGAGCGGACAACCTGCCTTGGCCTTCATGCCGCGCCCTTTGCCCGCCTGCGCCCGTATCTGGCGCAAGGCGCGCGGTTGATCGTGCTGCTGCGCGACGCGCAGGCCCCGGCGGCGCTGGCGGCATGGCTGGGCGGCGCGGGCTTCGGCCCCTCTCGCCTGCATGTGCTGCAAGCCCTTGGCGGCCCACAAGAACGTATCAGCGAAACCACCGCCGACAGCTTTGCAGTAACTGGCATTTCTGCCCCCGTTGCGGTGGCGATCGAGGCGATAGGTGACGGGTTGCCGCAGAACACCGGCCTGCCCGACAGCCTGTTTGCCAGTGATGGCCAGATCACCAAATCCCCGATCCGCGCACTGACGCTTGCCGCCCTTGCCCCGCGCAAGGGCGAGGTGCTGTGGGATTTGGGGGCAGGCTCCGGCTCGATCTCGATCGAATGGTGCCTTGCGGGCGGGCTGGCCCATGCGGTTGAACGGCGCGCCGACCGTGCCACCAACATCCGCGCCAATGCCTTGGGCTTTGGCGTGGACCATCGGCTGAACCTGCATATCGGGGCATCGCATGACCTGATCGCGGCACTGCCCCGGCCCGATGCGGTCTTTGTCGGCGGCGGCGGTGACGCGGGCCTTTTCCGTCGCTTGTTTGAAATCCTGCCCTCCGGCACCCGCCTCGTCGCCAACGGCGTGACGCTGGAAACCGAGAGCCTTCTGGCCATCCTGCACGCCAGGCACGGTGGCACGTTGAGCCGGATCGACATCGCCGCCGCCGCGCCCCTTGGAAAGATGCGTGGCTGGCAGGCAGCCCGCCCCGTGGTGCAGTGGAGCGTCACGGCATGAGGGTGGCAGGTTTCGGCTTTCGCAGCGCTGCCACGGTGGATGATCTGCAAACCGCGCTGCAAATGGCGGGGGGGCGGGCCGACGTGCTGGCCACCCATTCCGCCAAGGCAAATGCCCCGGCTCTGATCGCACTGGCCGCCCGTCTGGGCCTGCCGGTCATCGGGGTCGAGGTCGCGGGCCAGTCCACGCCCACAACCTCGGCCCGCGTCCAGTCGCGTTTCGCCACCGGCTCTGTCGCCGAGGCCGCAGCACTGGTCGTCGCCGGTCCGGGCGCCCGCCTTGTCGGCCCCCGCGTTGCAACCCCCAACGGCATGGCCACCGCCGCCATCGCGGAAGGAATCCCCGAATGACCGTACACTTCATCGGTGCAGGCCCCGGTGCCGCCGACCTGATCACCTTGCGCGGCCGCGACCTGAT
This sequence comes from Rhodobacteraceae bacterium UBA1943, assembly GCA_002336845.1. Taxonomy (GTDB): domain Bacteria; phylum Pseudomonadota; class Alphaproteobacteria; order Rhodobacterales; family Rhodobacteraceae; genus Fuscibacter. The sequence continues at coordinate 44,595 of DDEX01000025.1, forward strand.
CGCCGCCTGCCCGGTGTGCCTTTATGCCGGGTCGCTGGTGCCAGAGGCGCTTTTGGCCCATTGCCCGCCCGACGCGCGGATCGTGAATACCGCGCCGCTCAGCCTTGATCAGATCATGGATGAGATTTCCGTCGCCCATGCGGCGGGCCAGGATGTCGCCCGCCTGCATTCCGGTGATCTGTCGATCTGGTCAGCAATGGGCGAACAGCTGCGCCGCCTGCGCGCCCTTGGCATTCCCTACGATGTCACGCCCGGCGTGCCCTCGTTCGCCGCCGCCGCCGCTGCCCTTGGCGCGGAACTTACCCTGCCCGGCCTTGCGCAATCGGTCGTCCTCACCCGTACCTCGGGCCGCGCCAGCGCCATGCCAGAGGCCGAAAGCCTTGAGGCCTTCGCCAAAACCGGCGCCACGCTGGCCATCCATCTGTCGGTGCATGTGCTGGCCGAGGTGCAATCCCGCCTGATCCCCCATTACGGCCCCGACTGCCCGGTGGCCGTGGTGTTCCGGGCAAGCTGGCTCGACCAGAGGGTTGAACGCGCCACCCTTGCCACGCTCAACCCCGCAATGGGTGTGGGCGAGCGCACCGCGCTGATCCTTGTCGGCCCGGCGCTGGCGGCGGAGGGTTTCGATGAAAGCCGCCTTTACGCGGGAGATTACGACCGCCGCTATCGCCCGGTCGGCACCAGCCCCCGGTTCCCGGAAAGCGCATGATCCCTTCTGGTCTCCTCATCTCTGCCCCGGCCTCGGGCACCGGCAAGACCACGGTTACGCTGGGCTTGCTGGCGGCCTTGCGCGCGCGTGGGCTGACAGTTCAGCCGTTCAAAAGCGGCCCCGACTATATCGATCCGGCCTTTCATACTGCCGCCGCCGGACGCGCCTCGGTCAACCTCGATACCTGGGCGATGGCTGGCGAAAGGTTGCGCGGGCTGGTGGCGGCGGCCCAAGGTGCCGATCTGATCCTGGCCGAAGGGTCGATGGGCCTGTTCGATGGCGTGGCAAGCCCCGGCGAAAGCGGCAACGGATCCTCCGCCGATCTGGCAGGGATAATGGGCTGGCCGGTTGTTCTGGTCTTGGATGTCTCGGGGCAGGCGCAGTCCGCTGCGGCTGTGGCGCTGGGCTTTGCCATTTTGCGCCCCGATCTGCGACTGGCGGGGGTTATTCTGAACAAGGTTGCCTCGCCCCGGCATGAGGCGCTGGTGCGCGACGGCATGGCGCGCGCGGGCCTGCGGGTGTTCGGTGCCCTGCCGCGCAAGGCCGCGATTGAACTGCCAGAGCGTCACCTTGGCCTTGTGCAAGCCGAGGAACATCCCAGCCTTGCAGCCCTCTTATCTGATGCGGCGACCTTCATCGCCACCTACCTTGACCTTGATGCCCTGATTGCCGCCGCCGGGGCGACGCGGGCCACGGCGAACATTGTGCCCGTTCCACCCCCGGCCGACCGTATCGCCCTTGCCCGGGATGCGGCATTTTCCTTCGTCTATCCGCATCTTCTGGATGGCTGGCGGCGGGCGGGGGCGACCATCTTGCCCTTTTCCCCTCTTGCTGACGAGGCGCCCGATGACAGTGCGGGCGCCTGCTGGCTGCCCGGCGGCTACCCCGAACTGCATGGCGGCAGGCTGGCGCAGGCCGGGAATTTCCGCGACGGACTGGCCCGGTTCGCCGAAACCCGGCCCGTCCATGGCGAATGCGGGGGATATATGGCGATGGGCGCGGGGCTGATTGCCGCCGATGGCACAAGGCACCGGATGGCGGGCCTTCTGGGCCTTGAAACCAGCTTTGCCGAACGCCGGATGCACCTTGGTTATCGCCATGCCCGGCTTCTGGCCGCCATTCCCGGCCATGCAGCGGGCCACCGCCTGCGCGGACACGAATTCCACTATGCCACGATCCTGTCGCAGCCCGACGCGCCCTTGGCCGATGTGACCGACGCCACCGCCACAGCCGTGACCGAAACCGGTTCGACCCGCAGCTTTTCCGGGGGCGGTCGCGCCACCGGCACCTTCTTTCATCACATCGCCGAGGCGTCATGACCGGTTTCGTATCCTTCGTCTCCTCCGGTCCAGGCGACCCGGATCTGCTCACACTCAAGGCCGTCGCCCGGCTGCAAGCTGCCGATGCGGTGCTGTTTGATGACCTGTCGTCAGGCCCCATCCTGTCCCATGCCCGCACCGGTGCCGATTTGGTTGGCGTAGGCAAGCGCGCGGGCCGCGCATCGCCAAAACAGGATCATGTCAGCCGCCTTCTGGTCGATTATGCTACCACGGGGGCGCGGGTGGTGCGGCTGAAATCCGGCGATTGTGGCCTCTTTGGACGGCTGGAGGAAGAGATCACCGCCCTGACCGAAGCTGGCATCGGATATGAGATAATTCCCGGCGTTACCGCCGCCTCTGCCGCCGCCGCAGCGGCGAATATCCCGCTGACCCGGCGGCTGACGGCGCGGCGGGTGCAGTTTGTCACCGGCGCCGATGTGACGGGCGGCCTGCCCGAGGGGCTGAACTGGGCCGCGCTGGCCGACCCGCAGGCCACAACCGTGGTTTACATGGGCAAGCGCACCTTCGCCGCATTGGTCGAAGGGTTGCGCGCCCATGGCCTGCCCGACACCACGCCTGCCCTGTTGGCCGAGGCTGTCTCGACCCCTGACCAGCATCTGTTGCGCGGCACACTGGCCAGCCTTGTGGCTCATCTGGCCGAAGGGCCGGGCCATCATCCGGGGCTGATCCTGTATGGCCCCTTGTCGGAATCCTCTTCTCCCCGCCGCAATCCGCCTTGACCCCTGATGCGCGCCGCGTGCAAATGGAAGGGCAAGGTGTCCCATCAGATGCAAAGCATCGGGACTGAAACGGGAATGGGGAAGGGGCGGACCAAATTGCGGCGCCCCCGTCCCCAGCCGCCCCCGCGACTGTCAGCGGTGAGCGGCCTTCATCATGCCACTGTCCGGCTTTCCGGACGGGAAGGCGAAGGCCGACGACGACCCGCAAGCCAGGAGACCGGCCCTGCAGGAACGCAACCATAACCGCCGTCGGGTGTGACGGCCGGAGGGACCAACATGCATATCGAACCCGGCGTCGTTGACGCCGCCAAAATGACGCTTAGCTACGCCACCGCTGCTGGGGCAGGGGCGACCGCTCTTTATCACGTCCAGGGTGCCATCCGGCATCAGGGCGTGGTCTCTACCGTCCTGCGCAGCCTGATCGCCACCGCCGGTGTCCTGTTCTTCTTTGAGGTGCTGCCCCATTTCTCGGCCGGTGTTTCCGAGGTGCATTTCATCTTCGGCTCCATGCTGTTCCTGATTCTGGGTGCAGGCCCGGCAGCCATCGGGCTGGGTTCGGCACTGCTGCTGCAAGGGCTGTTCTTCGCGCCCTTCGACCTGCCGCAGTTCGGCATGAACCTGACGACGCTTCTGGTGCCGCTGTTCCTGCTGGATGCCGCCGCGCGCCGCCTTGTTGCGCCGGGCACCGCCTATGTCGATCTGGGCTATGCTCAGGTGCTGAAGATGTCGGCGATCTATCAGGGCGGCGTCATCGCCTGGGTGGCCTTCTGGGTCATCTACGGTCAGGGCATGGCTGCGTTTTCGGGCATTGCCACCTTTGCCGTGGCCTATGCCGGTGTGATCGTGATCGAGCCGCTGGTTGATCTGGCCGTTCTGGCCGGTGCCAAATCGCTGCGCGGTATGAAAGGGTCGAACCTTGTCACCGGTCGGCTTTACAACGCCGCATAAGGCTTTGGCAGGATGTTCAGGCAGGGGCCCCGCTGGGGCCCTTGTTCATTATCAGAAGGGCAGCAGGCATGATCGAACTATCCCTGATCGGTATTGGCACCGGCAACCCCGATCATGTGACGCGCGAGGCGGTGAAGGCGATCAACTTGGCTGACCTGATCCTTTTGCCGCTGAAAGGTGAGGACAAGGCCGACCTTGCGGGGCTGCGCCGTGCCATCTGCGAGGCGGTTCTGACCAACCCGGCGACGCGGATCGTGCCTTTCGATCTGCCGGTGCGTGACCCGGCAACACCGGATTATGTGGCCCGTGTGAGCGACTGGCACGATGCCATTGCTGCGCGTTGGGAAGGTCATATCCGCGCCCATCTGGCGGCAGGTGGCGGGCCAAAGGTGGCGCTGTTGGTCTGGGGCGACCCGTCGCTTTACGACAGCACATTGCGCATTGCCGAACGGGTGGGGCGCAGCTTGCCGATGGTGGTGCAGGTCATTCCCGGCATCACCGCGATCCAGATGCTATGCGCCGCCCATGCCATTCCGCTGAACGACCTGGCCGCGCCCGTGGTCATCACTACTGGCCGCCGCTTGCGCGACCATGGCTGGCCGCAGGATGCTGACACTGTGGTGGTGATGCTGGACGCGGGCGGGGCATTCACCGAGTTAGATCCGGAGGGCATAGAAATCTGGTGGGGTGCCTATGTCGGCATGGCTGAACAGATCCTTGACCACGGCCCACTGGCCAGCGCCGGGCCGCGCATTGTTGAAACCCGTGCGCAGGCCCGCGCCGCACATGGCTGGATCATGGATATCTACTTGATGCGCCGTCAGCCTGCCGTGCCCCAGCCATCCTGAAACACCAGCCCCTCCAGCGGCAGACGGTCACGCCAGCCTTTGGCCTGCAATTCCGGCTGGGAATACAGTTCTGCCACATGGCCAAGGCACAGATAGGCCACCGGCACCACATGGGCGGGCAGGCCCAAAATGCCGCGCAGTTCTTCCTCGCGGAAGATGCTGACCCAGCCGACGCCCACCCCTTCGGCACGCGCGGCCAGCCACAGGTTCTGCACGGCGCAAACCGTCGAATACAGGTCCATGTCGCGGTTATGCGTCCGCCCCAGCACCACCTCGCCGCCCCGCGTGCGGTCGCAGGTGATGCACAGGTTGACCGGGGCATCGGTGATGCCTTGCAGCTTCAGGCTGGAATAAAGCGCGCGCTTTTCCGCAGGAAACATCGCCGCCGCTTCCTCATTGGCGCGGGCAAAGGCGGCCTGCACCCGCGCCTTGACCCCGCCATCCCGGATCACGATGAAATTCCACGGCTGCATGAACCCGACCGAGGGCGCATGATGCGCCGCCACAAGCAGGCGTTGCACCACCTCATCCGAAACCGGGTCCGGCAGGAACTGGCTACGCACATCGCGGCGCGAGAAAATCGCGCGGTACACCGCATCGCGCTCGTTATCGGAAAAGGCCCCGGCGGGAGCCAGAAAGGACTGCGGTTGCATCGACACTTCCCCTGTCAGGCAACAAATGATGACAGGGCCGCCGTCCGCGCGTCCCCGCCCGTGTTGCCTGGCCGGTCTTCTGACTTGGCGTCACAGGGGCGCCGCGCCTTCCCGGGCCTGAACCCAGTGGCATTTGCGGCCCCCTCAGCCTTACAGCGTTGGGCACGTCACGGCATTTCACCGCGTTCCCGATTATCCCGGCCTTTTGGGGCCGGGCACCAGACAGGGCAGCGCTAACGCCAAAGCGCCGCCCTGACAAGTCTTAGGCGGCGCTGGCCAACCCGTCGGCGGCCAGCCGGGCATCCAGATCAAGGATCTGGCGCACGGCATGGGCGGCCTCGGCCCCCTTCTTCACGAAATGCTCGGTGTAAAAGGCCGTCAGCTCGGCCACCGGCTGATAGTTATGCGGCGTCAGCGAGACCGAGAAACAGGGCACACCGGTTTCAAGGCCCACGTTCATCAGCCCGGTCACCACCGCCTCGGACACGAATTCATGGTGATAGATGCCGCCGTTCACCACGAAGGCAGCGGCCACCACGGCATCATATTTGCCGGTGCGGGCCAGCTTTTTCGCCACCAGCGGCATTTCGAACGCGCCGGGCACGTCGAAGCCCTCAACCTTGGCATTGGGCATCAGTTTCGCCGCTTCGGCGACAAAGCCTTCATGGGCACGGTCCACGATATCATCGTGCCAGCGCGCCTTGATAAAGGCGATACGAGGGGAGTTGTGGGCAGATTTGGTCGTCATAGTCGGAACCTTCCGTTGCTAAACAGTCAGGTCCCAAGGCATGTCCCGCAGACGGACGGGTGTCCCCCTCCGCACACGGTTCTCTTTCATCCGGACTATACCGTCGGCCCCGGAGTTTCACCGGATCTGCTGACCCTTTCCGAAGAAAGGCGCTCGCGGGCTGTAACCGCCGGTGGGGAATCGCACCCCGCCCTGAGAACACGATATCCCTAACACGCTGTTTTTCGCACCGCAACGCATGGGTTTGTGCAGGACTGCACCGCCTTGGTGCGCCTGCACAAAGCCTGCACAAACCCTGCGCCGCGCCTGCGGGGCCGGGCCGTCATTCCTGCCAGGAAACCCGGAGGCAGCGATGACCACGAAACACCTGACGATCCACGGACTTCCCACTGTATTGGCCCGCGATGGCTGGTGGCTGGGGCCAGGGGGCGACACGCCGGCACCACCCCCGCGCCATAGCCTGTCGCGCCTGGTTACGCCGGGATGGGGGCTGCTGGTCCTGGTTGCGCTGGGCGACATCCTGTTCTGGGGTCAGGTGCCCGGCCTGTCGCTGGCGGTCTTTGCCGGGGCGGTGTTTGGTGTCGCCACAGCACAGGTGCCTTTGCGGGCCAAGGCATGGCCTGCCGGGCTACTGGCCATCGGCCTGTTGCCGGTGGTGGATTATGTGCAGGCCCTGTCGCTGGCCTTTCTGGGGTTGTCTCTCGCCATCGCCATCGTCTGGTCGCATCTGCCGGAATTGAGCAGGGGCGGCGCGCTGATCTCGGCCTTGCGATTGCTCGCCCGGTTGCCGTTGGGCGGCATCCTCGGCGTCCTGCATCTGATGATGGGCCGCGTCGCGCTGCCCCGCAGCGCCTCGCCCCGCAGCTTTCTGCGCAACTGGGCGCTGCCGGTTGGCGGAACGCTGGTCTTCGCCGCGCTGCTGTCCGATGCCAACCCCTTGATCGAGCAGGCCCTGTCGCTGAATTTCGACGTCGCAAGCCTGATCAACCGCGCGATGTTCTGGGCCGGGATCACCCTGCTGGTCTGGCCCCTGCTGGAAGTGCCCAGGCCCGTGCATTTGACCGTTCGCGCCGTAACCCTGCCCGGCATCAATGCCGCTTCGGTTCTGCGCGCGTTGGGGATGTTCAACCTGCTGATCGGGCTACAAACCGGGCTGGACCTCTCGATCCTGCTGGGCGGCGCCCACCTGCCTGCGGGTATGAGCTTTGCCAGCTATGCCCATCGCGGGGCCTATCCGCTGCTGGCAACCGCCTTGCTGGCCGGGGCCTTTGCCCTGTCGGCGCGGTCCTATCTGGCTGAACACCGCCTGATCCGCCCGCTGATGCTGCTTTGGCTGGCGCAGAATATGCTGCTTTGCGCCTCGGCCCTGCTGCGGCTGGACCTTTATGTGCAGGCCTATGGGCTGACCTATCTGCGCATACATGCAGCGATATGGATTGTCCTTGTCGCCGCCGGGCTTGCGCTGTGCTTGTGGCAGGTGCTGCGCGGCCGCAGCACCCTGTGGCTGTTGGCGCGGGTTGGTGCGATGGGACTGGCCATGCTGTACCTGTGCAGCTTCGTAAACTTCGCGGCCCTGATCGCGCGGCATAACCTGTCCCAGCCCCTTGCTGATGCCGAATATGCCTGCACCCTTGGGCCCACCAGCGCCGCCGCCATTGCCGAAGCGATGGCCCAAACGCCGCAACTGGCGCTGGATCTGCCCGGCTGCACGCCCTCGGCGCCCCAGATCACCGGCTGGCGGGATTGGGGGTTCCGCAACTGGCGCGTCGCCCGCTATCTTGCCGCCCATCCGGTTGAAAGGTTTGCCCCTTGAAGATCTTGATCGTCGATGACGACCCTCGCCTGCGCGACCTTTTGCGCATCGCGGTCGAGCGTGCGGGTTTTACCGCCGCCACCGTCGCCGACGGGCAGGCCGCCCTTGTCGCCGCCCGCCGTAACGCCCCCGACCTCATGGTCCTCGACATCGGCCTGCCAGAGATCGACGGATTCGAGGTGTGCCGCCGCCTGCGCGCCACCTCTGACCTGCCTATCCTGTTCCTGACCGCCCGCGATGATGAGGTGGACCGTATCGTCGGTCTTGAACTTGGCGCCGACGATTACGTTACCAAACCCTTTTCACCGCGCGAAGTGGTGGCCCGCATCCGCGCGATTCTCAAACGCACCGCAGGGGCAGGGCAGGGCCAGACCCTGCGGCACGGCCCCATAACGCTCGACCGCGCCGCCGCCGCTTGCCATGTCGCAGGACAGCCCCTTGCCTTGACGGCGACCGAGTTTCGCCTGCTTGACCACCTCCTGTCGCATCCCGGTCGCCTGTGGCCCAAGCCCCGGCTGATCGATGCGATCTGGGGCGCAGGCAGCCAGGTCTCGGACCGCACCTTTGACAGCCATCTGCGCAACCTGCGCCAGAAACTGGCGCAAGGCGGCCTGTCCGAGGCCATCGAAACCCTGCATGGGCAGGGCCTGCGCCTTGCGGTGGTGGCATGACGGCGCGGCATTGGCGGCCCTCACTGGCCTTTGTTCTGGGGGGCGCGTTGTGCGGCACGCTGGGCCTGTCTTTCGCCGGGCTGGTGGCGCTGCGCTATCTGGGGCCGCATTGGGGCTATGCCAACGCGGCCGTCGCACTGGGCCTTGCGATTCTTCTGGCCACGGCTGCGCTGGGCTGGCTGCTGGTGCGGCTCTTGCTGCGCCCGATTCGCGCGCTTGAGGCATTTGCGCTGTCGGTTGAACAGAACCGCGACCCCGCGCCGCCCGTCCATTTCGGAACGCGGGAACTGCATGCCACTGCCCGCCGCGTCATTGCCATGGCCCATGCGCTGCGGGACCGCGAGGCGACGATCCGCACCTTTACCGACCATGTGACGCATGAGGTGAAAACCCCCGTCGCTGCCATCCATGCCGCCGTTGAACTGCTGCAAGACGGGGCGCTGTCGGCGCAAGATGCGCAACTGGTGGCCCAGATCGACGGGGCGCAGGCGCAGATTCAGGCGCAACTTGCCGCGTTGCGACGGGCCGCGCAGGCGCGTGAGGCGCGCTATCTGGGCCAGACCACGCTGGCCGACCTTGCGCCTGCCTTGCGCGCCGATTTTCCTGCGCTGACCCTTGGCATCGAAGGCGATGACCATGCCCTGCCCATGGCTGCACCGGGCTTGCTGGTCGTGCTGCGCCAACTACTGGCGAATTCGGTCAGCCACGGGGCCAGCCACATCACCCTTGCCGCAGCGCCCCGGCCCGATGCCCTGCTGGTCGAGGTTGCCGACAACGGCCCCGGCATTTCGCCAGGCAACGCCGACCGCCTGTTCGAGCCCTTCTTCACCACTCGCCGCGATCAGGGCGGCACCGGCATGGGCCTGACCATCGCCCGCAACCTTCTGGTCGCCCATAACGCTGGGATCGAGGTGGCTGCCAGCGACACCGGCGCGCTGTTCCGCCTGACGTTTCCTGTCGCCTGACCCGCAATCCCATGAAGGGCGCATCCCCCCCCTCGTGGGGAGGGGATCGGGGCGGGGCACAGCCCGCCGCGCCGCCTAGACCCGCCGGAACACCATCACCAGCCCGCGGTCATTCTTGTGCGGATGATCCGCTCCCTCGTAAATCGCGATGTCGCGAAACGCGACCGGCGTGATCTGACCCAGCGCCACCATCCGGGCCAAAGCCGAGCCGAACCCCGCCCCGTCCAGCACCGGCGCAATCGTGCCGCAGGCAAAGACCGCACCGGGGCGCGTAATGCGCAGCAACTCGGGAAAACACTCCGGCCCCACATGGCCATGGGTAAAGGTGCCGCTGGAAATCACCGCGTCATAGCTGCCGTCGGGAATCTCCAGTGCTTTGGTCAGGTCGCCCAGCATCAGGGCGCGATACAGCCCCTTGCCTCGCGCGATCTCCAGCATCTCGGGCGTGATGTCCAGGGCATCGACCGTATGGCCCCCCAGCGATTCCGCCACCAAACCTGTGCCCGCGCCGATATCCAGAATCTCGGCCTCTGGCGCGATTTCGCCCTTAAGGATCGCCGCAATCTCGCGGGGGGCAATATAGCCCCAGGCCTTGCCAAAGCTGTCGTCATAGCTTTCGGCCCAGGCGCCATACATGCGCTTTGCATCCTCGGGGCCGTCGATCTGATAGGCCTCGTCCAGATCGTAACCGTCATCCAGCGACATGGCATTCCTCTTGCGATTGGGTGCCAAGACCCTGATCACAAGCCCATGACGCCGGAATGACAGCCCGGATCGGACTAAACCGGCACGAAGCCGCCGCGCGTGGGGTCGTATTGTTGCAGCTCGCCCTCGCCAGTGTTGTTCCAAAGGCCGTGAATTGTCAGCTTTTCGCTATTCACGGCGTCGGCGACGAAGGGGAAAGTCATCAGGTTTTCCAGGCTGACCAGCACCGCCTGATGTTCCAGCGCGCGCAGGATGTCATCCTTGCCCAGATGGGCCACGCGGTCGAAACCGGGGCGCAGGATGTCCATCCAGCGACCGACGAAACTGGTCTTTTCCTCCAGCGCCGGGGCATGGCCGGTGCACATGTCATGGCAGCCCTTCACGCCGCCGCAGCTTGAATGGCCCAAGACCACGATATGCGCCACGCCCAGCGAGGTGACGGCATATTCCACCGCCGCTGAGGTGCCATGGCGCTCTCCATCCGGGGTATAGGGCGGCACAAGGCCCGCGATGTTGCGGTGAATGAAGAACTCGCCCTCATCCGCGCCGAAGATCGAGGTGACATGCACCCGGCTGTCGCAGCACGAAATCACCATCGCGCGGGGGTGCTGGCCACTTTCGGCCAGACGGCGATACCAGGCCTTGTTGTCCTGATAAGTCGTCGCGCGCCAGCCGTGAAACCGGCTGATCAGATAGGAGGGCAACGGGCGGGCAGCGTCCATCTTGTCATCCTTTCAGGTCTCTTGCCCCCGTCTAGGCTGCAATTGCAGAAAATTCGAGAGGATTCTTTTTCCTCCCTCAACGAAATCTTCAGCCTGTTTCGGCAGCATCGGTCTTGGGTGTGAACAAAGATCAGGTGAGTGTGATGGCCGACAATGTCGTGGCCCTCAGGCCAAAGGAATGCGTGCGTCAGGATGCCGAACCGATCGCGACGATCTATCGGAACCTTGGCACGGCTTCGGCCGAACAGGTCGTAACGCGGGAACTGGGCGAACTGGCGCTGACCATGGCGGGGCTGGCGCAGCAGGTGCGGGGGCATCAGGTGAAAGATCTGCCGCGCCATCTGCGTCATTTGCAGCGCATGGCGGAATCGCTGGGGCTGGTCAGCTTGGGTCTTGTGGCGCTGGATGTGCAGGATTGTCTGAGCCGGGCCGATTCTACCGCCTTTACCGCTACCTGGGCACGGTTGTTGCGGATTGCCGAGCGGTCTCTGGCACCTGACAAGGACTTGCTTGATCAGACCTTCCGCTGACCTCTTGCAGCCGCGCGCCTTGCGGTGCAGCTTCGGGGCATCACGAAGGATACCCCGATGACTCCGCAATTCGCCGATCCCGCAGCAGCAAGCCGCGCCCTGCATGTCGTTTCCGCCGAAACTCTCGCCACGTTTCTCGATGCCCAGCCTCCTGCGGTGAAAGCATGGCTGACCGCAACAGGCTTTGATGCCGCTTTGGGTGATTTGCGACTGATTCCCGATACGGATGGTCAGGTCAGGGCGGCGGCGGTGGGCTTTGGCACAGTGAAAGCCCGGGCCCGCATGCGCTTTGCCCTGGCCAAGGCGGCGGCAGGCCTGCCGGCGGGCGACTGGCACCTTTCTGGCGACCTGACCGCCGATCAGCAGGCCGAGGTGGCGCTGGCCTTTTTGTTGCAATCCTACCGTTTCGATCGTTATCGCCCCGGCAAACCCGCCGCCGAAACCGCCCGGCTCAAATTGCCGGACGGCCTTGATGCCGCGCGCCTGATCGCCATGGCCGAGGGAGAGTTCCTGACCCGCGACCTGATCAACACCCCCGCGCTGGACATGGGGCCGGAACAGTTGCAGGCGGCGTTTTTCGCGCTGGCTGACCGCTTTGGCGCACAGGCCAGCGCGATTGTGGGCGATGACCTGCTGACGCAGAACTTCCCCATGATCCACGCCGTTGGCCGCGCCTCGACCCGTGCGCCCCGCCTCTTGGAAATGCGCTGGGGCAGCACTGGCCCTGCCTTGACGCTGGTGGGCAAGGGTGTGTGCTTCGACACCGGCGGGCTGAACATCAAGACCGGCAATTCCATGCTGTTGATGAAGAAAGACATGGGCGGCGCTGCGACCGTCCTTGGCCTTGCCCATATGATCATGCGCCTTGGCCTGCCCGTGCGGTTGCGCGTTCTGGTGCCCGCAGTGGAAAACGCCATTGCCGGTAACGCGCAACGCCCGCGCGACATTCTGACAAGCCGCAAGGGCCTGACGGTGGAGGTGAACGATACCGATGCCGAGGGCCGTCTGGTTCTGGCCGATGCGCTTGCCTATGCTTGCGAGGAACCTTGCGACGCGCTGATCAGCATGGCCACCCTGACCGGGGCCGCACGAATTGCCGTTGGCCCCGATCTTGCGCCTTATTACACCGACGATGACGCCATGGCGCAGGCGCTGGAGGCCGGGGCCAAAACCGGCTTCGATCCGGTGTGGCGGATGCCGTTCTGGTCACCCTATGACCCGGTGATCGAACCCGGCATAGCCGATCTGGACAATGCGCCCGGCTGGGGGTTTGCCGGGTCGATCACTGCAGCACTGTTCCTGCGCCGTTTTGTCGAAGGCCCGCGCTACATGCATTTTGACATCTATGGCCACACCCCCGCTGACCAGCCCGCCCGACCCAAGGGCGGTGTGGGGCAAGGCGCACGGGCGCTGCTGGGGGCCTTTCCGGCCATTCTGGGGCTATAAGGATGGACCGTCGCCTGACCCCGGCCACCGCCCGCATCGCGCACAGTTCTTTGCGCGGTAAAATTGATGCCCCCGCCTTTACCGACGGGCAGCGGCTGCATGTCGCAACGCCGCTGGCCGACCTTTGCGTCACACCGGGCGGCGCGCGCGACCGCCAGCTTCTCCTGGGCGAAAGTTTCATCGTGATCGACCGCGACGCGGGCCATGCCTTTGGCTTTGCCGTTAAAGATGGTCATTGCGGCTGGCTGGATCAGGCTGCGCTGGCGGAAACCGCGCAGCCCACGCATTGGGTTTCGTCCCCGGCGACCCATCTTTACTCCGAACCGCGCGTTCAGGCGCGTGAACTGACCAGCCTGTCTCTGGGCGCTCGCGTCGCCGTGCTGGCCACGAGCGAGAAGTGGACCGAGACCACGCAGGGCTTCATTCCCACGCCTCACCTTCGGGCGCTGGGCAATTGGGCCAGTGATCCGGTGGCTGTGGCCGAAAGCCTGTTGGGCACGCCCTATCTGTGGGGCGGAAATTCGCGGGCGGGCATCGATTGTTCTGGGCTGGCGCAACTGGCTTACGGTCTGTGCGGGGTGGCAATCCCCAGTGACAGCGATCTGCAGCAGACCATCGGCCACCCTGTCGCCGAAGGGGCCGAGCAGCGCGGCGACCTGATCTTCTGGAAGGGGCATGTGGCGATCATCGTCGATGACGCCCGGCTGATCCATGCCAATGGCCATACGATGTCGGTCGCCTATGAGGGCACCACAGCCTGCATCGCCCGTGTGATGGCGCAGGAAAGCCGCCCCGTCATCGCCCGTCAGCGGCCAGGCTGACCGCTTCACTCGACCGGGCGCATCTTTTCCAGAACCCGCAGCACGGCGGCCAGATCGTGGCCGCGCCGCAGCACCTGCCCCTCGCTGCCGACAACCGCATACATCCCCTGCCGGGCGCGCAGTTTCGGACGCTTTTCAATGCGGTAAAGCGGATATTCCGCAGTGCGCCGGAAGATTGCGAACACCGCCACATCGGGCAGCGCCGAAATCCCGTAATCACGCCATTCGCCGGCTGCAACCATCCGGCCGTAAAGGCCCAGAATGATACCCAGCTCCTGGCGATGAAAGCTGACCTGCTCTGGCAGGTGTGGGGAAACGGGGAAAGGGGTCGGCGATTGCACCGTCATGGGCAAATGTTACCCCCTTGGCGCCATTGGTCAAGACTTGGAAATACTGACACCGAATGGCCCAGAAATCATCAGGGCCTGACCTTGGAGCAACCCAGCAAGGGCCACATTCAGGCGACAAAAAGCCTGTGTAACCAGTAATAAGCACAGTGTTCTTGCCCCTGACCGCTGTGTGACGTGCTGGTGAGGGCGACCCTCGGCCATTGGCCGGGGGTCTTCCCTTTTCAGGCGAACCCTGCCGACAGCCGCAACTCGCCTGTGCGCAGCCCGCGCCAGTTCCTCTGCTCGGCAGGCAGGCGTTTCTGTGCCGCCGGATGCGCCGCATCCAGCACGCCGATCCGTGCCAGCAGTGCCGTGATCGCCGCTTCGGAGGCGCGGGAATTGCCGTCCTCGATCTTCAGCGCGATGCCCAGCTTTTTCTCGGGGACGATCGCCACGAACACCGCCTCGGCCCCGGTTTTGATCGCGACCTTGCCGCCCATCGCCCGCATCAGTTCGGTGCAGGCGCGCCCCTCTCCCGCCACCAGTTCAGGATAGGTTGCCATGGCACGCGTCAGCCGGTGCATCGCCTTTTGGCGTGCATCACCGCCCTCGCTGGCAGCGGCAAAGGCCGCCATCGACCTAGCAAGGCCGGTGACCGAACAGGCGAAATTCGGCGCCGAACACCCGTCAATCCCCCAACCTGCGCTGGTCTCGCCCGTCACCTCCTCGAACCCCGCCTTGATCGCTTTTTGCAAGGGATGGTCCAGTTCGACGTATTCGGGCCCAAGGCCCAGATGCTTGACCACGGTCAAAAAGCCGGAATGCTTGCCCGAACAATTGTTGTGCAACTGGCAGGGCTTGTCGTGGTGTTCGATCAGGCGATCACGCTCAGCATGATCCAGCGGTTCATGCGCGCCGCAGCGCAGATCCGGCTCGGACAGGCCCAGATCCTTCAGCCATTTCCCCGCCATCTCGACGTGCATCGCAGCGCCTTGATGGCTGGCGCATGACAGGGCCAGATGCGCTTCGCTCAACCTGTGAGCATCCGCCGCGCCGGTTTCCAGCAAGGGCAGCGCCTGCAACATCTTGCAGGACGAGCGTGGAAAGATCACACGATCCGGGTCACCCCAGGCTTCGACAATCTGTCCCGCCTCGTCGCAAATCACCGCATGGCCCAAGTGGGTGCTTTCCAGCAGCCCGCCGCGCCACAGTTCCACCATCGGAATGGCCTTGCCCATACCTTTTCCCCCTCACGGATGCGCGAATTCATGCCCAAGGGGCTTTCGCCGATTGGCCTTTTCCGGTTATGTCTGGAATATCGAGCGAAGAAAACCCGCTGCATCAATCGGCCAGGCAAGACCCGGCCAGGCGGAGTCGAGGCATGAACAGCTTGGAGGCTGTGAGACAATGATGAACCGGATGGTCCGTGCGGCCTGCACCGCCGCTGTGGTGATGACCGCAGGCATCGCCCAGGCACAGGAATCGAATAACCAGGTCGCGGTGAAAACCGACTGGAGTGTCTTTACCGAAAACAACCCCAAGGAATGCTGGGCGGTCTCAGTTCCGAAGGAAACCGTCAACATCAAGGATGGCAAGCCCGCCACCGTACGGCGCGGCGATATCCAGATGTTCGTGACCTTCCGCCCCGGTTCGGCGCCCGAGGTGTCGTTCACCGGCGGCTATCCGTTCGCTTCGGGATCGACCGTCAAGATGGACATCGACGGCAACACGTTCCAACTGGTGCCCGGCACCACCTCGCCAGAGAACGAATGGGCCTGGCCGCAGGCAGACGGCGCGCAGAACGATGCCGCTATCCTGGCTGCCATGCAAAAGGGCAATTCTGCCGTGATGTCGGCACGGTCGGGCAAAGGCACCCAGACCAAGGACACGTTCAGCCTGCGCGGCTTTACCGCCGCGATGGACGAAGCCGCCAAACGCTGCAAATAAGCCGCGTTTCCCGCGATCTGGCGCCCCGGTTTCCCGGGGCGCTTTTGTTTTCGCCAAGAATCACCTAAAAGCCCCCATCCGCAGCCAGATCGCCTGTCGCAAGGCCAAACCCAAGGATCTGCCCATGACTGACCATGCCGCCGCCGTGGCCCATGCTCCTATTACACAAGATGTGCATACCATCCCCCGCAAGCTGCCCGAGGGCGGCAAGGCGAATATCGTCGGCCTGACACGCGACCAGTTGCGCGCTGCCCTGATCGCTGCCGGGACCCCGGAGAAGCAGGCCAAGATGCGGCTGGGCCAGATTTGGCAATGGGTTTATCACTGGGGTGTGCGCGATTTTGCACTGATGACCAACCTTGCCAAGGAATACCGTGTTCTTCTGGCGGAAAACTTCGTGATCGAGGTGCCAGAGGTGGTGAACCGTCAGGTCTCTGCCGACGGCACGCGCAAATACCTTGTCCGCATCGCCGGCGGGCATGAGGTGGAGGTGGTCTATATCCCCGAGGAAACCCGCGGCACGCTTTGCATTTCCTCGCAGGTGGGTTGCACGCTGACTTGTTCCTTCTGCCACACGGGCACGCAGAAACTGGTACGCAACCTGACGGCTGGGGAAATCGTCGGCCAGGTCATGCTGGCGCGCGATGACCTGGCCGAATGGCCTCAGCCGGGCGACCCCAAGGACGAAACCCGTCTTGTCTCGAACGTCGTGCTGATGGGCATGGGCGAGCCGCTGTACAATTTCGACAACGTGCGCGATGCGATGCGCGTGGTGATGGACGGCGAGGGCATCGCGCTGGGCCGCCGCCGGATCACCCTGTCCACCTCTGGCGTAGTGCCCGAGATTGCCCGCGCTGCGACCGAGATCGGCTGCCAGTTGGCCGTCAGCTTCCACGCCACCACCGATGAGGTGCGCGACCGTCTGGTGCCGATCAACAAGCGGTGGAATATCAAGACCTTGCTGGACGAGTTGCGCGCCTACCCGAAACTGTCGAACTCCGAACGCATCACCTTTGAATATGTCATGCTGAAAGGCGTGAACGACAGCGACGCCGACGCCCGCCGCTTGGTGAAACTGATCGCGGGCATTCCGGCCAAGATCAACCTTATCCCGTTCAACGAATGGCCCGGCAGCCCCTATGAGCGGTCGGACTGGGAACGGATCGAGGCCTTCGCCGACATCATCTACAAGGCCGGTTACGCCAGCCCCATCCGCACCCCGCGCGGCGAAGACATCATGGCCGCCTGCGGCCAGTTGAAATCGGCCACCGAACGGTCGCGCAAAAGCCGGGCCGAGATTGCCGCCGAGGCGGGGCTGTAAGGCCTTTTCGAACACCTGGCAGGCGCGGCCCCCTCCCCTTCGTGGGGAGGGGAGGGGTGGGGGTCACCTAGTGCGACAAAGCCTCAATGCTGCGTCGCACCTCATCGTGCATCAGGATGCCGTCATCATCCAAGTCGAACAGACCCAAGGGGTCGTGGCCACTCTTGATCAATCGGCCTTCGGGGCTCGGAGTGGGTATAAAGCTGTAGGTTTCCATCCAACCCATGTGTCTTTGACTGTCGATGTAATGGTTTGTTGCATTTAGAAGGCGCGCGCGGTCAGGGTCTTTTGCTGCTCGTGCTTCCAAAGTTGCGCGATCTGCTTTCAATGTGGCCAGAATCTCTGCCGGGGGGAAATATATCTCGCGTCGGAAAAGCATTAGGCCAGTTTCGGCGCTGACCTGCGGTGGCATCAGCAATGCGATAATCGTCAAGGTCGCCAAATACCTCAACACAGTCCTCATCCTTTGCAAGGAAAGCGTCCTCGCTCTGCATCCCCTAACCCGCTCAGGCGGCTTTCGGTGTATCGTCCACCTCGGCTTCACGATTGGCCTCTGGCCCCTGCCTTTCCGGAAACACCAGCTTGTCCAGCCACTTGAACATCAACGGGTTGACCAGGATCGACACCAAGGCCCCCGCCACCACCAGATCGCGCGCGGCGACCGGCACGATCCACAGCTTCACTCCCATCACGATCAGGATGAAGGAAAACTCGCCGATCTGCGACAGGCTGGCGCCGATGGTCAGCGCGGTTTCGCGGTCGCGGCCAAAGGCGCGGACGATGGCATAGGCGGCAACCGCCTTGACCACCACGATGATCAGCACCGTCACCAGCAGCGAGAAGGGCTGCGTCCAGATGATCGACGGGTTGAACAGCATTCCCACCGATACAAAGAACAGCACCGCAAAAGCATCGCGCAGCGGCAGGGTTTCCTTCATCGCTTGTGTAGAAAGGGTGGAGGTTGACATGACCATCCCGGCAAAGAACGCCCCCAAAGCGAAACTGACCCCGAAGAATGTCGAGGACGCCCATGCAATTCCCAGCGCGATGGCCAGAACCGAAAGGCGGAACAGTTCGCGTACCCCAGTATGGGCGACATAGTGCAGAACGGCCGGAATCGCCTTGGTGCCGATGATCAGCATGATCGCAACAAAGCTGGCCACCTTGACCGCCGTCAGCATCAGGGTCGCCGCCACCGGGCCAAAGCCCAGCCGGGCCACCGCCTGTGCGCCCTCCTCCACCGGGGCCGAAATTCCGCCCAACAGCCCAGCCAAAGGCGGAATCATCACCAGTGCGATGACCATGACCAGATCTTCAACGATCAGCCAGCCGACCGCGATATGGCCGCGCTCTTCCTTGACGATGCCGCGTTCCTGCAAGGCCCGCAGCAGAACGACGGTCGAAGCGACCGACAGCGACAGGCCAAAGATCAGCCCCGCGCCAATGCCCCAGCCCAGCACCCAGCCCAGGGCCGCCCCCGCCGCCGTTGCCACCGCAATCTGGCCGACGGCACCGGGAATGGCGATCATCTTGACCGCCAGCAACTCTTTCAGCGAAAAGTGCATCCCCACGCCGAACATCAACAGGATCACCCCGAGCTCTGCCAGCTCGGTCGCAATTTCCTGATCGGCCACAAATCCCGGCGTGAACGGCCCCAGAACCACCCCCGCCATGAGATAGCCCGCCAAAAGCGGCAGCTTCAGCCGATGGGCAAAAACGCCAAAGATGAAGGCCAGCGACAGACCAACGACCAGCGTGGTGATCAAGGGCGTTTCATGGGGCAAAAGTGGCACCTCTTCTTTGCAATAACTTACGGGGTTACGCCCAAACTAAGCCCGCTGCCCCCATGTTCAAGAGAGGCATTTGCCCTTTGGGGTCACGATTTTGGCGCGAATGTTTCAGCATGTTACCACAGGTCTTGATCGGGGTCGCCGACGTGCTACCGATGGTCGCATGACTGCCATTCCCCTTCTGCCCAACGCCCTTGCCCGCCGCCTTTTCCTGCACCGCCACGGGCTGGGTGATGTGCCTGCCGGCCCTGCCAAAGGCAAGGCTTTGTGCGAGGTGATCGACCGCATAGGCTTTGTGCAGGTTGACAGCATCAACACGGTCGAGCGCGCGCATCACATGATCCTGTGGTCGCGTCGTCCGACCTATCGGCCTGCGGCATTGAAGCGGCTGGCCGAGAAGGATCGCACGCTGTTCGAACACTGGACGCATGACGCGAGCATCCTGCCCATCGCCATCTTTCCCCACTGGAAGCACCGTTTCGCCCGCGCCCACGACCGGCTGCGTGCCAACTGGAACCGATGGTTTTCCGATGGATATGAGGCGCAGCTTGATACCATCCTGACCCGTATTGCCGCCGAAGGGCCGGTGTCGTCCACTGAAGTGGGTGAGGGAGAGGAGCGCCGCGGCGGTTGGTGGGAATGGCATCCGTCGAAAACGGCGCTGGAATGGTTGTGGCGCACCGGCCAGTTGTCAGTCACCCGGCGCGAGGGGTTCCGCAAGTATTATGACCTGACAGAGCGGGTCATCCCTGATGCTCACCGCCTGCCCGACATTCCCGGCCCCGACCATATTGACTGGGCCTGTTCAACCGCGCTGGACCGTCTTGGCTTTGCCACCACTGGCGAATTGCAGGCCTATTGGAACGCGATCACGCCCGAGGAGTCGAAGGCCTGGGCAAGGGCCGAACTGGCCGCCGGTCGGCTGATCGAGGTGGATATCGAGGGCGCAGAAGGCAAGCCTCGCCGCAGCCTCGCTCGTCCCGATCTATTGACCGAGGCGGCCGCCTTGTCGCCCGCGCCGACCCGCTTGCGCATCCTGTCGCCCTTCGATCCCGCCCTGCGCGACAGGGCGCGCGCCGAGCGGCTGTTCGGGTTCTTTTACCGGATTGAGGTCTTCGTGCCCGAAGCCAAGCGGCAATACGGCTATTACGTCTTTCCGGTGATGGAGGGTGAGCGTCTGATCGGCCGGATCGACGCCAAGGCGTTTCGTGACCAATCCACCCTTCGCGTGCGCGCCTATTGGCCGGAACCCCGCCAGACCATGCCCAAGGCCCGCCTTGCCCGGTTGGAGGCGGAACTCTCGCGGCTTGCCGACTTCGCGGGCTGCGACAGGGTGGAGTTTGTCGAGGGCTGGCTACGCGACGGAAGCTGACGGCGCGGGCGTTTCACCAGCGGAAACGCCCAACCCGGATGCCTCATGTCTCGCCTTTTTCAAACCTATGCCACGCCCCTGATCACGGGGCTTTTCCTTGTCTCGCTGGTCTCGGGCGTTGCCCTGTTCTTCCACATCGGCCCCGGCGGCTTTCACGGTATGCACGAATGGCTTTCCATGGTGCTGATCGTGCCGTTCGTGCTGCACATCTGGAAAAACTGGCGGCCTATGACCGCCTATCTGCGTCGCGCGCCCATGGCCTATGCACTGGTGCTGTCCCTTGGTGCGGCGCTGGCCTTCCTTTATCCCATCGGATCGGGAACCGGCGCCGGTGGGCCACCGCAATTCGCCTTTGCCGAAAGGGTGCTGGCCGCGACGCCCGCCGAACTGGCCCCGGCGCTGCATGTCACGCCAGAGGCGCTGACCGCCGCCCTTGCCGCGCAGGGCATTCCGGCGCAACCGGATGCCCCTCTGGCGCAACTCGCCACCGCCTCCGGTAAGTCGAGCGAGCAAGTTCTGCAGGTTCTGAACAGCCTGCCCTGATCCCGCGGCGGTCACTCGGTCAGGGCGCTTGACTCATAAAGCGCCCTGAACCGCCCGCCTATCGCCAGCAGCTCTGCCAGACTGCCTTCCTCGACCACCCGGCCCTCTTCCAGATAGCAGATGCGGTCAGCGTGGATCACCGTCGAAAGGCGGTGCGCCACCATGATCGTGGTCCGCCCTTCCGCCAATGCGCGTAACTCGTCGCGTACCCCGCGTTCGGACAGGTTGTCCAAGGCACTGGTCGCCTCATCCAGAATCAGGATCGAGGCGTTTTTCAGCACCGCCCGCGCAATGGCGATGCGCTGACGCTGACCGCCCGACAGAAAGGCGCCGTTCTCGCCGATGGGCGTCTCATAGCCCTGATCCAGCGCCAGAATGAACTCATGCGCCTGCGCCACTCGCGCGGCCTCTTCCACCTCGGCATCGGTGGCGTCCCGCCGCCCCAGCCGGATATTTTCGCGTACCGTGTTGGAAAACAGGAACGTCTCCTGCCCCACATAGGACACGGCGGCCCGCAACGAGGCCGTGGTGGCCGCGCGCAAATCCATGCCGTTGATCGTCACCGCCCCGCTTGTCGGGTCTTGCAACCGCAGGATCATGTTCAGCAGGGTCGATTTCCCGCCGCCAGACGGGCCGACAAAGGCAATGGTCTGTCCCGCCTTGCAGGTCAGGCTCACATGGTCCAGCGCCCGCTTGCCGCCCTGATATTCGAACACCACGTCGTCAAACCGCACCTCATGCGGTGGCGGGGGCAGGGGCCGGGCATCGGGCGCCTCGACCAGCACCTCCTGCCGGTCCATGATGTCGAACACCAGTTGAACACCGACCAGCGCCGCCTCTACCTGCACCCGCGTCTGCGACAGCCGCCGCGCCGGGTCATAGGCCATCAGCAGGGCCGTGACGAAAGACATGAGCTGCCCCGGCGAGGTTGTGGTTCCGCCCGCAAGACTGGTGGTGGAAATCAAGAGGATCGCCGCGATGCACAGGCCCGCCAGCACATCCAGCATCGGCACGGTGATGGATTGCAGCCGCACCATGGCGTTCTGCCGCCGCTCCACCTCGCGGACGGCGGTGTTCATCCGGTCGGTCATCAATCCTTCCAGATGGAAGGTCTTGATGATCCGCACCCCGGCTGCGGTTTCCTGCAAGATCTTGTAGATTTCGGAAACCGACGACAGCTCCTTGCCCGCCACCGCCCGCACCCGGCTCAGGATCAGCCGCAGCCCCAGCGCCGCAACCGGCCCCACGATCAGGAATAGCACCGAAAGCAGCGCGTGCTGCCAGAACATCACCGCGACCAGCCCGATGAAGGTCAGCAAATCGCGCACCAGCCCCAGAACCACCGCATCGATCAACTGTCGGGACGAGGCCGCACCCTGCGTGACCCGCATCAGGATGTCCGAGGAATCGGTGGCGCTGAAAAAGGCCGCGTCCTGACGGAGCAGCTTGCTGAAAACGCGAGTCTGAATTTGCGCTACGATGCGGTTGCCCGCCTTGGCCAGCATCACTTGCTGCAAATAGGTCATCGCCCCGCGGATCAGGAAAACCAGCGTGACCGCGCCCGCGACCAGAAAAATCTTTTGCCGGTTGCCGGGTGAGGAGATCGCGTCGAAAAACGCCTGCATGATCCAGGCCGAAGCGGCGGTCGAGGCGGCAACCCCAATCATGGCCAGAACGGCCAGCGCATAGGTAAGCCGCTGGCCCGGCACGTTTTCACGGAACACCCGCGCCACCGCACCCTGCGACCAGCCCCGGCCCAGAAGCCGCGACAGAAGTCCCGAAAAGGTTCGACCTACAACAGACACGGCGGGTTTTCATCCTTGCAATGATCCCGCACCCCTAGCGCAGGCGCGATGAAAGGGCAAATGCGGGCTTTCCGCCGAGCTGTGCCGTTGGCGCAGGAAAGCCTTGCATCGCCTGCGGATCGGTCCTATATCGCGTCCAACAGCGCGTCCGGTCTCCACCCCCGGATGAACCGAACCACACCGACGGGCCGCTGGTCCGTCTTTTTGTTTTTGGAACCTATATGAGCGATCTGGTCGCCAAAACCGCCATCGACCGCCGCCTTGCCGAAATCGTCGGCCCGGTGATCGAAGGCTTGGGCTTTGAACTGATCCGTCTGCGCCTGATGGGCGGCGGCGGCAAGGCCCGCATCCTGCAAATCATGGCCGACCGCCCCGAAGGCGGCATTGGTGTGGACGAGCTTGGCGATATTTCCACCGCCGTGTCCGCCGTGATGGACGTGGAAGACCCGATCGAGGAAAACTACACGCTGGAACTGTCCTCGCCCGGCATCGACCGGCCGCTGACACGCCTGAAGGATTTCGAGATCTGGAAGGGCTGGGAGGCGCGGATCGAGACGATCGAGCTGATCGACGGGCGTCGCCGCTTCAAGGGCGGGCTGATGGGGGTCGAGGGCGACGAGGTGCTGATCGAGATCGAAGAAGGCGGGCAGGATGTTACCATCGGCCTGAAATTTGACTGGCTGTCGGATGCCAAGCTGATCCTGACCGATGAGTTGATCGCCGAGATGCTGCGCCAGAAAAAGGTTGCCGAACCTGCCGAGGGCGAGTTCGACGAAATCGAAGAAACCGACGGGGACGACGAAGAAGCCCCCGAACCGACCAAACACTGATAAGCCGGGAGAGACCCAATGGCGATTACTTCTGCCAACCAGCTTGAACTGCTCCAGACCGCCGAAGCGGTCGCGCGGGAAAAGATGATCGATGCCGAATTGGTCATTCAGGCGATGGAAGACAGCCTCGCCCGTGCGGCCAAGTCGCGGTATGGCGCGGAAATGGACATCCGGGTGAAGATCGACCGCAAGACCGGCCGCGCCACCTTTTCCCGTATCCGCACCGTGGTCGAGGATGAGGCGCTGGAAAATCACCACGCGCAGATGACGGTCAAGCAGGCCAAGGGTTATCTGCCCGATCCGCAGATTGGCGACGAGATCGTGGACGAGGTTCCCCCGGTCGATCTGGGCCGCATCGCCGCGCAATCGGCCAAGCAGGTCATCCTGCAAAAAGTGCGCGAGGCCGAGCGCGACCGCCAGTTCGACGAATTCAAGGACCGCAAGGGCACCATCATCAACGGTCAGGTCAAGCGCGAGGAATACGGCAATATCATCGTCGATATCGGCCGTGGCGAAGCGATCCTGCGTCGCAACGAAAAGATCGGCCGTGAGGCCTATCGCCCCGGCGACCGCATCCGCTGCTATATCAAGGATGTGCGCCGCGAACCGCGCGGCCCGCAGGTCTTCCTGTCGCGGACCGATCCGCAGTTCATGGCCGAGTTGTTCAAGATGGAAGTGCCGGAAATCTATGACGGCATCATCGAGATCAAGGCTTGCGCCCGCGATCCGGGGTCGCGCGCCAAGATTGCCGTGATTTCTTATGACAACTCCATCGACCCGGTGGGCGCCTGCGTCGGTATGCGCGGCAGCCGGGTTCAGGCCGTTGTGAACGAGCTTCAGGGCGAAAAGATCGACATCATTCCGTGGAATGGCGATCAGGCCACCTTCCTTGTGAACGCGCTGCAACCTGCAGAAGTGTCGAAGGTCGTGTTCGACGAAGAGGCTGGCAAGATCGAGGTCGTGGTGCCGGATGAGCAGCTTTCGCTGGCCATCGGGCGGCGCGGGCAGAACGTGCGTCTGGCCAGCCAGTTGACCGGCATGGACATCGACATCATGACCGAGACCGAAGAATCGGCGCGTCGTCAGGCCGAATTCACCGAACGCACCAAGCTGTTCATGGACACGCTGGATGTGGACGAGATGATGGCGCAGCTTCTGGTTTCCGAAGGGTTCACCAACCTTCAGGAAGTGGCCTATGTCGATCAGGATGAGCTTTTGTCGATCGACGGCTTCGATGAAGGCACGGCCGATGAGTTGCAGGCCCGCGCCCGCGATTATCTGGAAGAACAGTCCAAAAAGGCGCTTCAGGCCGCCCGCGATGCGGGTGTTGACGAGACGCTGATTGAATTTGACGGCCTGACCCCCCAGATGCTGGAGGCGCTGGGCAAGGAAGGTATCAAGACGCTGGAAGACTTCGCGACCTGCGCCGACTGGGAGCTGGCAGGCGGCTGGACCACCGAGAATGGCCAGCGCAAGAAAGACGAAGGCATTCTGGAAAAGTTCGATATGAGCCTGGAAGAGGCCCAGCATCTGGTGATGACCGCCCGAGTCATGCTGGGTTGGGTCGATCCGACCCTGGCCGAAGCGGCCTCTGAAGAAGATGTCGCTGAAGACGAGGAGGCCGAGGCCTGATCTCAGGCCTCGGAGGACGACCGTGACACGCGGTGGCCGGGAAGATACGCACGATGCGCCGGAACGAAAGTGCATCGTTTCTGGCGAAAGCCAGCCGAAGGCGGGGCTGATCCGGTTTTGTGTCGGGCCTGATGGCATGATCGTGCCCGATGTGCTGAACCGGCTGCCCGGCAGGGGCATCTATGTGGCGGCGGACCGGGCGGCGATTGCCAAGGCGGCGGCGAAGGGGCTGTTTTCCCGTGCTGCACGCCAGCCGGTAAAGTCGCCCGAGGGGCTGGCCGATCTGGTGGAAGCGTTGCTGGCGCGGCGGGTGGTCGATCTGATCTCGATGGCGCGCAAGGCCAGCGGGGCGGTCACGGGGTTTGAGAAGGTGAAGGACTGGCTGGTCAAGGACAGGGCGAAAGTGCTGATCCAGGCCAGCGACGGGTCGGAACGCGGCAAGGACAAGCTGTACCCGCCCGAGGGCGATGAGAGCCGGTTTATCGGCTGTTTGACCTCGGGGGAATTGGGTTTGGCTTTCGGTCGCGAACGTGCGATACACGCCGCGCTTGCGGCTGGTGGACTCACGACCCGTGTTGTAGAGGAAGCGGCAAGGCTGGCTGGTGTGCGTGGGCAGACCGGGCAGCAGGATGGCGGTGAGACCGCCTTGAAGGATACGTAGGACGCATGAGCGATACTGACGGCAAGAAACCCCTCGGTCTGGGTGGGGCCCCGCGTTCGGGGCAGGTGAAGCAAAGCTTCTCCCACGGCCGGACCCATGCGGTGGTGGTCGAAACCAAACGCAAGCGGGTGGTTGTTCCAACGCCGGGGCAAAAGCCAGCCGGCGCAGGTGGCGCTGCCACCAATCTGGGGGATCCGTCCAAGCGGCCCGCAGGCATTTCGGATGCCGAAATGGAACGGCGCCTGATGGCGCTGCGCCAGGCCAAGGCACGCGAGCAGGAAGAGGCTGCCAAGCGCGCCGAAGACGAGCGCCTGCGCGAAGAAGACCGCCAGCGCCGCCGCGAGGAGTTCGAAGCCAAGGAACGCGAAGAGCGTGCCCGTGAGGCTGCCCTGCGCGCCAAGGCCGAAGAAGAAGAACGCGCCCGTCAGGAAGCTGCTGCCGAGGCCGCGGCCAAGGCGGCACAGCGCAAGGCCGACATTCTGGGCACCCAGCGCCGCCAGCCGGCCAAGCCCGAGCCTGAGCCTGCGGCTGCCGCAGCTCCGGCCACCAAAGACCGTTCTACCGGCGTCAGCCGTCCGCGCCCCGGCGCGGATACCGCCGCGCCCCAGCCCGGCGATGCCGACCGTGGTGCCAAGCCCGGCCTCTCGCCGCGCAAGACCGACCGCGAGCGCGAAGACCGTGATCGTGGTGCCAAGGGCAAGGGCGACGAAGGCCGCCGTTCGGGCAAGCTGACCCTGTCTGATGCCGTCTCGGATGAAGGCGGGCGTCAGCGCAGCCTTGCCGCGATGAAGCGCAAGCAGGAAAAAGCCCGGCAAAAGGCCATGGGCTTCAACAAGCCCGAAAAGCAGGCCCGCGACGTGCAGTTGCCGGAAACCATTGTGGTTTCGGAACTTGCGAACCGTATGGCCGAACGTGCTGCCGACGTGGTCAAGGCCCTGATGAAGATGGGCATGATGGTCACGATGAACCAGGCCATCGACGCCGACACGGCGGAACTGGTGATCGAGGAATTCGGCCACCGCGCGGTGCGCGTGACCGATGCCGACGTGGAACAGGCGATCGACACCGTTGCCGACAAGACCGAAGATCTGGTGACGCGCCCGCCGATCGTGACCATCATGGGTCACGTCGATCACGGTAAGACCAGCTTGCTGGATGCGAT
This sequence comes from Rhodobacteraceae bacterium UBA1943, assembly GCA_002336845.1. Lineage (GTDB taxonomy): Bacteria > Pseudomonadota > Alphaproteobacteria > Rhodobacterales > Rhodobacteraceae > Fuscibacter. The sequence goes on from DDEX01000025.1 coordinate 71,625, forward strand.
CCGCAAGGCCAATGTCGTGTCGGGCGAAGCCGGTGGCATCACCCAGCACATCGGTGCCTACCAGATCGTCACCCAGCACGAGGGCGTCGACCGGGCGATCACCTTCATCGACACGCCCGGTCACGAGGCCTTCACGGCCATGCGTGCTCGTGGCGCCAAGGTGACCGACATCGCCATCCTCGTCGTCGCGGCCGACGACGGGGTCATGCCTCAGACGATCGAGGCGCTCAACCACGCGCAAGCGGCCGACGTGCCGATCGTCGTGGCGGTCAACAAGATCGACAAGGAGGGGGCCAACCCCGACAAGATCCGCCAGCAGCTCACCGAGTACAACCTCGTGGCCGAGGAGTATGGCGGCGACACGATGTTCGTCGAGGTGTCGGCCCGCGAGAAGATCAACATCGATGGGCTTCTGGAGGCCGTGCTGCTGACGGCCGACGCAGCGCTAGACCTGCGGGCCAACCCCGACACCGATGCTCGAGGCGTGGCCATTGAGGCCAACCTCGACCGCGGCCGCGGTGCAACTGCAACGGTTCTCGTCCAGCAGGGCACCCTGCGCGTCGGCGACGCGATCGTCACCGGCTCGGCCCACGGCCGGGTCCGGGCGCTGCTCGACGAGCATGGCAACCACCTCGACGTCGCGACGCCGTCACGCCCGGTGCAGGTGCTCGGGCTGTCCTCCGTGCCCCGCGCCGGCGACACCTTCGTTGTTGCTCCCGACGACCGCACCGCCCGGCAGATCGCCGAGCGTCGTGAGGCCGCCGACCGACAGGCCTCACTGGCCAAGGCTCGCAAGCGGATCAGCCTCGAAGACCTCAACCAGGCCCTGGCGGCCGGGCGGGTCGAGACCCTCAACCTCATCCTCAAGGGTGACGTCTCCGGGTCGGTCGAGGCGCTGGAAGATGCGTTGCTGCAGATCGACGTGGGCGAGGAGGTCGACCTGCGCATCATCGACCGTGGCGTCGGTGCGATCACGCTCAACAACATCAACCTCGCCATGGCGTCCAACGCGGTCATCATCGGCTTCAACGTCCGCGCCGAAGGCCAGAACGCCGAGGTCGCCGACCGTGAAGGTGTCGAGATCCGCTACTACACGGTGATCTACCAGGCGATCGACGAGATCGAGGCGGCCCTCAAGGGCATGCTCAAGCCCGAATACGAAGAGGTGTCCCTGGGCACCGCGGAGATCCGCGAGATCTTCCGGTCGAGCAAGTTCGGCAACATCGCCGGCTCGCTCGTCCGCTCGGGCGAGATCCGCCGTGGCGCCAAGGCGCGGATCACCCGCCGCGGGGTCGTCGTGGGCGAGAACATCGAGATCGCCGGACTNNATCACCCAGCACATCGGTGCCTATCAGGTGAAAACGCCGAAGGGCAGCCTTGTTACCTTCCTCGATACGCCCGGCCACGCCGCGTTCACCTCGATGCGGGCCCGCGGTGCGCATGTGACGGATATCGTGGTGCTGGTGGTGGCGGCCGATGACGCCGTGATGCCGCAGACGATCGAGGCGATCAACCACGCCAAGGCGGCCAAGGTGCCGCTGATCGTGGCGATCAACAAGGTCGATAAACCCGATGCGAACCCGCAAAAGGTGCGCACCGATCTTCTGCAACACGAGATCGTCGTCGAGGCGCTGTCGGGTGATGTGCAGGACGTCGAGGTTTCGGCCAAGACCGGCAAGGGGCTGGACAATCTGCTGGAGGCTATTGCCCTTCAGGCGGAAATTCTGGAACTGACGGCCAACCCGAATCGCGCGGCCGCCGCCGCTGTGATCGAGGCCAAGCTGGATGTGGGCCGTGGCCCGGTCGCCACCGTCTTGGTGCAAAGCGGCACCCTGAAGAAGGGTGACATCTTTGTGGTCGGCGAGCAGTGGGGCAAGGTGCGCGCCCTGATCAACGACAAGGGCGAGACGGTGACCGAAGCCGGTCCCTCGGTCCCGGTCGAGGTTCTGGGCCTGAACGGCACGCCGCAGGCTGGCGACGTGCTGAACGTCGTCGAAACCGAAGCGCAGGCGCGCGAGATTGCCGACTATCGCGAGAAGGCGGCAAAGGACAAGCGTGCGGCGGCGGGTGCCGCGACCACGCTGGAACAGCTTATGGCCAAGGCCAAGGCCGACCAGTCGGTTTCGGAGCTGCCTGTTATCGTGAAGGGCGACGTTCAGGGTTCGACCGAAGCGATCATCCAGGCGCTGGAAAAGGTTGGCAACGACGAGGTGCGCGTGCGCGTGCTGCACTATGGCGTCGGCGCGATCACCGATTCGGACGTGGGTCTGGCCGAAGCCAGCGGTGCGCCGATCATCGGGTTCAACGTGCGCGCCAATGCAACGGCCCGCAGCTCGGCGTCGCAGAAGGGTGTGGAGATCCGGTATTACTCGATCATCTACGACCTGATCGACGACATCAAGCAAGCCGCCTCTGGCCTGCTGAAGAACGAGGTGCGCGAGCATTTCATCGGCTATGCCAAGATCCTCGAGGTGTTCCGCATCACGGGTGTGGGCAACGTCGCGGGCTGCCTTGTCACCGAAGGGGTGGCGCGGCGTTCGGCCGGCGTGCGTCTCTTGCGCGACAACGTGGTTATCCACGAAGGCACGCTCAAGACGCTGAAACGCTTCAAGGACGAGGTCAAGGAAGTGCAATCCGGCCAGGAATGCGGCATGGCGTTTGAACGCTATGAGGATGTCCGGGCCGGTGACATCATCGAAATCTTCGAGCGCGAAGAGGTCAAGCGCACGTTGTGATGCCTTTTTAGGCAGGAAAGCCATAGGCGCGGCACCGAAAGGGCCGCGCCTTTTCGCTTTCTGTCAGGGTTTTCGGTCTGCTGTCGCTTGACGCGCCACAGTGTCGGAATCCGACCATATAGTCTGTTTGCGGCATGTATCTTTGGCCCATCAGGGTGCCACTGGCGACAGTGGAGAATTGGGAAGCCGGTCCGAAACCGGCGCTGCCCCCGCAACGGTAGGAAGGAACGGCACAGCACATTGCCACTGGGGGGAGGAGCCCTTGGGAAGGCGCTGGGTCAGGCCGAAGGGCCAGCCTTCAAGCCCGGAAACCAGCCTTGAAACACGTCAAACCGCGGGCGGCGGTGGGGGCGGATGGCGGCTTGCCTCCTTGGGGCCGCAGTGTCCGTTCATGTCCAAGGCCCGCATCAGCCAGCCAAGTTCTGCACGGGGTCGTGCGGAGAAAAGGACCAAGATGCTTTCGCCCGCTGAAACCCTGATGCAAATTCTGTCGCGCAGGCCCGACCACGCGCTTTCCCACGACCTTTACTGCGATCCGGGCGTGTATCAGACGGATCTGGAGCAGATCTGGTACAAGGAATGGCTGTTTGCCCTGCCAGCCTGCGAAATTCCGAAGGCAGGCAACTTTGTCACCTTCAATGTTGGCGCCTATCCGGTCGTGGTGATTCGGGCGCAGGATGGCAGCATCCGCGCTTTCCACAACGTCTGCCGCCATCGCGGGCAGCGGCTTTGTTCGAAGGTTGTGGGCTCTACCCCGAAACTCGTCTGCCCCTATCACCAATGGACCTATGAGCTGGATGGCACCTTGCTGTTTGCCCGCGACATGGGCCCGGATTTCAAGCCTGCCGACCATGGGCTGAAGCCCGTCGCCTGCCGCGAAGCCGGAGGCATGGTGTTTGTCTGCGTTGCCGCCAACCCGCCGTCGTTCGATGAGGTCGCGGCCCAGATGGATCGCTACATGGCCCCCTCGGGTCTGGCCGATGCCAAGGTGGCCTATTCCTCGACCATCGTGGAAAACGGCAACTGGAAGCTGGTGCTGGAAAACAATCGCGAATGCTATCACTGCGGCGGCAGCCATCCGTCGCTATGCCGGACCTATTCCGACAACCCGCGCATGACGGCGATGGATGGGCCCGACAAGGCCAGCGCCGAAATCATGGCCCATTGGGCGCGCTGCGAGGCGGCGGGCCTGCCATCACGCTTCCTCATGCAGGCCGACGCTCAATGGCGTCTGGCGCGGATTCCGCTGCTGAACAACGCGGAAAGCTATACGATGTCCACCAAGCACGCGGTCGAAAAGAAGATGGGCGCGATGCCCTTCTATGACGCGGGCAGCCTGCTGTTCTTCCACTATCCCAACACCTGGAACCACTTCCTTGGCGATCATGCCATCGTATTCCGCGTGCTGCCGATCTCGCCCACCGAAACCGAGGTCACCACCAAGTGGCTGGTGCACAAGGATGCGGTCGAGGGGGTGGATTACAATATCGAAGACCTTACCACCGTCTGGATCAACACCAATGACGAAGACCGCCTGGTGGTGGAGGAAAACCAGAAGGGCATCCTGTCGCCCGCCTATGAACCCGGCCCCTATTCGACCATTCAAGAAGAGGGCGTGATCCAGTTCATCGACTGGTATTGCAAGACGATGACCAAACGTCTGGCCCCGCGCCCGGCGCTGGCGGCGGAGTAAGCGAATGAGCCTGCCAAAGTTCCAGTCCTTCGGCGAGGCGGCCTGGAAGGATTCCGAGCCGCTGGAATGCGCCATGGTGGTGCCTGAAACCGCTGATTCGGCCACCTTCACCTTCCGCGCGCCCTCGGGCGCGTGGTTTGACTATAAGCCCGGCCAGTTCATTACGCTGGAACTGCCGCTGCCGGGGGGGACGATCCACCGCACCTACACGATCTCATCCAGCCCGTCGCGACCGCTGTCGATCTCGTTGACCGTCAAGGCGCAGAAGGATTCGATCGGCACACGCTGGATGCTGGAGCATCTGAAGCCTGGGGTGAAGATCAAGGCTTTCGGGCCGGCCGGGGTGTTCAGCTTTGCCCATCATCCGGCCAAGAAATACCTGTTCATCTCGGCCGGGTCGGGCATTACCCCGGTGATGTCGATGACGACCTGGTTGTGGGATACCGGGCAACAGCCGGACATCTGTTTCGTTCATGCCGCGCGGCGCCCTTCCGAAATATTGTTCCGCGAGCGGCTGGAGCATATGGCCAACCGCACGCCGGGCATCCAGTTGCATTTCGTGGTCGAGGGGCTGGATGAATTCCGCGCCTGGCCCGGTTATCGCGGGCGGTTGAACCAGATCATGGTCGGCCTGATGGCCCCGGACTATCTGGAGCGCGAGGTGTTCTGCTGCGGGCCAGAACCGTTCATGCAGGCGGTGCGCGATATGCTGAACGCGCTTGGCTACGACATGAGCCGCTATCATCAGGAAAGTTTCCAGGCGGCGGCAGAAACGGAAGAAGAGGCGCAGGCCCAGAAGGCGGGCGATGTTGTGCCCGACCAGGCGGCCACAGCCGAGGTGACTTTTGCGGTTTCTGGCAAGACGGCGGCCTGTGCACAGACCGACACGGTTCTGGCTGTGGCGCGGGCCAACGGGTTGAATATTCCGTCAGGCTGCACTTTTGGCCTGTGCGGCACCTGCAAGGTAAAGAAAACGGCAGGTGAGGTGCATATGGTCCACAACGGTGGCATCAGCGACGATGATGTGGCCGCGGGCTATATTCTGGCCTGTTGTTCGAAGCCGATGGGGGCCGTTACCGTCGAGGTCTGAGCGCAGGCGCAAAAACAAAGCCACGCCATTGCTGGCGTGGCCCGAGATGTGGTGTCGTTTTGCCCTTAGTTCGGGCGGACGACCGGCACTTCCCGGCCAACGAAGGTCTTGTCGTCAACCTTCACCATGATCTTGCCATCCGAAACATGGCCTACGAACAGACCCTGCACCGAGACGCAACTGCCAATAGAAATCGTACGAAGCATCTGTTCCTCCCCCCAGATTGAACACTGCAGGTTGAGTATTAGACACAATCGTAAAGGAAGTCACACTAATTTCGCAGTTTTGTAACTGAAGCGGCAAAATTTCTAAAGCCAGTCACGCAGGATGGGAATCAGCGGCAGGTCGGCGGGGGGCATGGGGTAGTCTCGCAGCTTGGCGGGACGCACCCAGGCAAGGGTCTGGCCTTCCTGAGCGACGGGAATTCCCTCCCAGCGGCGGCAGGCGAACAGCGGCATCAGCAGGTGGAAATCGGCATAGCTGTGGCTGGCAAAGGTCAGCGGGGCAAGGCAGGATTTCCAGGTGTCGATGCCCAGCTCTTCCCGCAGTTCCCGAATCAGGGCGGCTTCGGGGGTTTCCCCGGGTTCAACCTTGCCTCCGGGGAATTCCCATAGGCCTGCCAAAGACTTGCCCTCTGGCCGCTGTGCCAGAAGAACGCGGCCTTCGCTGTCGATCAGGGCAACGGCAGAGACAAGCAGGGTTTTCATGATGCGCCTTTGACAAAGGCCGGGGGCGCGGCCCCCGGACCCCCGGGATATTTAAGCCAAGATGAAATCAGGAGCGGTAATCCGCATTGATCTCGATATAGCGGCTGGTCAGATCGCAGGTCCAGATGCTGCGCTTTGACTTGCCAAGGCCCAGATCGACGGCGATCACCAGTTCGGGCTGCTTCATATAAGCGGCACCGTCCTCCTCCCGGTATTTCGGGTTGCGCCAGCCTTTTTGCGCCACGAGGATGTCGCCGAACCGGATGCTCAGGCGGTCGCGGTCAGCCTGTGCGCCAGATTTGCCGATGGCGGCGACGATGCGGCCCCAGTTCGGGTCTTCACCTGCGACGGCGGTTTTCACCAAGGGGGAATCCGCGATGGATTTGGCGACACGATAGGCGTCCTCGTCGCTGGCAGCGCCAGTGACGCGAATTTCGACGAACTTCGTCGCCCCTTCGCCGTCACGCACGACCTGATGGGCGAGATTGCGCATCACATCCGTCAAGGCAGCCTCGAAGGCCTTGGCCACGGCGCCCGTCACAGGGGCGGCGGCGGACTGACCCGTCGCGGCCACCAGGAGCGTGTCGGAGGTGGAGGTGTCGCTGTCCACCGTGATCGAATTGAAAGTGGCGTCCACATTGCGTGAGACCATCTTTTGCAAGGCGGACTGGCTGATCTTGGCATCGGTGAAGATATAGACCAACATTGTCGCCATGTCGGGCGCGATCATGCCGGACCCTTTGGCGATGCCCGAAATCACGATGTCGCCGCCGTCCCCCTTGACCGTCGCCGTGGCGCCCTTGGGGAAGGTGTCGGTGGTCATGATTGCGTGGGCTGCGAATTCTACCGCATCTTCGGTCAGGCCAGCGACCAGAGCGGGGATTTGCGCAGTGATCTTCTCGTACGGCAGCGGCTCGCCGATCACCCCGGTTGACGATGAAAAGACGCGGGTTGCCGGAATGCCAAGCGCGGCAGCAACCCCGCCCGTCACCTCGGCCACGGCCTTGTCGCCGACAGATCCGGTGAAGGCGTTGGAATTGCCCGAGTTCACGATGATCGCAGCACCTGCGCCAGCAGGCACCCGCGCCGCCAGCTTGGTCTGGCAGTCACGGACGCAGCCCGAGCGGGTGGAAGATTTGGTGAAGGCCCCGGCCATGACCGTGCCGGGGGCAAGGCGGACCAACATCACATCCTTGCGGTTTTGATACTTTACCCCGGCTTCGGCGGCGGCAAATTCTGCCCCGGCGATGCGGGGCAGGGTGGGGAACCGGGCGGGGGCAAGAGGCGAGACTGGCTTTGCCGCCTTTTTCACCGCAGCAACGGCGGTTTCGACAACGGTTTCAACCGCGGCGGCCCCTTCGGAAAGCAGCTTTTCAACCTCTTTCTGAAGCGACTTGGCTTTGGCCTTCCATTCCTTCTTGTCCATCGTCCTGTTCCCCCTTGGTATGCAGGATTACTTGTCCAGAAGTTCGGTCTTGGTCAACAGCGCCGGGTCCAGCTTTTCGCCGGGTTTTTCGATCTTGGCGACCTTGGTCAGCTCTTCAACCTTGGCCTCAACCGCTTTTTGCTGAATCTCGCTGGCCAGTTCGTCGTGCAGGTCTTCCAGCGTGGGTTGCTTGGCTGCCCGGGTTTCGCTGACCAGGATCAGGTGCCAGCCGAAATCGGTCTTGATCGGACCGACGACCTTGCCGACAGGAGCGGCTACCACGGCATCCTCGAACGGCTTGACCATCATCCCGGGGCCGAACCAGCCCAGATCACCGCCATTGGCGCCAGAGCCGGTATCGGTCGAATTGGCTTTGGCCAGCTCGTCGAACTTGGCGCCACCTTCAATCTGCTTTTTCAGGTCGTTGGCCTTCTCCTCGCTGTCCACCAGAATGTGGGCGGCGTGGTATTCGGTCTGGGGCTTGGCGTCCTTGAAGCGGGCGTCATAGGCTGCCTTGAGCGCCTCGTCCGTCACGGCACCGGCGGCAGCGGCCTGAATCGCGATGTTCGACAGATAGCCGCGGGTTTCGTTCTCCAGTTGCAGGCTCTGGGTCTTGGTCAGCTTGCCTTCGACCGACTGTTCCAGCACGGTCTGCTGCACCAACTGATCCAGAAGGCCTTTGTACAGCACATCCGGCGGCAGGCTTTTGTATTGGTCCGGCAGGCCCTCGCGCGCGGCGATCATGTGGCCCAGCGTGATGGTCTTGCCGTTGACGGTGGCCACGACGGTGGCAGCTGTCGGAGCATCCTCGGCCAGTGCTGGCAGGGCAAGACCAAGGGCCAGAACCGCCCCAGCCAGAAATTGCATCGTTTTGGCCATCTTTTCACAACCCTCTGATCGTGCTGCGACCCGGCGCAGCGTTGACTATCAAGGGCCCACCCCTTACATCGCTCGGGTCGCGTGCGAGGGGTCTGCCCGGTCTTGATGCCCTTCTATGGAAGGCTGCACTGCCGGGCAAGACACAGCCTCACACGATCATGTCAGGATCATTCGGGTCGGAGAGAACATGCTGGGTATTGGTGCGCTTGCACGCAAGGTTTTCGGCACGCCGAACGACCGCAAGGTAAAATCGGTGCAGCCTCTGGTCGCCAAGATCAATGCGCTGGAGCCGGAGTTTGCCGTCCTGAGCGATGAGGGGATCATCGCGAAGACCCGGGCGTTCCAGAAACGCGTGCAAGAGCAGGGCGAGGATCTGGATGATTTGTTGCCCGAAGCCTTTGCCAACTGCCGCGAGGCGGCGCGGCGCGCCTTGGGATTGCGGGCCTTTGACGTGCAATTGATGGGCGGGATTTTCCTGCATCAGGGCAACATTGCCGAAATGCGTACGGGCGAGGGCAAGACCCTGATGGCGACCTTCCCGGCCTATCTGAACGCGCTGGCGGGCAAGGGCGTGCATGTGGTGACGGTGAACGACTATCTGGCCAAGCGTGACGCGGAATGGATGGGCAAGGTTTATGCCCATCTGGGCCTGACGACGGGGGTGGTCTATCCCTATCAGGAAGAGCAGGAAAAGCGCGGCGCGTACCGGGCCGACATCACCTATGCCACGAACAACGAGCTCGGCTTTGACTACCTGCGCGACAACATGAAGGGCAGCATTGAGGAAATGGCGCAGCGTGGCCATTTCTTTGCCATCGTGGACGAGGTGGACAGCATCCTGATCGACGAGGCGCGCACGCCGCTGATCATCTCTGGCCCGTCCCAGGACCGCAGCGAGCTGTATCAGAAGGTTGACGTCCTGATCCCGCAACTGACCGAGGCGCATTACAAGCTGGATGAAAAGGCCCGCAACGTCACGCTGACCGAAGAGGGCAACGAGGCGATTGAAACCCTGCTGACGCAAGCCGGCCTGCTGCCCGAGGGGCAGAGTCTATATGATCCCGAAAGCTCGACCCTGGTTCATCATGCCACGCAGGCGCTGAAGGCGCACAAGCTGTTCACCAGGGACCAGCAGTATATCGTGCGCGATGGCGAGGTGATGCTGATCGACGAATTCACCGGCCGTATGATGCGCGGCCGCCGCTTGTCCGACGGGCTTCATCAGGCCATCGAGGCCAAGGAGCATGTGGCGATTCAGCCCGAGAACGTCACCCTGGCATCCGTGACCTTCCAGAACTATTTCCGCCTTTATGCCAAGTTGGCGGGCATGACCGGCACCGCGCTGACCGAAGCCGACGAGTTCATGGAAATCTACAAACTGGGCGTGGTCGAGGTGCCGACCAACCGCCCCGTCCAGCGCAAGGATGAACATGACGCGGTTTACCGCACCGCGCGCGAAAAGAACGAAGGCATCGTCAAGACCATTCAGGAAGCCCACGCCAAGGGCCAGCCGATCCTTGTCGGCACTACCTCGATCGACAAGTCTGAATCGCTGTCGGCCCTGCTGACGGCGGCGGGCATTCCGCATAATGTGCTGAACGCCCGTCAGCACGAGCAAGAGGCCAAGATCGTGGCCGATGCGGGTCGTCTGGGTGCTGTGACCATCGCCACCAACATGGCCGGTCGCGGAACCGACATCCAGCTTGGCGGCAATGTCGAGATGAAGGTTCTGGAAGAGATCGCCGCGAATCCCCAAGCCCACCCCGACGAGGTGCGCGCCCGGATCGAGGCGGAACATGCCGACGAGAAGGCCAAGGTGATCGAGGCCGGTGGTCTGTTCGTCCTTGCCACCGAACGCCATGAAAGCCGCCGGATCGATAACCAGCTGCGCGGCCGGTCGGGTCGTCAGGGCGACCCCGGTCGCTCGTCGTTCTTCCTGTCGCTGGAAGATGACCTGATGCGCATCTTCGGGTCCGAGCGTCTGGACAAGGTTCTGTCCAGTCTGGGCATGAAGGAAGGCGAGGCCATCGTTCACCCCTGGGTCAACAAGTCGCTGGAGCGCGCGCAGGCCAAGGTTGAGGGGCGCAACTTCGACATCCGCAAGCAATTGCTGAAGTTCGACGACGTGATGAACGACCAGCGCAAGGCCATCTTCGGTCAGCGCATGGAGATCATGGAAGCCGAGGATCTGGACGAGATCGCGCGCGATATGCGCCATTCGGTGATCGACGATCTTGTCGATGCCTATCTGCCGCCGAAAAGCTATGCCGATCACTGGAATGTGCAGGGCCTGCGCCTTGGTATCGCCGAGAAGCTGAACCTCGACCTGCCCGTTGTGGATTGGGCCGCCGAGGAAGGCGTGGACCAGGACGTGATGCGCAAGCGGATCACCGAAGCCTCTGATGCGCAGATGGCTCAGAAAGAGGAAGCCTTCGGTCCCGAAACCATGCGCAACATCGAAAAGCAGCTTTTGCTGCAAACCATCGATGGCAAGTGGCGCGACCATCTTCTGCGTCTGGAACATCTGCGCTCGGTCGTGGGTTTCCGCGGCTATGCCCAGCGTGATCCGTTGAACGAATACAAGACCGAGGCGTTCCAGTTGTTTGAACACATGCTGGATGGCCTGCGGCAGGACGTAACGCAACGCCTGTCGATGATCCGTCCGATCACGCCCGAAGAGCAGGCGGCGATGATGGCCCAGATCGAAGCCCAGCAAGCCGCAGCGCAGCAGCAGCGCGAAGAGGCCGGCGCCCCGGCGATTGTTTCTGTGCCCGACGCGCCGGTCGCGGCGTCGCAGGCAGAGCGTCTGGCAGGCTTTGACGAATCGGACCCGTCAACCTGGGGAAATCCATCGCGCAATGACCTTTGTCCCTGCGGATCGGGCGAGAAATTCAAACATTGCCACGGTCGTCTGGTCTGAATCTGGCGGTATCGCCGGATTCCCGCCACCCGGGCGGGAAACATTCCAAGGTTTCGCCACGCCAGCGCCCCGTTTGACGCGCATGTTCTGCCTGTCATTCGGGGGCGCTGGTAAAGATGTTGGAATGGAAGCGCAGAATTGCACGGGTCGTTGCCGTGCTTTCCGTCGCATTGGCGGCTGGCCATCTGGTGCAGAACAAGGCGGCGCAAGATCAGGCACGTCATACGCTTGAGGCAACACCAGAGGCGATCGAGCCTGTCGCCGCCGGGCCGGAAACCATCAAGCCACGGCCTGTCGGGGCGCAACTTGCGCCCATGCCCAAGGTTCCTCTGGTGGTGCTGGCTCCGCCCGTCCTGTCGCAACCCGTTCTTGCCGCCCCCGCCGCCCCCGATTCCGCGCCAAAGGCCGAGACCTTTGCCGGACCTGCGGCGCAGGCCTGCCCCGTGGCGCTGGATCTTGTGGCCGAACCGGCGGCGATGATCGGAATCAGTCTTGTTGCGGCCTGCCACGCGGATGAGCGCGTTGTGGTCCAGCAAGAGGGCCTGACCTTCACCGCCCTGACCAATGCAACCGGCGGACTGTTTCTGGATATGCCTGCCCTGGCCACCGAGGCCCAGGTTGCGGTGGTCTTTGCCGATGGCAGCCGCGCCACGAACCAGATCGTGCTGCCCGAACTGGCCGGGATGCGCCGCTTTGCCATCCAGTGGCAACAGGGCGACGCGTTCCTGCTACACGGGTTCGAAGGCGGAGCAGGCTACGGCACGCCCGGCGATGTCTGGGCCGAAAACACGCGCTCGCCTTCGGGTCTTTTGCCCGCCACACAGGGATTCATGACGCTTTTGGGCGACAGCACGGCCCCGACGCCGTTGATGGCAGCGGTCTATACCTATCCCGCCGATACCGCTGTACGGTCTGACATTGTGGTCGAGGCGGCGATTGACGCCGCGACCTGCGGCCGCGAATTGCTCGGCCAGACCCTGATTTCAACCGGCGGCAAGGTAAAGGTGCAGGATCTTGCGGTGACCATGCCCGAATGTGACGCGGCTGGTGGCTATCTGGTGTTGAAGAATCTTGCCCCTGCGACGAATATCGCCGCCGCAAACTAAGGGTCGGGCGGATATTTATGAAGGGCTTTGCAAGATGCGCGGCGATCATCGCCGCGCTTCTTCTTGGAGGGGTTGCGTCGGCGCAGGACGTGACGCTGACCTCGCGTGACGGATCGCTGGCGGTTGCGGGCACCTTGCAGGGCTTTGACGGCGAGTTCTATCGCCTGGACACGCGCTACGGCCCGCTGACACTGGATGCGGCCGGTGTTCTGTGCGATGGCCCGGCCTGCCCGGAACTGACGGCCCCGAAATCGGTCGTGCGGATCGTGGGGGTCGCCGATCCGGGGCGGATGTTGCTGCCAGTGGTGCTGCGCGCCTTTGCCGAGGCGCGTGGCCTGCGGCTGGAAACCGCCGAGGCGGTAACGCGGCTGTCCGATCCGGTGACGAACAAGGTCTTGGCAGAGTTCAGCTTTCAGCCATTGCCCCCTTCGGCGGCGCGGGCCGAGATGCTGGCGGGGCGGGCCGAACTGATGCTGGCGGCTGCGACGGAACCCGACTTTGGCTCCAAGGCGGTGGCGCTGGATGCGCTGATCCCCATCGTTGCGCCGGACAATCCGGTACCGGGCATTTCAACCCCCGATCTGGCGCGCGCTTTGGCCGGCGAGATGACCAACTGGAACCAGATCGGTGGCCCAGACATGCCCTTGGTACTGCACGGGCTGGTGGCCGACAGCGACCTTGCGGCGGCCCTGTCGGCGCGGCTGGGGCGCGAGATCGTGGCGACTGTAACGCACCCTGACCTTGCAAGTCTGGCGGAGGCGGTAGCGCGCGATCCTTGGGCGCTGGCCGTGACCGGGCGGGCAAGTGCAGGGGCCGCGCGGGTGCTGCCTCTGTCGGACACTTGTGGCTTTCCGCTGCTGCCCGATCCGCTGGCCGTCAAGGCCGAAGATTACCCGCTGACGCTGCCCGTCTATCTGCTGACGCCGCGCCGCCGCTTGCCGCTTGCCGCGCGGGAACTGCTTGAATTCATGGCCACCCCCCATGCCCAGGCCGCAGTGGCTGCGGGCGGCTATATCGACCGCGGGATAGAGCGCGCTCCGATGACCAAGGATGGCCTACGCCTGATCAACGCCATTCAGGGCGCTGGCGCTGAAACGACGCTGGACGATCTGAAGCGGTTGGTCGGTTTGATGGATGGGACGGACCGGCTGTCGTTTACCTTCCGGTTCCAGGACGGCTCGTCCGAGCTTGACCGCAACAGTCAGGACAACCTTAAAGATCTGGCGCAACTGCTGGAGGCCGGGGCTTTCAAGGGGCAGGCCCTGATACTGGCTGGGTTTTCCGATGGCACAGGGGCGGCCAAGGCCAATCTGGATCTGTCACGCGACAGGGCGGTGCGTGTTCTCATGAACCTGAAAGACGCCGCCCCGGGGCTTGATGAGAGTCAGTTGCCACGGGTAGAGGCCTTTGGCGAGGCGATGCCGATGGCCTGCGATGAAACTGCCGCCGGGCGCCGGTTGAACCGGCGGGTGGAGCTGTGGGTGCGGCCCGCCTTTATAGATAGCCGGCAGAGCGAAAACTGACTTCGCGGCTTTTGCCGATGATCAGGTGGTCGTGCAGGGTGATGCCCAGCACCTGCGCGGCCTCCTGCACTTGCAGGGTCATGCTGATGTCGGCCTCGCTGGGAGTCGGATCGCCGGAGGGATGGTTATGCACCATAATCAGCGCGCTGGCATTCACCTCCAGCGCACGTTTCACGACCTCGCGCGGATAGACGGGCACATGATCGACCGTGCCATTGGCCTGTTCCTCATCGGCGATCAGCACGTTCTTGCGGTCGAGGTAAAGGATGCGGAACTGCTCGTTCTCGCGGTGGGCCATGGCGGTGTGGCAGTAATCTAGAAGGGCGTCCCAGGAGGATAGAACCGGGCGGTTGATCACCTTTGCCCGCATCAGCCGCTGGGCGGCGGCCTCGACGATCTTCAACTCTTGCACCACGGCATCGCCCACGCCCTTGACCATCAGCAGGCGGGCGGGCGTGGCAGAGATCACCCGGTTGAAATCGCCGAAAGTCTCCAGCAGCAGGCGGGCGAGGGGTTTCACATCCTGCCGAGGAATGGCGCGGAACAGAACCAGTTCCAGCAGTTCATAATCGGGCAAGGCGGCGGCCCCCCCTTCCATGAAGCGAGAGCGCAGGCGTTTGCGGTGGTCGGCAATGTAGCTGGGCAATTTGCCTGGCAGGGACGATGCCTCTGCCTCGTCCGCATCGCCCGGCATGTCGAACAACAACCGCCCGGAATCATTGAAGCCATGGTTTGCCATGGCTTCAATCTGCGGTCACATGGTGAAGAAAGGGTTAACCGCCCTTCATACCATCCCAGAAGCCTTTGACCTTGGAAAAGAAGGTCTTGCCTTCGGGGTTGTTTTCTTCCGAAAGCCCCTCGAACTCTCGCAGCAATTCCTTCTGCCGCGCGGTCAGGTTCACCGGGGTTTCCACCGACATTTCGATCAGCATGTCGCCTGATCCGCCGCCGCGCAGCGCGGGCATCCCCTTGGCGCGCAGGCGCATCTGCTTGCCGGTCTGGCTGCCCGCGGGCACCTTGACCCGGCTCATGCCGCCATCAATCGTGGGCACCTCAACCTCGCCCCCCAGTGCCGCCGTAGCGAAGCTGACGGGGACACGGCAATAAAGGTTCACCCCGTCGCGCTGGAAGATCGGGTGATCCTTGACCTCGATGAAGATATAAAGGTCACCCGTCGGCCCGCCGCGCAGGCCCGCCTCGCCCTCACCGGCCAGACGGATACGGGTGCCGGTTTCCACCCCGGCGGGAATGTTGACCGACAGGGCGCGTTCCTTCTCGACCCGGCCATGGCCCGCGCAGGCCTTGCAGGGGTTCTTGACGATCTGGCCCGCACCGTTGCAGGTGGGGCAGGTGCGTTCGACGGTGAAAAAGCCCTGCTGTGCCCGCACCTTGCCCATGCCGGAACAGGTGGGGCAGGTAACAGGCTCGGCTCCGCCCTCGGCGCCAGTGCCCTTGCAGATGTCACAGACGACCGAGGTCGGGACGTTGATGGTTTTCTGGACGCCCTTGTAGGCCTCTTCCAGCGTCACGCGCAGGTTATAGCGCAGGTCAGACCCGCGCTGTGCCCGTGCGCGCCCACCGCCGCCGCCTCGGCCGCCCATGAAGTCACCGAACAGATCCTCGAACACGTCCGAGAAGGCCGATGCGAAATCACCTTGCGCAAAGCCGCCGCGCTGGCCACCGCCACCGCCCATACCGTTTTCAAAGGCCCCATGGCCAAAGCGGTCATAGGCGGCCTTTTTCTGATCGTCTTTCAGAACGTCATAAGCCTCGTTCACATCCTTGAACTGTGCCTCGGCGTTCGGGTCTTCCTGATTGCGGTCGGGATGCAGCTCTTTCGCCTTTTGGCGATAAGCCTTCTTGATCTCGTCGGCAGATGCACCGCGAGCCACCCCTAGAACATCGTAGTAATCACGCTTTGCCATGGCAAAACCCCAATGAGGGGAACGCTGAGGGCGGCCGCTTGGGCCGCCCTTTGCTGGTTCCCAAGCGGGTTACTTCCGCTTGTTGTTGCCCATGTCCTCGAAGTCGGCGTCGATGATGTCGTCATCCACGTCGCGCGGACCGGCCTCATCCCCACCGGCCGCTTCGGCCTGCGCCTTGTAGATCGCCTCGCCCAAGCGCATCGCCGCTTCGGTCAGGTTCTGGATGCCGCCCTTGATCTTGCCCGCATCTTCGGTCTTGAGGGCTTCTTCCAGCGGACCCATTGCCAGTTCGATCGATTCCACGGTCGAAGGATCGACCTTGTCGGAATGTTCGGCCAGCGACTTGCGGGTCGAGTGCAGCAGGCTTTCGCCTTGGTTCTTGGCTTCGACAAGCTCCTTGCGGGCCTTGTCGGATTCGGCGTTCGCCTCGGCGTCGCGGACCATCTTTTCGATGTCCTCGTCCGACAGACCGCCCGAGGCCTGGATCGTGATGGCCTGTTCCTTGTTGGTGCCCTTGTCCTTGGCTTTCACCGACACGATGCCGTTGGCGTCGATGTCGAAGGTGAGCTCGATCTTCGGGATGCCGCGGGGAGCCGGAGCAATGCCGGTGAGCTCGAAGGTGCCCAGGGGCTTGTTGTGCTGCGCGATCTCGCGCTCGCCCTGGAAGACCTGGATGAGCACCGACGGCTGGTTGTCGGCCGCGGTCGTGAAGATCTCGGACCGCTTGGTCGGGATCGCCGTGTTGCGCTCGATGAGCATCGTGAACCGGCCACCTTCGGTCTCGATGCCCAGGGACA
>DDEX01000033.1 GCA_002336845.1 Rhodobacteraceae bacterium UBA1943
GCATCCGGCGGGCGGTCACATGCGCTTCGGCCAGAATCTTGTCGAGGTCATGGCCAAGGCTTGCCCCCGTCATCAGGGTAATCTTCAGCGGGTGCTCCTTGGCACGCTCGGCCAGCGCCAGCGGCACCGCCATCGCCTCGCCCGCGCGGGTAAAGCCCGACATGCCCACCACCATGCCGTCCTTGATCATCGCGGCCGCCTCGGGGGCAGACATGATGCGGGAATGCAGTGCGGCGTTGCGGATGCGGTCGAGCATGAAGCAGCCTCGTTGGTTCAGGGCATGATCCGCCTGCCCTAGAGCAGTGCGCCCCGTTTGCATACAATTGCACGCCGAAACCAGCCATGCAAAAATCGCATGGCGCCAGCAGAACCCGAATGGTGCTGCCGCGTCAGTTCTTCAGCGCGGCCTGCCAAGCATACCACGATGCCTTTGGCCGCCGCATCTGAGTGTCGAAATCGACATGCACCAGCCCGAAACGCTTTTCATAACCAAGCGACCATTCGTAATTGTCCAACAGCGACCACGCCATGTAGCCCGCCAGCGGAACCCCTTCGGCAATCGCCTGACGGCAGGCTTGCAGATGGCCGGCGAAATAGGCGACCCGATCGGCATCATCACAAACGCCGCCCCGCAGCACATCAGGTGCGGCCATGCCGTTTTCGGTAATGTAAAGCGGCAGGTTGCCGGTGAAATCCTGCGATACCCTGCGCAGGAAATGGTGCAGGCCTTCAGGATAAATCTCCCACCCCATCGCGGTTTTGGGCAACGGCCCCTCTACCTCGGCATGGGCGGGCCAGGGGCCTTCGGCGGCCGCAATCCGCTTGCAGGTATAATAGTTCAGTCCGAACCAATCGAGCGGGGCCTGAATTGTGGCAAAGTCATCCTGCCAGCCCGTCGGCATATGCGGGGCAAAGGCCTTCATCACCGCATCGGGATAGCTGCCCTTGAACAGGCCCTGAACGAAGAACTGATTGTAGTGGGCATCATAGCGTTGTGCCGCAGAAATCGATGCGGGGCTGCCATCGGCGGGATGGGCATATTCGAAGTTGCACACCGCCCCCAGGTTCCCCATGCCCAGCCCGCGCATCACCTGAATGGCGCGACCGTGGGCCAGAAGGATATGGTGCATCGCCCGCGCCGTCGCGCGGATGTCACGCAGGCCGGGCGCGTGCAGGCCCAGGAAGTGGGAAAGGAACCCCACGCACCACGGCTCGTTGATCGGCGCGGCCGACCAGATGCGGTCGCCCAGACGGCGGCAGACCACATCGGTATAATCGGCAAACCAGCTCGCAACATCGCGGTTGCGCCAGCCGCCCAGATCGGCCAGTGCCGACGGCAGCTCCCAGTGATACAGGGTCAGCGCAGGCTTGATGCCACGCTCCAGCATCCCGTCCACCAGCCGGTCGTAGAAATCCAGCCCTTCCACATTTACCGCCCCCCGCCCCTCGGGCATGATCCGCGCCCAAGAAGTGGAAAAGCGATAGAGGTCGAAACCCGCCCCGGCGATCAGGTCCAGATCCCCTTCCCAGCGGTGGTAATGGTCGCAAGCCACCGCCCCGTTTTCGGCGCGCACCACATTTCCGGGCGTGGCGGCAAAGCTGTCCCAATGGGTCTGGCCAGCGCCGCCAAAGCGGTGCCCCTCGATCTGATAGGACGAAGTTGCTGCGCCGAACAGGAAGCCAGGTGGAAAGTCGCTGCGCTTGGGAAACATGGCTACTCCATCAGATACTTGGCGCCGGCCCGGTCGAGGCGCCCACAATCAGCGGCGCATCCAGCAGGTCGAACGCGGGGGGGACCGGGGCCTTCTGGCCCAGTTCGATCTGGCGCAAGAGCATCCGCGCGCAGCGCCGCCCGGCATCGCGCACCGAGGACCGGGTGGCCGTGAAGATCGGATATTCGCCGCCGTTCTTCAGGTAACTCAGGTCGTCGTCATGCGTCACAATCGACACATCCCGCCCCAGCACCAGCCCCAGTTCCACCAGTGCCCGTCGCACCCCCATCGCCGACAAAAGCGAAGAGGTCAGGAACGCCGTCGGCGCACCAGGCCGCGCCAACATCGCCATCGTCTCGTCATAGCCCTGCGCCTCGGTCATCTCGCCCGACGCCATCAGCGCAGGGTTTGGCACCAGCCCACGCGCCGCCAGTGCCTGCTCAAACCCCAACCGGCGGCGGTGGGCGAAATCCATCGTCTCGATGCCATTGATCAGGGCAATGCGGCGGTGACCAAGGTCGATAAGGAACTCGGTCGCACGCTGAAAGGCGCGGATGTTGTTCATGTCCACCCAAGAGTATGGCCCCGCCTCCAGCGTCGAGCGGCCATGCACCACGAAGGGCAGCCGCAACTCGCGCAACAGCGAAATCCGCGGGTCGCTCAGCAAAGGGCCGTGGAGGATGCAGCCATCTACACTCCCTTTGGAGCGGATCTCGCGATATGTCCGGTCCTGATCGGCGTCAGGCACAATGGACATCAGGAAATCATAGCCCGAGCGGGCATAAACCTCACCCGCACCAGCGATGAAATCGGCAAAGACCGGATTCACGATCTCATGCTGGGTCGAAATCGGAATCACATGCCCGATCGCCATTGCCCGCCCCGTCGCAAGCCGCTTGGCCTGCGTATTCGGGCGATAGTTGAAGCGCCGCGCCGCCTCCTCGACCTTAACCCGAGTCGCCTCCGACACCTCGGGATAGCCATTCAGCGCCCGGCTGACCGTAGTGGGCGACAGCTTCAGCTTTTCGGCAAGATCCTTGAGGTTCATGGGATTGCAGGCTGTTCCGGTTTGAAGGCAGGCGGTCGGGCCCCACCCAAACCGCTTTGAATATGAGGACGTTATCCAACCAAAGCACCGCCGTCAATCAATCCCCGGAAATGCTGCGCTTGCCGAATTTCTTTATACAAATAATGGCTGCAACGCAGAAATCCGATCAACAAAGTTGACATCCCGCGGCTGTTACAGCAGGTTGCATCATCCAAAGCGCTTTGGTCAGGGAGAGACCAAGCACGCGTGTTTTCGACCGGGGCATGGCCCGGCAACGGGAGGTAGATGATGATGATCAGGTCGCTTTCGCTGGGCGTTGCCCTTGCCGCACTGGCCGCTTCGGGCGTCATGGCACAAGAGCTGAAGTTCGAGCCGGGCAAGGACAGCCGGTTCCACTGGGATTCCTATGAGACGCTGAAATCGCAGAACCTCAAGGGGCAAAAGATCACCATCCTCGGCTCGTGGCTTGGCCCGGACAAGGCGTTGTTCGAAAGCGTCGCGGCGTATTTTGAGGCCGCAACCGGCGCCGATATCGTCTATTCCGGTTCGACCAGTTTCGAACAGCAGATCGTCATCGACAGCGAAGCAGGCTCCCCCCCTGACATCGCGGTTTTCCCGCAGCCCGGCCTTGCCGCAGACCTGGCGAAAAAGGGCTATCTGCGCCCCTTGGCCGATGGCACTGAACAGTGGATCAAGGACAATTACGCCGCCGGGGACAGCTGGGCGGCCTATGGCCGCTACGTCGGCAAGGACGGGGCCGAGCATATGTATGCTTTCCCCTACAAGGCCGACGTGAAATCGCTGGTCTGGTATGTGCCCGAGAACTTCGAGGATGCGGGCTATGAAATTCCGCAGACCATGGAAGAGCTGAAGGCGCTGACCGAAAAGATCGTGGCCGATGGCGGCACGCCGTGGTGCATCGGGCTGGGGTCGGGCGGGGCCACCGGCTGGCCCGCGACCGACTGGGTCGAAGACCTGATGCTGCGCCTGAACACGCCGCAGGATTATGACGCTTGGGTAACCAACAAGCTGAAGTTCGACGACCCCAAGTTGATCGCCGCGATTGACGATTTCGGCTGGTTTGCCAAGACCGAGGCAAATGTGGCAGGGGGCGTCGCCTCGGTCGCCGCAACCGACTTCCGCGACAGCCCCAAGGGCCTCTTTACCTCGCCGCCGCAGTGCTACATGCACCGTCAGGCCAGCTTTATCCCCTCGTTCTTCCCCGAAGGCACGGTGATCGGGCAGGATGCGGACTTCTTCTACTTCCCCGCCTATGCCGACAAGGATCTGGGCAAGCCTGTCCTCGGCGCGGGCACCATGTTCGGCAAGCTGACCGACAACCCTGCCTCGGATGCCTTCATCGCCTTCCTTGAAAGCCCGATCGCGCATGAGATCTGGATGGCGCAAACCGGCTTTGTCACCCCCTACAAGGGCGTGAATACCGACGTTTACGGCGATGCCACACTGAAGAAGATGGGCGACATCCTGCTGAATGCCTCGACCTTCCGCTTTGACGGGTCCGACCTGATGCCTGGCGCCATCGGTGCGGGTGCCTTCTGGACAGGCATGGTCGATTTCACTGGCGGCAAGTCGGCCGAAGATGTGGCCAAACAGATCCAGGCCACCTGGGACACTCTGGGCAAATAATCCCCATCCCATGCCTGCCCCCGACGGGGCAGGTATATCTGCCATCACCTGCCCTTGCGGCGGGACGGAGGAGGACCATGGAACAGATCCTGTTCGGCCTGACCACCATCATCGTCGGCGTCTTCGGTTGCGCGGCATGGTTCTGGGGCAGCAATTTCCTGCTGGATGCCGCCCTGCCGCCGCGCGGGCCGAATGCCGGGCGCAACATCACCCGCGCAAGCATGATCCGGCCCTGGCTGTTCCTTGGCCCGGCGCTGGTGGCGCTGGGGCTGTATCTTGTCTATCCGGTCTTTGAATCGCTGTGGCGCAGCCTGCACGATGCCACGGGCGCAAGTTGGGTGGGGCTGGCCAATTACCGCTGGCTGTTCTCTGATCCCAAGTTTCAGGAATCCATCCTGAACAATCTGGTCTGGCTGCTTGTCGTGCCCTCGCTGTCCACCTTCTTCGGCCTGATCGCCGCACAGGTGACTGACCGCATTCGCTGGGGAAATGTGGCCAAAAGCCTGATCTTCATGCCGATGGCGATTTCCTTCGTCGGCGCAGGTGTGATCTGGAAATTCGTCTATGACTTCCGGGCCGAAGGGCGCGACCAGATCGGCCTTCTCAACGCCATCGTGCAGTCCTTGGGCGGTGAGCCGCAAACATGGCTGTCGATCCCGTTCTGGAACAACTTTTTCCTGATGGCGGTCCTGATCTGGATTCAGACCGGCTTTGCCATGGTCATCCTGTCCGCCGCCCTGCGCGGCATCCCCGAAGAAACGGTCGAGGCCGCTATTCTGGACGGCGCGAACCCCTGGCAATTGTTCTTCCGCATCAAGGTGCCGCAGATCTGGGGCACCATCGCCGTGGTCTGGACCACCATCACCATCACCGTCCTCAAGGTCTTCGACATCGTGTTCGTGATGACCAACGGCCAGTGGGGATCGCAGGTTCTGGCGAACTTCATGTATGACTGGATGTTCCGCGGCACGCCCGATTACGGGCGCGGGTCGGCCATTGCCATCGTGATCATGGCGCTGGTGACGCCGATCATGGTCTGGAACATCCGTAACGCCCGGCGGGAGATGCAGTGATGGAAAATATCGCCGGAACCAAGGCCCGCCTGACCTGGGCCGTGAACCTTGCTGCGCTGCTCTTGGTCATCATCTGGACGGTGCCGACGCTGGGCCTTCTGGTCTCGTCCTTCCGCGACAAGGACCAGATCGCCGCGACCGGCTGGTGGCGCGCCGCCTTCCCCTCGACCCAATCCGACTTTTTCCGCGCCGGTCCGGCGGCGGACCAGAAGCAGGAGGGCGATCTGTGGGTGATTGCCGGCAACGCCTTTGAGCCCGGTCAGATGGTCAGCGCCTGGGGCACCACGTCGAAGGCACCCGATGCACTGAAACCGGGCGAGGTGGCCGACCTCAAGGACGGCCAGCAACTGACGGTGGCGGCGGATGGCAGCTATCGGCTGACCTCGCCCACGCAGTTCGAGGACGGGCGCGGGATGCGCATCTTCTTCACCTCGACCCAGCCGCCCAAATTCACCACCGACAATTACGTCAAGGTGATCGGGGCCGAGGGGCTGGGCCGCGCCTTCCTCAACACGATGACGGTGACGATTCCGGCCACGGTGATCCCGATCCTGATCGCCGCCTTCGCCGCCTATGCGCTGGCCTGGATGGATTTTCCCGGCCGCGCGCTGATCGTCGCCGGCATCGTCGGCCTTCTGGTCGTGCCGTTGCAGCTGGCGCTGATCCCGCTCCTCAAGTTCCACAACGACATTGGCCTTGGCAAAAGCTACCTCGGCATCTGGCTGGCCCATACCGGCTTTGGCCTGCCTTTGGCGATCTACCTTCTGCGCAGCTACATGACCGGCCTGCCGCGCGAGGTGATCGAGAGCGCCCGTGTCGATGGCGCGACCGAGTTCCACATCTTCCGCAAGATCATCCTGCCGCTTTCCTTCCCCGCGCTGGCCTCGTTTGCCATTTTCCAGTTCCTGTGGGTGTGGAATGACCTGCTGGTCGCCACCGTCTTCCTTGGCAACCGCCCCGACCAGCTGGTGATGACCGGGGTCTTGCGCGAACTGCTGGGGTCCAAGGGTGGCGACTGGGAAATCCTTGCGGCTTCGGCCTTCATCTCGATCGCGGTGCCGCTGATCGTCTTCTTCTCAATGCAAAAATACCTGGTGCGCGGCCTTCTGGCTGGCTCGGTCAAAGGTGGCTGAATGAACATGCTGAAAAAAGACCCCGACTGGTGGCGGGGCGCCGTGATCTATCAAATCTATCCGCGCAGCTTTCAGGATACGAACGGCGACGGCATCGGCGACATGGCGGGTATCGCGCAGCGCCTGGGCCACGTCGCCTCGCTGGGAGTAGATGCGATCTGGATTTCGCCGTTCTTCACCTCGCCGATGAAGGACTTCGGCTATGACGTGTCGGATTACTGCGATGTCGATCCGATGTTCGGCACGCTGGCTGACTTTGATACGGTGATTGCAACCGCCCATTCGCACGGGCTGAAAGTGCTGATCGACCTTGTTCTGTCGCACACCTCTGATCAGCATCCCTGGTTCAAGGACAGCCGCGCCAGCCGCACCAACCCCAAATCCGACTGGTATGTCTGGGCCGCCCCCAAACCCGACGGCACGGCCCCGAACAACTGGCTGTCGATCTTTGGCGGCTCTGCCTGGCAATGGGATGCCCGGCGCGAGCAGTATTACCTGCACAACTTCCTGACCTCGCAACCCGACCTGAATTTCCACTGCGCTGCCGTGCAAGAGGCGCTGCTGGATGTCGCGCGGTTCTGGCTGAAGCGGGGGGTCGATGGCTTCCGGCTGGATACGATCAACTTCTACATGCATGACGAGCAATTGCGCGACAACCCGCCCCTGCCGGTCGAGGAGCGCAATGACCAGACCGCGCCCAAGGTGAACCCCTACAACCACCAGCGCCACATCTACGACAAGAACCACCCCCGCAACATCGAATTCCTGAAACGCCTGCGCGCCGAGATGGACCCCTATGGCGCGGCTGCGGTGGGTGAGGTCGGCGACAGCCAGCGCGGCCTTGAAATCCTGGGCGAATACACCAGCGGCAATGACCGGATGCAGATGTCTTATGCGTTCGAGATGTTGTCGGGCCATGCCCCCCTTTCGGCCAGCTTCATCGCCGACACGTTCCGCAAAGTGGATGAGGTCGCGCCCCAAGGCTGGGCCTGCTGGGCCTATTCCAACCATGACGTGGCCCGCCACATCAGCCGCTGGAACCTGTCCCCCGCCGCTGCCCGCGCCTATACCACCCTGCTGATGTGCCTGCGTGGATCGGCCTGCATCTATGAGGGCGAGGAGCTGGGCCTGCCAGAGGCCAACATTGCCTATGAAGACCTGCAAGACCCCTATGGCATCCAGTTCTGGCCAGAGTTCAAGGGCCGTGACGGCTGCCGCACACCGATGGTCTGGTCACAAAATGCGGCCAACGGTGGTTTTGCGGGCAATGCCAAACCTTGGCTACCGGTGCCGCAGGAACACCTGCCGCTTGCAGTTGATGCGTCAGAAGCGAACCCGGCCAGCCTGATCCACCACTACCGCCGCGCCATCGCGCTGCGCCATGCCCACCCCGCGCTGATGACGGGCAGCATGACCGGCACCAAGGCCACAGCCAGCGTGCTGACCTTCACGCGGCAAGCGGGCAAGGAAACCCTGTTCTGCGCCTTCAACCTGTCGGATGCACCCGCCACCATCCCGGCCCCGGCGGGCAACTGGGCGCCCACCGCACCCGACCTGTCCGACATCGCCCCCCAAGGCGGCACCCTGACGCTGGCCCCCTGGGCCTATGCGATCCTCACTTCAGCGGGAGGCTGAGATGACCGATCTTTCCCTGCGCAATGTCGTCAAATCCTACGGCGAGGTCAGCGTCCTTCAGGACATCAACCTTGAAATCAGGGCGGGAGAGCTGATCGTCTTCGTCGGCCCTTCGGGCTGCGGCAAATCCACCCTG
>DDEX01000003.1 GCA_002336845.1 Rhodobacteraceae bacterium UBA1943
ATAAAAGGTACTCTGGGGATAACAGGCTGATGATGCCCAAGAGTCCATATCGACGGCATCGTTTGGCACCTCGATGTCGGCTCATCTCATCCTGGGGCTGGAGCAGGTCCCAAGGGTACGGCTGTTCGCCGTTTAAAGAGGTACGTGAGCTGGGTTTANNGAGACAGTTCGGTCCCTATCTGCCGTGGGTGCAGGAGACTTGAGAAGAGTTGACCCTAGTACGAGAGGACCGGGTTGAACGAACCACTGGTGGACCAGTTGTCGTGCCAACGGCAGTGCTGGGTAGCTATGTTCGGACAGGATAACCGCTGAAGGCATCTAAGCGGGAAGCCCCCTTCAAAACTAGGTCTCCCTTGAGGGCCGTGGAAGACCACCACGTCGATAGGCCGGAGATGTAAGTGCAGCAATGCATTCAGTTGACCGGTACTAATTGCCCGATTGGCTTGATCTGATCCAGAAACAGCAAGACCATATCAAAAGCACCATAAGTATCACTAGCTTGGAACAATCCCTGATGTTACGGCCCGAAAGGGCCGATGGAGTTCATTCGGTTTGGTGGTCATAGCGCTGGCTAAACACCCGATCCCATCCCGAACTCGGCCGTTAAGGGCCAACACGCCAATGGTACTGCGTCTCAAGACGTGGGAGAGTAGGTCACCGCCAAACCTAATGAACTCCATCCTCATCTACGATCTCAATACAAAACCCCTTCCAGTCACAAACCCGGAAGGGACGCCCAAAAGGCAAATGGCGCGGGGTGGAGCAGCCCGGTAGCTCGTCAGGCTCATAACCTGAAGGCCGCAGGTTCAAATCCTGCCCCCGCAACCAAAAAATCAAAACATATCAGTTACTTGCGCAGCGCTCTCCGGGGCGCTTTTAGCATTCGCCCGTTTACATCAACGCCACATCAACACCGCCACAGAAAAACCGCAACAGCACGCACACTACCGTATTCGACGTAAGCGTCCGGTCTGACTGCCCTGCCGCGCGGTGAGCGTGGGAGATAGTGTCCGCTATAGATGGTGGACACTATGGTGCGAGCGTGGCGCGTCGGACAAAGCGGCTTTGGACGGACGAAGAGAAGCGGTCGATCTGCCTGCAGACGACGGCTCCTGGCGTTTCGGTTGCGCAGGTGGCGCGCCGTTATGCGGTGAACGCCAACATGGTGTTCAAGTGGCTGCGCGATCCGAGCACGAGGAACCCGCACCGTCTCGGTGCCGAAAGTGCCGGTCAGCTGCCGATCACGGTGCCCGTGACGGTAGCCCCTGGCCCGCTCGTTGCCGCGGCCGTAACGAAGCCGACCAAGAAAGTCGGCAAGTTCCTCTTCGAACATGGCCTCAATGGTGGCTCGGACATTCGCCCGAAGGCGATCCTCGATCGGATCATACGCCCCTGCGTCGGGCAGTAGCGAAAAGGATGAGCTGTCGGTATTCTGCTTCATGGCGTGATCTCCCTGGCGGTTGCCGCCGCCGGTTGGGTGGGTGTCAGTTCACCCGGAGATTACGCCGCCGTCCAATTTCCACCACTTCCGAGACACGACCGGGCCGCGTGGTGTTGAGCCACTGTTCCGTGCTTAGCGCCGTGCCGCGTGAGGACTTTCTTCCGATCCTGGATCAGATTTTGGCGATGGATCTTGGCGTTGTAACCTTGCCTGCCGCGAACCTGTATCTGCAAGGCCGCGACGCTGACGTTCTGCCGCCACGCGGCCTGACGCGCGTTGCCGAGATGGTTCGAGCTGGCGTGGCCATTGCCACTGCATCGGACAATATCGAAGACCCGTTTGTTCCCACTGGCACAGGCGACCTGCTGGAGATCGCCCGCTGGACCGTTCTCACCGGTCATCTGAAGGGCGACGAGCTGCCCTTGGCATGGCGCATGGTGTCCGAGACCCCGGCCAGACTGATGGGATTGTCGGACGTCGGGCTTCGAGTGGGCGCACGCGCCGATCTTCTGATCGCCGAGGCGCCCGATATTTCTTCGCTGGTCGCAGGGGGCACAGGGCATCTGCGTGTGCTTTCGGCTGGGCGACAGGTGTCAGAGCGTCTCGTTCGTTCGCAGACAGACATGCCACGAGTGCTGGGCATCGCCTGATGAGATGCAGGAGTGGTGGCGTCAGGTGGTTGCCATGTGACACTGGCGCGACCCATCCAATATCGTCGGCCAGACAAGTATAGGCCACGCTGCGGATCACATCGGATACAATGGCGTCAGACTATGGCTTCCGCAGTCGAATTCGGCAGGCATCTGGCGCGCAGGGATCGGCGAGCCATCCAGGTGCCCAGTCCCAGCACTCGATGGCTTGGATTTGCCCGGAAAATGTGGAGAGCACCAACTGAGGAACCAAGAGGTGTTCTATGGGAAACGGCAACAGACCGACGCCTGAGTTTCGGGATGGGACTGCGCGGCTGGCACGGACGAGCGCGAGGACGCGGTAAAGGTGCAGGCAGCGTCATGTCAGGCTGCGGGGGGGGCGTTACCGCCCCTTGAGAAGTTTGAACTCGTCGCGGATCTTTTGCAGCCATCCCCCGATCAATGCGGGCGCCTGTCCCACGTTGCCAAAGATGGTCTTCAACTCGGCTTCGGCGGCCTCACGCGTGCCCTGATTGCGGTCTGGCAGCGGCGGCAGAATATGGGCGTAGTATGTCTTGCCCAGCAACCGATGCAGCAGACGCTCACCGGGGAAAGGCTCGTTGTTATTGACGGTGCGGGCCGCCTTCAGCAACGTGCGGATGTCATACTGGACGGGGCTGACATCGGGCACCTGCTTGCGCAGGCCCAGAAGCGAATAGACTGCCACCCGCGCCGTGCGGATCGAGCTGTCCATCGTGAAGACGATGTCGTTTGCTGTTTCGACGAACTGACCGACCAGACCAAGGTTGGTTGAGCCTGCGGGGACGACATGCGGGCGGTCGCCCGCCGCGCGCGGCATGAACATCGAGGTGATGTAAGGCATCAAGGCCAGCCTGACCTTGGTGTTGGCTGCGACCGCATCGAACTGATCCTCGGGGATGCCCAAGTGATGGCACAGCTCCTGCAGGATCTCGCGGCCGGTGCATTCAGGCATGGTCTTGGCGACGCGGTTGCCGGCCTTGTCCATCAAGAGGCCATAGACCCACAGCACCAGCGTATCGCCGGGTTGACCGGGGAAGTGAGGCTGCCGGTTGCAGGTCACGCTCATGACCCAGTTCGAGTCGGTGAAGGTGATGATGCCGCCCGTCACCGTCTTGCCCGAATAGGGGTCGTTGATCGACAACTCGCGCAGCCGCTCGACCAGGGGTGAGGGTTTGCAGGTCAGCGTCGCCGATTCCCACATCGACTTGTCGACATTGCCATAGAATTTCTGCGGTTTTCCAAAGACTGGCGATTTGGCGGCAAGGTTCTTCCACAACGCCCAGTCGCTGTCCGGGCCGGGATCGGCACGGCCGCGATCCAAGACCGGCGCGTTATCCATATCGCCGTAAGCCGTGCCTTCGGTCATCGACCCGGTCAGCGCGATCACGATATCGGTGTCCCTGACCGCGATACGCTCATCGGCGCCGTTCACTTTTGCCAAAATGCCGGTCACCGTGCGCTTGTCACCGTCTTCGGACATTTCCAGATCATAGACGCGTGTCCCGAACTGGACTTGCACGCCGTGCTTTTTCAGATGCTCGACCAGCGGTTTGACGAAGGTGTCGTGCTGATTGTATTTCGGGAAGACCAGACAGGACATGTCGGCAAAACCGTCGATCGAGTCCAGAAAGCGATGGATATACAGCTTCATTTCCAAGGCGCTCTGCCAATTCTCGAATGCGAACATCGAGCGCCAGAGAAACCAGAAATTGGTCTGCAGAAAATCTTTGCTGAAATACTGCTCAATGGTCAGGTCATCCAGATCCTCTTTGCGTTTCAGCATCAGCCGGATCAGTTCCCATTGCTGGGACCGGGTCAAGCCAAAGGTCGAGAAATCCTTGACCTCGCCCTGCTTGTGCATCAGGCGCGATTTGGACCAGTTGGAATCGTTGTCGTTGAGCAGGCGATATTCATCCAGAACGCTGTAACCCTCGGGCAGTTCCAGTGCTTGCACGTCCTGAAACATGTCCCACAGATTGTCGTAATTGAAATTCATTTCGCGGCCGCCACGGATGATATAGCCATCCTCGGCATTTCCAGCACCATCAAGTGACCCGCCCGTCACGTCCAGCGCATCCAGAACGGTAATGTCCTGACCCTTCATGCCGCCGTCGCGGATCATGTAGAAAGCAGCCGCAAGGCCGGCGATACCGCTGCCCACGATCCACGCCTTGCGACCCTCGACCTGATTGCCCGGATAAGGGCGATTGCGCATGTAGGCGCCCATCATGTCGGGAATGGGCATGGTATTGGCAGGATTGTTCGACCAGTAGCCTGCGGTGGTATCGTTTTCGACCTTGAAGGGCTTTTGTGTTTCGTCGCTCAATTGCTTTCTCCTGTAGGGTCCGGTCGTGTCGCGAATGTGGTGGAAATTGCCGAGCAGCGGGCTCCGGGCATGTGACATTGGCTCCAGTCAGGCCGCGAGGTCAAGGGACATCGGCACGAGAGGCTGAGAAAGGGTTTCCCAGCCATCGACCTTTCGCATCTGGATCTGCCCTGACGCCAAGAGCGCCCAGAGCAGCATCGGCACGGTCTCGGCGCAGGGCAGCACGGTCAGGGCAGGGAGCGGCACTGCTGTTCGAGATGAATGCCCTGTTCGAGGAATACATAGGCCGTCTGGTAGCGCGGGCGCTGGCAGGGTCCGAATTCCGCGTGACCCTGCAGGGTGGCCGCCTGTTCTGTCTGACGTCGCTTGATGATAATCGGGCGGTGTTTCAGACCAAGCCCGACATCCTGATCTGGCGCGCTGGTCAGGTCGCCCATGTGATCGACACCAAGTGGAAACGCATTTCCGACCGGATCGACGATCCGAAACAGGGGGTCTCCCAGGCGGACGTCTATCAGATGATGGCCTATGCCCACCTCTACAAGGCCCCGCGGCTGACGCTGCTTTATCCCCACCATGCGGGACTGGGTGACGAAGAAGGGATCCGCGCGCGGTTCCGGGTGACGGGTCAGGAAACACTGCTGGAAACGGCGAGCTTCGACATCTCCACTGGCGCCGACCTTTTGGATCGCGTTCGTGGCCGGATCCTGACTGGCATCGAAGAAATGTCGCCCGCACTGCCGTGATGGCGAAGGGCACGCCCTGGCAGGTGCACAACTGTGCCCATCGGCGGGCGCGACAGATGAGGCCCCGCCGTGCCACCATGTCCCTGCAGCGAATCCCCTGCGGCTCTTTGACCTTGTGAAGCTGTGAACCGGGCCGGGCGCTGCCTTGCGGTCGAGGCGCCCTGCGCTTCCCGCGGGGACACCACCCGGCCCGGCTTTCACCCGCACGCCCTGGCCTGGTCCCGCAGCACCGCATAGTCGCTGAGCATGCGGACCAGCATCGCCCCCTCCGGCAGAGCCTCGACCTCCCTGGCCGCGCGGACCTGTTCGGCGGTGGTGTAGGTGACCACCGGCGGACAGGCCCCCGGCCCGCCGCTGTCAGAACCGCCCGCCGCGCAACCGCTCAGCGAGAGCATCGCGATCAGCGGGGCGGCGGCTGGCGGCTTCCAGCATCCGGCGGTGGACGGCATTACTTCTCTCCCGTGTTTCCAAGCGCTCGGCGGCACGGCCGGCGCGCTCGCCTGCCCGGCGCAGGTTCACCATGAACAGGAGGATCGCAGCACCGGCGAGGAGGATCCCCGCCGCCCTGCGCCCCCACGCCGATCCGGCGAACGCGGCACCCAGCCCGGCAATCACCGCCGCCCCCGCTTCCAGTCGTCGATGCGGGCATGGATGGTGACGGCGATGCCGGCGAGCGCCACGGCGATCAGCAGCCAGCGCAGGGTGTCGAGGTAAGGCACCAGCGGCTGGATGGCCCCCTGCGCCTCGGCGAGCACCTCCCGCGCGACCTCGACGCCGGCAGCCTGGATCACGGTTGCCGTCAGTCCGGCGCGCTCGCGGCCATAGCGGTCATAGTTCCACTGGATCACCTCTTCCCGGCGCTCATGTTCGAAATCGACGTCGANNGGATCACTTCCTCGCGCCGCTCATGTTCGAAATCGACGTCGATATCCGGCGGCTCGCCGCGTTCCTTACTGATGAACCGCTCAAAGATCAGGGCGATGCTCTCGGGCGGGACCTCGGTGATGCCCAGAAGATAGCAGACCACGGAATTCGCCGCCGAGCCGCGGCCCTGACAGAGGATGCCCTTCGATCTGGCAA
Organism: Rhodobacteraceae bacterium UBA1943; assembly: GCA_002336845.1. Lineage (GTDB taxonomy): Bacteria > Pseudomonadota > Alphaproteobacteria > Rhodobacterales > Rhodobacteraceae > Fuscibacter. The sequence goes on from DDEX01000003.1 coordinate 6,265, forward strand.
ACTGCACGATGTCATGTACGGTCTGGAAATAGGGCGCCTAGTCCACCTCGCGGATCAGAGTCAGCTCCTTCTCGACACGGTGGACGATCGTCGGCGGCGGGCCGGCAGGATAGCGTCCGTGCGCACCTGCATCTGGACCGCCATCGCGGCGCTTGCATCGCGGGGCAAGAAGCCCACATGAACGATTCTCGAACCCAGCCAGCACTTGTGCCAGCCCGGAGACTGACATGAAGCGATCCCTGCCCGTTGACCTGTCGCTGGTCCTCTCGCTCGCCACAGTACTCGGCATGGCGATGGCCGTGGCCGGACGGTGGCCGGCGCACGAGATTCTTGGCGCCTTGCTGGCTCCGGGGCTGGCGCTGGTCTATCTGGCGGGCGGGTTTCCGACCGCCTGGCGCGCGGTTTCGGAACTGTGGCGCGAGCATGTTCTCGACATCGACCTCTTGATGATCGCCGCCGCCATCGCTGCGGCGGTGGTCGGCGCACCGTTCGAGGGCGCGGTGCTGCTGACGCTGTTCAGCATCTCCACCACGCTTGAGGAGCGGGCACTCGGCCGGGCGCGGCGGGCCATCGAGGTGTTGATGGCGCTGCGCCCCGAGACGGCGCTGCGCAGAACCGCGGGCGGCGCGGTCGAGGAAGTCGCCGCCGGGGAACTGGCCGTCGGCGACGTGGTGGTGCTGCGGCCCGGCGCCCGGGTGCCCACCGACGGCGTGATCCTCGCCGGTAGCGGCGGCGTCGACGAGGCCAACATCACCGGCGAATCCATGCCCGTCTCGAAAGAGCCGGGCGCGCAGGTATTCGAGGCCACGGTCAACTTGGACGGCGTGATGGAGATGAGTGTCGCCAAGACGGTCGGCGACAGCACCATCGCCCGGATGATCCGGCTGGTGACCGAGGCGCAGGCCGCCCGCGCGCCCTCCGAACGGTTCAGCGAATGGTTCGGCCAGCGATATACCGTCGTGGTCATGGCCGGGGCAGTGATCGCCTTCGCCGCCTTCTGGGGACTGGGCCGCGACTGGGAGCAAGCGCTTTACCGGGCGGCGACGCTGCTGGTCGCGGCCAGCCCCTGCGCCATCGTCATCTCGGTCCCGGCCGCGATCCTGTCGGCGCTCTCGGCGGCGGCACGCGGCGGCGTGCTCTTCAAGGGCGGCGCCGCGCTGGAAACCCTGGCCGCCGTCGATACCTTCGCCTTCGACAAGACCGGCACCCTGACCAACGGCCGCGCGGAGGTGACGCGGGTGGTGGCGCTCGATGGCGACGAGGCCGGCTTCCTGTCGTTGCTGGCCGGGCTGGAGGCCGGGTCCGAACACCATATCGCCGCCGCCATCGCCCGCGAGGCCGGGGCGCGCGGGCTTCAGGTGGCGAAGGTCGTGGACGCAACGGCGCGGCCCGGGTTCGGCATCCTCGGGCGGGACGAGGACGGCCCCCTCTGGGCCGGCAACCCCTATCTGGCCGAGGAGATGGGCGCCCGGATCGACCGGCACGAGCTTCGCGCGCTGGCGGATACGGCGCAGACCGTGGTCTATCTGGGGCGCGGCCAGAGGGTTCTCGGCGCCGTCTGCGTCGCGGACGAGGCGAGGCCGAGTTCGGCCGCCGCCCTGGCCGCCCTGCGCCGGGGCGGGGTTCGCCGCATCGTGATGATGACCGGGGATCGTCGTCCGGTGGCGCTGCGGATCGGCGGCGAGCTGGGGCTTGCGCCAGACGAGATCCATGCCGGGATGCTGCCCGAGGACAAGGTGCGCCAGATTGCCGATCTGACCCGAGACGGCAAGGTCGCCTTCGTCGGCGACGGCGTGAACGACGCGGCGGCGCTCGCCCGCGCCGATGTCGGCATCGCCATGGGCGCCGCCGGCTCGGAGGTCGCGCTTCAGGCCGCCGATGTGGCGCTTTTGTCCGAGGACATGGAGCGGCTGGCCGACGCGCATCGCCTGTCGCGACGCGCTTCCGCCGTCATCCGTCAGAATCTGGTCTTCGCCATCGGTGCCATGCTGGTGCTGGTCACCGGCGGCCTCTTCTTCGATCTGCCGCTGCCCTTGGCGGTGATCGGCCATGAGGGCGGCACGGTGCTGGTGGTGCTGAACGGCCTCAGGCTGCTCGCCGACCCGATCCGGGGGCGCAGTGCGACCTCACTGCGACGCCAACCCGACGCCGGCCCTGTAGAGCCTTCATACCAGTCAGGGGTTTGACCGGATGACGGCAATCCCGCCCGAAACCCGCGTAGATGAGGAACCGACCGCTCTTCAGTAGGCGTCGAATGCCGGTCAAGAACCTGTGGTACGAATGGCGGCCGAAGGCGGCGATGGCCATGCCAAGCAACAAGAGGACAATTCTCTCGACAAAGGCGGCTCTTCCAGACGGAACCATTCCGCTGGAGAGAAAAATTCTCACAAGGCCGTTTCCCGGTGTGGGCGCTTCTGAACGTTCGCGATTTGGCAGGCGGCTTTATCGATAGACGATACCGCCATCGGTCAGGATCGACTGTCCCGTTATGTAGTCGGAATCGGCGCCCGCGAGGAAGGCGACCAACGCTGCCACGTCCTCCGGCGTCTGCGCGCGACCCAAAGCGATGCCTTCGACATACTTCTTGTAAGTTTCGCCCTTCGGCGTTCCGGTGATCTCGGAAAAGCGCTCGTCGATCTCCACCCACATGTCGGTGCCGACGATGCCGGGGCAGTAGGCGTTCACCGTGATGCCCGCGCTGGCATATTCCTTGGCGGCGGCTTGCGTCAGCGCACGCACGGCGAACTTGGTTGCCGAATAGACGCCGAGCATGGCGA
>DDEX01000006.1:0-48034 GCA_002336845.1 Rhodobacteraceae bacterium UBA1943
GCGGCGGGGCTGACGCTTGTTCTGGCGCGGGTTTCCGGTGCGAGGTGGGCAGAGCTGGCGGGGATGCTGCCGCTTGCGGCCTCGGGCCTGGTGATCGGGACCGGGTTGTTTCTGGTGCTGCGGCCCCTTGGGGCGGTCGAGCGGCTGGCGCTGCCGGTGACGGTGCTGGTCAATGCCACGCTGTCGCTGCCGTTTCTGGTGCGGCTGCTGCTGCCCGAGGCCCGGCAGGTGCAGGCGGATTACGGGCGGCTGGCACAGTCGGTCGGGTTAGTTGGGGTGGCACGGCTGCGGCTGTTGGTGCTGCCTCGGTTGGCGCGGCCCCTGGGGTTCGGTGCGGGCCTGTCGGCGGCGCTGTCGATGGGGGATCTGGGGGTGATCGCGCTGTTCGCGGGCGAGCGGTCGGTGACTCTGCCGCTGATGGTGCAGCGGCTGGCCGGGGCCTACCGGATGGAGGCGGCTGGGGCGGCGGCCATGTTGTTGGTTGCCCTGAGTTTTGCGTTGTTCTGGGCGTTTGACAGGATGGGGGCACGCTATGCTGATGCTTGAGCGGGTACGGATTGTTCAGGACGATTTCCGGCTTACCGCCGACTGGTCATTGCCCACAGGCGAACGCGCGGCGGTGATCGGGCCGTCAGGGGCGGGGAAATCGACTCTGCTGATGGCAATTGCGGGATTCCTGGCCCCGACAGCAGGGCGTATCCTGTGGCAGGGGCAGGATATGACGGCGACACCGCCGGGGGAACGCCCGCTGAGCGTGCTGTTTCAGGATCAGAACCTGTTCCCGCATCTGACGGTGGCGCAGAATGTCGGTCTTGGGTTGCGGCCCGATCTGCGGCTGACGGCTGCGGATCGTGAGCGGATTGAGGAGGCGCTGGGCCGGGTGGGTCTGGCCGGTATGGGTGGGCGCAAACCGGCGCAACTTTCGGGCGGTCAGCAGGGGCGGGCGGCGCTGGCGCGGGTCTTGCTGCGGGCACGGCCCTTGTTGCTGCTGGATGAACCGTTCGCGGCACTTGGCCCGGCGTTGAAGGCCGAGATGCTCGAGCTTGTGGCCGGGCTGGCGCGCGACACCGGCGCGACGGTGCTGATGGTGACGCATGATCCGCAGGATGCGCTGCGGTTTGCCGATGCCACGGTGCTGGTGGCCGAGGGGGTTGCCGCCGCACCAGTGCCAACGGCGGCGCTGTTCGCCAATCCGCCCCCCGCGCTGCGCGATTATCTGGGATCAACGCGTTGAGCGGGTGCCTGGCCGAATGAAAAAGGCCCCCGCAATGCAGGGGCCTTTTCTGTCATGTCAGTCGGATCAGGCCGATTTCTTGCCCTTGACCCCGGCCCAGAGGCGCTTGTTGGTCAGATACAGCAGCGAGGACAGCACGATCAGGAAGATCACGCCAATAAAACCCGACTGCTTGCGCGCCATCATGTGGGGTTCCGCCGTCCACATCAGGAAGGCCGCCACGTCCTTGGCCATCTGGTCCACCGTTGCGGGCGTGCCATCGGCATAGGTCACCTGGCCTTCGGTCAGGGGCGGGGGCATCTTGATCCAGCCGGTCGAGAAGGCGTGATTCTCGTAGAAGGTAGAACCTGCCTCATCCTTGGTCTCGCCGGTAAAGTCGGTGAGGATGGCGTGGATGTATTCGGGCCCGCCGATGCCGCGGAACAACTGGTTGATGCCCAGGCCATAGGGGCCATGGAACGCGGCGCGTGCCTTGGCCATCAGCGAAAGGTCAGGCGCCCCGGCCGAGGTATTGGCCGGGAAATTGTCCGACGGAAGCGCCTCACGCTCTTGCCCGGTTTCCTTGTCCACCACGGTGAACTGCTTGGCATAGGCGCGGACCTGATCGGCCGGAATCGCAGGCCCGCCCTCATCGGACAGGGTGCGGATCGGCACGAACTTCAGGCCGTGGCAGGCCGCGCAAACCTCGGTGTAAACCTGAAGGCCGCGCTGCAACTGGTGTTCGTCGAACTTGCCGAAGGGGCCTTCGAACGAGAAGCCGATGTCCTCGATATGGCCGCCTTCGTTGGCGAAGCCAGCCCCGGTGGAGAGGACAAGCGCGGAAGCGGCGCTGATTGCGATCTTGCGAAACATCTGATCAGTTCCTTTCCGTCACTCGGCCGCACCGGGGTAGTGGGCCTTGAAATCTTCCTCGATCGTTGCCGGTTGCGGCAGCGGTTTTTCCAGAACGCCAAGCAGCGGCAGGATGATGAGGAAGTAGGCGAACCAGTAAGTGGCCCCCAAGAGCGAGATGTAGGGATAAATCCCGTCGGTCGGCATCGCGCCCACCCACATCAGCACCACGAAGTCGAAAGCCAGAAGCCAGAACCAGCCCTTGAACTTGGGGCGGTATTTGCCCGAACGCACCGAAGAGGTGTCCAGCCACGGAACCAGCGCCATGACGGCAATGGCCCCGAACATCGCCAGCACGCCGAAGAATTTGGCGTCGATGATGCCGAAGGATACGAAGTGGACCAGTTGCACCACCCAGACATCGGCGGTGAAGGCGCGCAGGATGGCGTAGAACGGCAGGAAGTACCATTCCGGCACGATATGGGCCGGGGTCGCCAGCGCATTCGCCTCGATGTAGTTGTCGGGGTGGCCCAGGAAGTTGGGCATGAAGCCGACGACGGCAAAGAAGATCACCAGAACCACCGCCAGGGCGAACAGGTCCTTGATGACGTAATAGGGCCAGAAGGGCAGGGTGTCTTTCGCCGCTTCTTCCTTGGACCCGCGGCGCACTTCAACACCCGTGGGGTTGTTGTTGCCGGTGGTGTGGAAGGCCCAGATGTGAACCGCGACCAAGGCGGCGATCACGAAGGGCAGCAGGTAGTGCAAGCTGAAAAAGCGGTTCAGCGTGGCATTGTCCACCGCAGGCCCGCCCAGAAGCCATTCCTGAATCGACGGCCCGATGCCGGGGATTGCGCCGAACAGGCCCGTGATCACCGTGGCGCCCCAGAACGACATCTGACCCCAGGGCAGAACATAGCCCATGAAGCCGGTCGCCATCATCGCCAGATAGATCAGCATCCCGACGATCCAGGTTACTTCGCGCGGGGCCTTGTAAGAGCCGTAGTAAAGGCCGCGGAAGATGTGCAGATAGACCGCAAAGAAGAACAGCGACGCGCCGTTGGCGTGCAGATAGCGCAGCATATGCCCGCCGTTCACGTCGCGCATGATGTGTTCGACCGAGGCAAAGGCCATATCGACATGGGGGGTATAATGCATCACCAGCACGATGCCGGTCACGATTTGCAGGCCCAGGCAAAAGGCCAGAACGATGCCCCAGATCCACATCCAGTTCAGGTTCTTGGGCGTGGGAATCATCAGGGTGTCATAGACAAGGCTTACCACCGGCAGGCGCGTGTGGAGCCACTTTTCAAAGCCCGACTTGGGCTCGTAATGGTCGTGGGGAATACCAGCCATCGGTTATGCTCCTCAGCCCAGCTTGATCGTGGTGTCGTTTTCGAACTTGACGACCGGCACCTGAAGGTTGCGCGGCGCCGGTCCTTTGCGGATGCGGCCAGCGGTGTCGTAGTGCGAGCCGTGGCAGGGGCAGAACCAGCCGCCGAAGTCACCGGCATGGTCCAGCGGCACGCAGCCGAGGTGGGTGCAAACCCCCATCGTCACCAGCCATTCGCCCTTTTCGTCCAGCGCGCGGTTCTGGTCGCTGGCGTCTGAAGTGGGGTCGAGGTTGTCGTTCTCGGCCAGCGGGTCCACCAGATCAGAAAGTTTGGTGTCGCGGGCGGCCTTGATTTCCTCATCGGTGCGGCGACGGATGAACACCGGCTTGCCGCGCCATTTCACGGTCAACTGGGTGCCAACCGCGACGCCCGAGATATCGACCATGATCGACGCCAGCGCGCGGGTATCGGCCGACGGGTTCATCTGGTTGATCAGGGGCCAAACCGCCGCCCCGGTGGCAACGACGCCGGCCCCGGCGGTTGCGTAGTACAGGAAATCCCTGCGGGTGCCTGCGTTGTCATCAGCGTGGGACACGAGATCTTCTCCCTTCCGGGGCCGCCGGGCTTGCGACCCATATACCAGTGAGGCCGCAGTTTCCCGCAGCCTTGCCGGGCTGGTATTAGACAAGGAAAAGCGGCCCGTCCAGCGGTCAAAGGCGCGCAGGGGCGCGGAATTCCGCTTTGTCGCAGGGCGTGACCTTGAAGGCGCAGCCTGGGGTTCCTATGCGGCATCAACCAGCAGGGCGGGTGGCATGCATCGACGGGCGGGTGGCGAAGCCGGCTTCCCACGCGGCAAGCTGTGGCCGGATATCGCGCCAGCCGCGCAGATCGTGGCGGAAATCCAGGTAGGACAGGGCTGCGCCCACGGCGATATGGGCCGTGGTCATGGGGCCTTGCAGCAGGCCGATCCACTGCGATTCCATGGCATCAAGCGCACGGGCGATCTTTTGCCACTGGCCTTCGACCCAGGGGGCAAAGCGCAGGTCTTCGGGGCGCAGGCGCACTTCATAGGCCATGAGCACGGCGGCATCCGCGATGCCATGGGCCGTCGCTTCCAGCGTCAGAACATCCCACAGCGCATGCCCCTTCGGATAAAGTCCGCTGCCCGACAGGTCGTCGAAATAGCGGCAGATCACCCGGCTGTCATAGATTGCGCGGCCATCGTCCAGTTCCAGCGCCGGAATTTTGCCAAGGGGATTCTGGGCCAACGGCATGGTGCCGGGATCAAGCGGCGTGCCCGAGGCAGAGATAACCTGAACCCGGTCCTCAAGCCCGCATTCCATCATCATGACGGTGGCAATCCGGCCAAAGGGGGTGGTGGGGGATGAATAAAGGCGCATGGAACCCTCGGTTTCTGGTGGCAGGCCAGGTTGGAGATGCCGCCAACGCCTCCGTAATATCTTGGCACGGGCCTGTCACATGCTTTTGTGACCTATCTGGCCAGCCGCCCATTTCATTGTCCTATTTCAATTGCTTGACAATTCTGAATCCGGTGTATTGATTTCTGTTGTCTTCATCGGCGGGCATCCGAAACGCCACGCGCGCCGCGTTCATCGGGCCAACATAAGCGCCGCCTCGCCAAGAACGTTTACAGCTTTTGAGGGCGCTTTTTTCCAGCCATTCGCTGGTGGTTTCCCAGTCAGCATAGCGGACAGCGTAGCAAGAGGCTGTAATCTCTGCGATATTACCTGACATATGGCGCAGGCCCCAGGGGTTTGCGGCATCCATCTCATCAACAGGAACGGGAAACGGAAGGCTGCGCAGGTCGGGGCGGCGCTGATGCAAAACCATCTCTGTCCCCTCGCCGGATATATCGGCCTGATCGGCGGTCGGTTCAAACCCTTGGGCAAAGCGGGTGGTGGTGCCGGCCCGCGCCGCATATTCCCATTCCGCCTCGGTCGGCAGGCGATAGGCGGTGGTGCCAAGTTTCTGGTTCAGCCAGGCAACATAGGTCAGCGCATCCAGATAGGAAACGTAAAACACCGGGTGCCTGTCGGTGCTGGGCAGAAACTTGTGCTGGGCGATGGCCTCTTGCATGGCGTGTTTTGAAGGCAGCGGCTTGAACAGCCGGTCATCGAATGCGCGCGCAATGGCCTCATCAGTGCCCGCCCGCCCGGCCGTATGCACCGGCTCATAGCCGTTGCAGCCACCATCATGAACACAGGCCATCCATTCGCCATAAGTCACCTCGTTCTTGCCCATGGCGATGGGCAGATCGACGGTCACCCTGTGCTGGGGGCCTTCGTTATCGGGAATCCAGGGGTGATCTTTGGTGGCAAGCTGAAGGCTTTCGGTCGCCGGGTCGTACCAGACGTTCTGGCGAAACTCGCTGTCCGGCGCGCCCATGGTGAACGATCCCATCGGCAGTTCGATCATCTCGGGGCACAGCGCGCAATCGCGGAACACGGACAGCGGTTCGGCGGTGGCCGTTGAGGTCACAAGGCAGGAAAACACGCTGCACAGAGAATATTGCAGTGCCAGTAATCTCATATGATCCTCACTGTTCACAGCTAAGCCCCAGGTTGCAGTAAACGTCAGCCAAAGGTGGATTCAAACGGATTGGCGCGGTTTCATTGCTGTGCTGGGGTGCTGTCCAGCCGTGCCGCCGCCCGCCCCGCGTGCCGCCCCGTCGCCAGACAGGCGGTCAGCAGATAGCCGCCCGTGGGGGCCTCCCAGTCCAGCATTTCGCCCGCCGCAAAGATGCCGGGCAGGGCGCGCAGTTCCAGATCGGGGGTCAGGCCGTCGGCGGCGATGCCGCCTGCGGTCGAGATTGCCTCATCCAGCGGGCGGGGGCCGGCGTGGCGGATGGGCAGGGCCGTGATGGCCTGAACAAGATCGAGGTTGCGCCCGAACTCCATGACCAGCGCCGTGGCGGCGGGGCCAAGGCCCAGCTTGCGCAGGCGGTTGGCAAGGGTCTCGCCCGGTTTCATGCGGGCAAGGCGGGCGGAAAGATCGGCTTCCGCGACATCGGGCATCAGGTTCAGCGTGAGGGGGGCACCGTCGCGTATCTCACGGCTGACGGCATAGATGCCGCCGCCCTCGATTCCCTTGGCGGACAGGACGAACTCGCCCCGTTCGCGCCGACCCCCGACGATCAGCGCGGCACCCTTGACCGGCTGGCCGAAGTGGCGGGCCATGTGGGGCGACCAGTCGATGGCAAAGCCCATGTTGGCGGGACGGAAAGGGGCGATCTTGACCCCCCTCTCGGCCAGCCATGGCACCCAGGCGGCATCGGACCCCAGCCGTGACCAGCTTGCCCCGCCCAATGCCAGAACGGTGACGGAGGGCGTAAGCAGGCGTTCCCCCCCTGGCGTATGAAACCGCAAGGCATCGCCTGCGAACCCTTGCCAGCGCCAGCGGGTACGCAGGCCGACACCCAGCCCTTCCAGCCGCGAAAGCCATGCGCGCAGCAGGGGCGAGCCCTTCATCGCCACGGGAAACACCCGGCCTGAAGAGCCGGTAAACACCGGCTGGCCCAGGCCTTGCGCCCAGCCTATCACCTGTGCCGGGCCGAATTCGGCCAGATAGGGATGAATCCAGACATCGGGATAACTGGCAGCAAAGCTGGCGGCAGGTTGATCCTTGGTGATGTTAAGGCCCGACTTTCCCGCCATCAGAAACTTGCGTGCAGGGCTTGGCTTTGACTCGACCACCACCACGCGGCGGCCCGCGCGCGCCAGTTCTTCGGCGGCCATAAGCCCCGCAGGCCCGGCCCCGATGACCAAAGCCTCTGGCGCCTCGATCACTTTGGCCCCTGACGACGCAATTCGACGACGCGGTGAGGATAAGGCATCTCTATCCCTGCGGATTTGAGCGCGTTCCAGATGGCGAACAACACCAGGCTGCCGTATTTATTTTTCCCATCATCGATCCCGTTCACCCAGTATTCCACGGCGAAATCGACGCTCGACTCGCCAAAGCCGCGCAGTTCGCAGTCCGGCCCGTCGGGCTGTTGCAGCACGAAGGGCAAGGCGGCCACGGCAGCTTCGATGATTTCGGGCACAAGGTTGATGTCGGTATCATAGCTGACGGAGAACGCCGCCTCATACCGGTTGGCGCTGCCCTGGTCGGAATAGTTCACGACGCGCGTCGTGATGAAATGCTCGTTCGGCACCACGATCCAGCGGCCGTCAAAGGTTTCCAGCACGCAGGCACGGGCGGTCATCTTGACGATGGTGCCCTTTTCGCCGCCATCCAGCTCGACATAATCGCCGACGGTGGTCTGGCCCTCGACCAAGAGGATGATGCCGGAGACGAAGTTTGCCGCAATCTGTTGCAGGCCAAGGCCGATGCCGACACCCAGGGCGCCGCCCAGAACGGCGACGGCGGTCAGGTCGATGCCCATGATCGTCATAAGCAGCAGGAAAGCCGCGCCGAAGATCATCACCTCAACCGCCTTGACCGCCAGTTCGCGGGTGGCGGGGCGCAGTTCCTGTTGTTTCTTGATGTAATCGGCGCTTTGCCGGTTGGACCAAGACCCCGCCCAGAACAAGAGCGACCCCGCGATCAGCCCGCGCAACAGCGACATGGCGGAAAAGCGGATGTTGCCCAGCTCGACCACGGTTTCTTCAAGCCGCAGTGAGATGTTGTCAAGGATGCCCAAGGCATAAAGCGCCATGGCCGGGATCAGCACATAGCGACCCAAAAGGCGCAGGAAGCTGTCGGTCAGCACGTCGCGCACGAAGATGCGGGCGGCGAGGAACAGGAAGACGCGCTTGCCGAAGGCGATCACCTCGCCCGAGCCAAACAGCGAGCGGGTGACGTCTTCGCCCAGGGCGGTGAAAGCATAGGCCAGCACCGGCAGGATCAGCGGCACAAAGCACAAGGCAAAACGGCGCAGGGCCGCAAGAAGCGTATCCTTGTCGCCGGGCTCCAGCAAACGGCGGATCGCCGGATCAAGCCGCCGGGCCAACAGGCGCGCGCCCAGATAGGCCAGCGCAAGCAGTGCAAACTGCGACCATGCGGCGGGCGAAAGCAGCCAGCCTTTGGCTGTCTGGCCTGCATTGGTCAGCCAAGCCAGCGCTTCACCGGCCAATTCGGGCTGTGCCGCCATGATCTGGTCTCCGTTCCGGCCCCGTCAGGTTCTCCTGTGGCAAGAAAGGTGCCGCAAGACAAGCGGCGCGACGGGCTGGCGTGGCGTCAGGGGATCAGCCGCTTGATCGCGGCGGCATGGGCGGGCGTGGCGGCCAGAGCATCGGCGGCAAGGGAGTATGCTGTTTCAATCAGGGCTTCGGGTGGGGTGATGCGGTCGATCAGACCCCAGGTCAGCGCCTCGTCAGCCTCGATCCTTGCGCCGCCCATCAGGATCATCTTGGCGCGCGCCGGGCCGATCAGCCGGGCAAGCCGTGACGGATCGGATGGTTGTGGCAGAAAGCCCAGTTTCATCACCGGATAGAAGAATTTGGCCGAAGGCACCGCCAGCCGGATGTCGCAGGCCAGCGCCATGCCCATCGCACCCCCGGCCAGCGTGCCGTTCAGCGCGGCGATGGTCAGGCCCGGAAAGGCGGCGATGGCACCTGACAACTCTTCCCAAATGGTCGCGGTTGCCAGACCGGCCCGCGCCTCATCCAGATCGGCCCCCGCCGAGAACACCTTGCCCTCGCCCGTCAGAATCAGCGCGCGTGCGCCTTCCCTGCTGGCACGCTGTACGGTGCGGGCCAGCGATTCCAGCATGGTGCGGGTCAGCGAATTGGCCTTTTCGGGCCGCCGCAAGGTCAGCGTCCACAGGGGGCCGGTGTCAAGAATTCCGATCATTCAAATGCTCTCCCGGATCAGGCCGTCAGATCAGGCCCACCGCTTTGCGGATTGTCTCATCGCGCAGGGAAATATCCTTGCCAAGCCAGCCATCTGCCGCAGGGCCGCACATCCACAGCAAAGCGCGCGCCGGCCAATCGGCGGGAATGTGGACCGCGGGATCAAGCTGCGCCACGGGGCCGACGCCGCTGGCCTTGATCTTGACCTGCATCTCGGTCGCCACGGTGCCTGGTGACAGGCCCAGCGCGCGGATGCCGTTTGCGCCCTCTTCCAGATGCAGGGCGCGCGTCAGCATCAGGGCGCCTGCCTTGCTGCTGCAATAGCCGCTCCAGCCGTCATATGGGCTGGTTGCCGCACCGGACGAGGTGGTGATGATCGTGCCCGCGCCTTGCGCCTTCATCATCGGCAAGGCGGCGCGGATGCCGTGATAAACCCCTTTCAGGTTGATATCCACAGCGCGGTCCCACAAGGCGGGATCGCTGTCGGCCAGCCGGGCCATCGGTTCGATGACGCCTGCATTGTTGATCAGCACATCCAGCCGGCCGAATCGCGCGGCTGCTGCGGCAACGGCCTGCCGTGTCTGGTCCCAGTTCGATACGTCGCAAGGCAGGGCAATCGCATTGTCCGGGCCGATTTCGGCAGCAAGATCCGCGATTTTCGTGCTATTGCGTGCCAGAAGCGCCACTTTGGCTCCAGCCCCGGCAAACACCCGTGCCGCGGCGGCACCAATGCCCTGGCTTGCGCCTGTGATGACGACCACCTTGTTTTGCATCGCAGCGTCCTTTCTGTTGCAGGGCCAAGTTTGCCCAGACGGCCGCCTTGTCAACGCAATTCCCTTGACCACGCGGATGGCAGGCCGGATGCTGTAGCGCAAATTTTCCACCGGAAAGGTCCATTATGAAACACTGGTCTCTTGCGGCTTCGACCGCGACACTGGCTTTGTTCGCAGGATATGCCCAAGCCGATGTGACACCCGATCAGGTGTGGCAGAACTGGCAGGATATGTCGGCCGCCATGGGGCAGACGCTGAGCGTCGGCTCTTCCAAGACCGAGGGCGGGGCACTGGTTGTCACCGACCTGAAGGCGGTCACCGAAAAAGACGGCTCCAAGGTGGAAACCGCGCTGGGTGAGGTGCGGCTGACCGACAAGGGCGATGGCACGGTGGCGATCACCATGTCCGACAGCTATACCGTCACGATGGATTTTCCGGCAAAGGGAACCGATCCGGCCAAGAATGCGGAAATTCTGGTCAGCCAGCCCGGCATGGCCATTGTTGCCAGCGGCACGCCCGAGGCAACCGACTATGCCTTTACCGTTCCCAAGCTGGAACTGACGCTGAACAAGCTGGACGGCGAGGATGCCGCAGCCAAGGGCACCAAGGTGCAGGCCACCCTGGCCAATCTGGCCGGACATTACCTGATCGCACCGGAAGGGGCGGGCAAGAAGCTGGACAGCCAGTTTGCTGCCGACAGCCTTTCGATCGCGGTCAAGGGCAAAGACACCGAAGACGGCAGCGATGTCGATCTGACGGCCAGTGTCTCTGCTCTGGCGGGCAAGGCGGCCGGCACGCTGACCGGCATGGAAAACAAGGAGCTTTCCGACGCGCTGAAGGCGGGCTTTGCGGTTGAGTCCACGCTGACCTATGGCGCTGTCGCCTATACGGTGAACGTGGTGGATGCTCAGGGGCCTTCCAAGATCGCCGGCAGCTCGCAGGGTGGCAGTCTGCAGTTTGCGCTGGACGCGGCGCGGCTGCTGCTGGAAACCCAGGGCAAGGGCGTGCAACTGGCGATGTCCGGGCCCAGCATTCCGCTGCCCGAAGTCAGCCTGAGCTATGCGGAAAGCGGTTTCAAACTTTTGATGCCGGTGGAAAAATCTGACACGCCGCAAGACTATGGTTTTGCCATAAAGCTGGTTGACCTGTCGCTTTCCAATGACATCTGGGGCATGATCGACCCGACCGCGCAATTGCCGCATGACCCGGCAACCGTGATCCTTGATACCAAGGGCACCGCCACGCTGACCCATGATCTGATGAACCAGACCGAGATGGCGGCGCTGGGCGATGCTCCTCCGGGCCAGTTGAACTCACTGGACCTGACCCAGCTTCTGGCCAAGGTTGCCGGGGCCGAGCTGACCGGCGCGGGCGCTTTCACCTTCGACAACACCGATATGACCACCTATCAGGGGGTGCCGGCACCGACCGGCAAGCTGGACCTGAAGCTGGTGGGCGGCAATGCGCTGCTGGACAAGCTGGTGGCGATGGGGCTGATCTCGTCGGATGACGCGATGGGCGCACGGATGATGCTGAGCATGTTCGCCAAGGCAGGTGCCGGGCCGGATGAGCTGACCTCGACGCTGGAGTTCAAGGACAAGCATTTCTACGCCAACGGCCAGCAGTTGCAGTAAGCCCGACCCAGAACCGCCAAGGGCCGTCCCGCTGGGGCGGCCCTTTTTGCATGACGCGGGTTTGAACGGGATTTCGCGGCGGTTTTGCGCTCTGTGGTCTTGAAAAACGTCTCGCAAGCGTATCCATGTCACAGGCGCGCCCGAGGTAGCGGGCCGTCAAAGCCGGAGCCCGACACCATGCGCGACCTGTCCGTCCTGACCGAGGCATTGTTGACCGCCGCCCGCCGCGCCGGGGCCGAATCCGCGGATGCCATGGCGGTCGAGGGGCGGTCTGTCTCGATCGACATTCGTGCGGGTCGTCTGGAACAGGCAGAGCGGGCCGAGGGTATCGAGGTTGGCCTGCGGGTGCTTGTTGGCGGGCAGCAAGCCTGCGTTTCCGCCTCTGACATCTCACCCGCGACGCTGGAGAGGCTGGCCGAACGTGCCGTTGCCATGGCCCGGGAGGCGCCGTCCGACCCCTATGCCGGGTTGGCCACGCCGGATCAACTGGCGCGGGGTTGGGACATTGCGGCGCTGGAGTTGTGCGATCCGGCCGATGAACCCGTGGCAGCCGCGCTAGAGGCCGATGCCCGCGCGGCCGAGGATGCCGCAATGGCACAAACGGGAATCGTGCAGGTCGAGGCGTCGGCCGGGTATTCCTTGCGCCAGTCGCATCTGGCGGCGACCAACGGGTTTCAGGGCGGCTATGCCCGCACCAGCCGTTCGGTCTCTGCCGTGGCCTTCACCGGAACCGGCACCGGAATGGAGCGGGACTATGCCGGAGAGGCGCGAATTTATCAGGCCGACCTTCCCGATGCCGCCAGCCAGGGCGCGCTGGCGGCAGAGCGTGCACTTGCAAGGGCGGGGGCGGTCAAGCCGCGCACGGGGCATTTTCCGGTGCTGTTTGACGAGCGTATTGCGGCCTCGTTGGTTGGTCACGTTCTTGGCGCGGTGAATGGCGCGGCGGTTGCGCGGGGCGCAAGCTGGCTGCGCGATGCCCTAGGCCAGCAGGTTCTGCCCGCTGGCCTGTCGATCATCGAAGATCCGTTGCGGCCCCGCGTCTCGGGTAGCCGCCCGTTCGATGCCGAGGGCCTGCCGACCGCCCGCCGGGCCATAGTGCAGGACGGCATCCTGACTGGCTGGACGCTGGACCTTGCCACCGGCCGACAGTTGGGGATGGCGTCAACCGCGAATGCGGCGCGGTCCACGACCTCGCCGCCCTCTCCCGCCACCTCGAATATCGATCTTACCCAAGGTACGGCCAGCCGTGCCGAGTTGATCGCGCAAATGGGGACGGGCCTGCTGGTCACCTCGATGATCGGATCGACGATCAACCCGACCACGGGTGATTATTCGCGCGGCGCTGCGGGCTTTTGGGTCGAGGGCGGGGAAATTCGTTACCCCGTCAACGAATGCACCATCGCGGGCAATCTGCGCGACATGCTGTTGCGGATCATCCCGGCCAATGACGCGCGGATGCACCTTTCCACCCGTGTGCCCTCTATCCTGATAGACGGGATGACCCTTGCCGGAGCGTGACCTTTCCCTTCTGACCGAGGCGGCGCTTGAGGCCGGAGAGATCGCCCTGCGCTATTGGCAGGCCGATCCGCAGGTGTGGGAAAAGCCGGGCTTGGGCCCGGTGACCGAGGCCGACCTGGCAGTGAACGACATGCTGCTGGAACGGCTTTGCGGTGCACGTCCCGGCTATGGCTGGCTGTCCGAGGAAAGCACCGATGACGGCAGCCGGCAGGATGCCGAACATCTGTTCATTATCGATCCGATTGACGGCACCCGCGCCTTTATTGCCGGGGAAACCACCTTTGCCGTGTCGCTGGCGGTGGCACATCGCGGGCAGGTGACGGCGGCGGTGGTTCATCTGCCCGCGCTGGGCCAGACCTATGCCGCACATGCGGGCGGCCCCGCCCTGATGAACGGGGTGCCGATCCGCGCGACGGACTGCGCAATTGCCACGGGCGCGCGGGTTCTGGCCAGCAAACCCGTGCTTGCCCCAGAGCATTGGCGGGACGTGCCCGGGTTCACACGCCACTTCCGCGCCTCGATCGCCTATCGGCTGGCATTGGTGGCCGATGGCAGCTTTGACGGAATGCTCAGCTTCCGGCCAAGCTGGGAATGGGATATTGCCGCTGGCCATCTGATCGCGGCCTGCGCGGGCGCGGTGGTCAGTGATGCGAAGGGGCGGCCCATTTCCTACAATTCGCAAACGGCGCGGTCGAACGGCATCATCGCCGCAGCGCCCGGCCTTCATGCCGATCTGATCAGCCACCTGCACGCCTGACGACCTGGCCTTCGGCAATACTCCGCAGGGGAGGTAAGGGGGGCGCGAAGCCCCCCGACTTAATTCAGCCGCGCGGTTTCTTCGGCGGCGTAAACCGCTTGGAAGTGTCGCGCGCATCCTTGGGCGCCGATGCGGGCTTGGTGCGGGCGAAGGGCTTTTTGCCCTCGGTGTCACGGCTTTTGAAGCCGCCCGGTTTGGCCGATGCGCCCTCACGCTTTACAAAGGGACGTGCGTCGTCGCCCTTGGGGGCATAGGGGCGTCTTTCGCCATCCGGGCGGGCCGGACGTGAACCGCCCTCGGCAGAATGCGACTTGTAACCGCCAGAGCGCGCCGGTTTATCAGGGCTGCCGCCATGGCTTTTGAACCCGGTAGAGCGGTTCTTCTTGTCATCGGGTGACCAGCGTGGCTTGCGGTCGGCATCCGCCCGCTCTTCGCGAGGGGCATAGGGGCGCCGCTCGATCGCCTCACGCGGGGCATAGGGTTTGCGGTCCCCTTCCGCACGAGCGGCATAGGGCTTGCGCTCACCATCCTCACGCGGCGCGCGGGGGGTGTAGGGCTTGCGCTCGCCATCGGCGCGGGGCGCATAGGGTTTGCGCTCTGCTCCGTCGCGCGGGGTGTAGGGCTTGCGATCCTCTCGCGGCGTATAGGGTTTGCGGTCGCTGTCCTCGCGCGGCGTGTAGGACTTGCGCGGGGCCGGAGCCTCGGAGGTTTCGCCGTCTTCGACAAAGCGCGAGGGCTTGGGGGTATAGGGCGCGCGGTCTGCACGTTCGGGACGCGGGGCGCGTTCCGTCCGCTCGGAGCGTTCCGGGCGCGGCGCATAGGGCTTGCGCTCGGGTCGTGCGGGGCGGGCCTCCAGATCGGGTTCGCCCTCGATCCGCACCATCATCAGATCGCGGTCAAGCTCGGTCTGGCCCTGAAAGCGCCCGGCGACGGCCTCGGCGATCTGCACGAAGCTCTGGTCCTGCTGCACGCGGATTGCGCCGATGGAATCCTTGGCAATGCCACCGGCATCGCAGATTTTCGGCAGCAGCCAGCGCGCCTCGGCCCGGCCGGTATGGCCGACGGACAGGCGGAACCAGACCGAGGGGCCAAACTCGCCGCGCGGACGGGCCGGGGCGGCGGCAGCGGTGGGCACGGCGGCATCTGACAGAACCTCGGGCGCCGAGCGGCCTTCGCGCCACAGGCGGATGAAGGCGGCGGCAACCTGTTCGGCGCCATAGGTGTCCAGCAGGCTGTTGGCCAGATCGGCCTCTTCACCCGCAGCAATCGACAGGGTGGGATGGGCCAGAAGGCGTTCGTCATCCTTGGCCTGCACTTCATCGGCAGACGGCGGCTTGCCCCATTCGGCGGTGACTTGCGCCGCTTGCAGAATACGGCTGGCCTTCTTGAACTCGGCGGGCGGCACGATCAGAACCGAGGTGCCCTTTTTCCCGGCGCGGCCCGTGCGGCCCGAGCGGTGCAGCAGGGTTTCGGGGTTGGTCGGCAGATCGGCATGAATCACCAGTTCCAGCCCCGGCAGGTCGATGCCGCGCGCGGCCACATCAGTAGCAATGCACACACGGGCGCGGCCATCGCGCAGCGCCTGCAACGCGTGGCTGCGTTCGGCTTGGGAAAGCTCACCCGACAGGGCAACGACCTGAAAGCCGCGGTTGCCCATGCGGGCGAACAGGTGGTTCACATTGGCGCGGGTTTTGCAGAACACGATAGCGGTCTGCGATTCATGCAGACGCAGCACGTTGAAAATGGCGTGCTCCTTGTCGCGCGGCAGAACCGACAGCGCCTGATAGGAGATATCGACGTGTTGGCGCGATTCGCCCGCAACCTGCACACGGGCCGCGTCGCGCTGATAGGTGCGGGCCAGCTTTTCGATTTCCTTCGGCACGGTGGCAGAGAACATCAGCGTGCGGCGCGTTTCGGGTGCAGCGCCCAGAATGAACTCCAGATCCTCGGCAAAACCAAGGTCCAGCATCTCATCCGCTTCGTCCAGAACGACGGCCTTGACCTCGGACAGGTCCAGGCTGCCGCGCTCGATATGGTCACGCAGACGGCCAGGGGTGCCTACGACGACATGCGCACCACGGTCCAGCGCCCGGCGCTCTGTGCGATAATCCATGCCACCGACGCAGGTGGCCAGATGAGCACCGGCGGGGCCGTAAAGCCATTCAAACTCGCGCGCGACTTGCAGGGCCAGTTCACGGGTGGGGGCAACGACCAGGGCAATCGGTTTGTCGGCGAACAACAGGGTATCCTGGCCGTTCAGAATCTCGGGCGAGATAGCAATGCCGAAGGCAACGGTCTTGCCCGATCCGGTCTGGGCGGAAACCAGCAGGTCGCGGCCAGCCAGTTCGGGGGCCGAGACGGCCTGTTGCACCGGGGTCAGGCTGTCATAGCCCTTGGCGGAAAGGGCCGCGGCCAGAGGCGCGGCAAGAATCATGTCGGTCATGTTTTTGTCCTGTGGGGGCGGCGTCGCGCCCGTGAGCCATTTATCGGCACCACATCCCCCGGCAGATCGGCCTCCCTATGCCGTCTGCGCCCGAACCTTTCGCGCCGAAGCGCCCCACATAGGGGGGAATCGGCGGCCTGTATAGGGGGTTTCAGCTTTCCCGGAAGGCAAGGCGGAAATAGTCGGTCAGCGGTCGGGTCAAATAGGCCAGGGCCGATCTTTCGCCGGTTTCCACCAGCACCTCGACTGGCATGCCGGGGATCAGGCGGGCGATCTGGCCAGGGGCAATCGCCACCTCGGCCCGATAGTATCCGGTGTGGCTGTCCGGATCGGAAAGGATATCGGCCGAAACCGTCAGAAGGCGGCCCGTGATTTCGGGTGTGCTGCGACCGGGCAGTGCGGTCAGGATCAGGCGCACCGGCTGGCCGGGCGTGATCTGGTCGATGTCTGTCGGCGAGATGCGCAGGCTGGCAACCAGCGGGCGATTTCGCGGCACAATGGCCAGAACCGTCTGCCCGGCGCCGATCACCGCTTGCGGACCTGTCACCTGCAAGCCCAGAACGGTGCCGGAAACCGGGGCGCGCAGGGTCAGCCGCGCCAGTTGCGCGCCAAGGGCGGCACAGCGTTCGGCCAGTTCAGCCTCGCGCGGGGTCTGGTCGCGCAGGGCATCGGCGGCTTCGATCCGTCGCTGATCGGCAAGGCGCAGGATTTCCAGCCGCACCTCGGTGGCGCGGCCCTCGGCCTGGGCGCGACCGGCGCGGGCCTCTCCAAGGTCGCCTTGCAACTGCGCCAGTTGACGATCCAGCGCCGACACCCGCGTGCTTTGGGCCAGCCCCTTGGCGCGCAGGTCGCGCAGGGGCGCCAGATCCTGTTCGGTCAGTGTGATCTGGCGCAAAAGCGCGGCCTCTTGCGCGCGGATGCCGGTGGTCTGCGCGGCGATCTGGTCCAGCCGTTGCCGCAATTGCGCGATCTGGCGGGCGATCATGTCCTGCCGCGCAGAGAAAAGCGCAAGCTGTTCGGTGGCAAGGGCGCTGCCCTCAAGATCGGGAGGGAAGGCGGGGGCCGGGTTGCCGTCGCGCTCTGCCAGCAGGCGGGCGCGGCTTGCGCGCAGGCTGTGCAGTTGTGCCTGGGCGGTGCGCAGGCTTGACGACAATTGCGCATCATCCAGCCGCAGCAGGACTTGCCCGGCAACCACACTTTGCCCTTCGGCCACCAGCACGGCCGCGACCAGACCGCCATCGGGGTGCTGAACGATCTGGCGGTTGCGCTCCACCTCGATCCGGCCGGGGGCGATGATGGCGCCGTCAATGCGCGCAAGCGCCGCCCACAGGCCAAGGCCCAGCAGCAGGGCCGCAAGCGTGACAAGGCCAAGAATGGCAGGTGGCCGGGCTGAAAAGGGGGCATGACCGGTCATGCGCCGCCGCCTTGCACCAAGGCGCGCAGGCCGGGCATGGCCGGGCGCGGCACTTGCTGCAACACCGCATCGCGCGGGCCCAAGGCGCGAACCTGGCCCTGATCCAGCAGCAGCAGCAGATCACAGCCCTGTATTTGCGCGGCCTGATGCGCCAGTAGAATGATAAGCCCACCGCCAGCGCGGTGGGCCAGCAGCGCCGCGTCCAGCGCCTGTCGCCCGGCGGCATCCAGATTGGCATGGGGTTCGTCCAGCACAAGCACAAGCGGGTCGCCATAGAGCGCGCGGGCAAGGCCGATCAACTGGGTTTGCCCCCCCGACAGCGGGCCCCCCTGTGCCGAAATGGGAGTGTCATAGCCAAGGGGAAGCCGCAAAATCATTTCGTGCGCCCCCGCGCGCCGGGCGGCTGCGGTGATCGCGTCAGGTGCGGGTGCCAGATCGAGACGTGCGATATTTTCTGCGACAGTGCCCTCGAACAGATGCAGGCGCTGCGGCATATAGCCGATCAGCCGGCCATAGCCGTCGGGGCCAAACTGGTCTGGCGTTGCCCCGCCCAACCGAACCGTGCCCGCCGCCGCGGGCCATGCCCCGGCCATCGCTCGTGCGAGGCTGCTTTTGCCCGCACCGGAAGGCCCCATGACGCCCAGGCTTTGCCCCGGTTCAAGCCGGAAGGTCAGGCCGCGTAACACGGCCGCTTCGCCCCCTGGCGGAACGACGGCCAGCCCCTGAACCTCCAGCCGCGGGGCAGGGCGCGGCAAAGCGGTTCGATCCTGTGCCGCAGGCGTCGTCGCCAGTAGGGACGAAAGGCGCCTGTGCCCTTCTTGCCCCCGAAGGATCAGGTGCCAATGGGCGATGACCTGTTCGACAGGCTGAAGGCTGCGCCCCAGCAGAACCGACGCCGCCACCATGGCCCCGCCACTCAGCGCGCCTTGAAGGACCAGCAGCGCGCCCAGCCCCAGCATCGCCGATTGCAGCACCATCCGCAGGCTGCGGGACAGTGTTCCAATGGCCGCCGCACTGTCGGCGGCCTGCATCAGCGCCGCCAGCGCCACGCGCCGCCGGTCTTTCCAGCGCAGGGCCGCGGGGCCTGTCATGCCCAGTCCACGCAGCGGCTCGGCCCGATACAGCATTTCGGTCGCCTGACCCTCGGCCCGCAGATGATTGAGGCTGGCACTGTGGCTGGCCGCAGCGGTCGCACTGCGGGCCAGCACGGCAAGACCCCACAGCACAACCGCCCCGGCCAGCGCCAGCCAGCCAAGGGGTGCGCCAAAGGCAAACAGGGTGGCCAGAAACAGCGGGCACCAAGGCAGGTCGAAGATGTTGACCATGGCAGAAGAGGTCCACAGGCGTTGCACCGCATCCAGATCTTGCAGGGCCAGGCGGGCTGCCGGGTCGTCCGGTTGCCGGGCAAGCCGCGACTGGGCCGCCGCCAGAACCCGTACCTCCACCCGGCTTTGCAACCCGGCCCCAAGGCGCGCCATAATGCGCCCTCTGGCATGATCGATCAGGCCTATGGCGGCAAACAGCCCGGCCGCCAGCAGAGAAAGCGCCACCAGGGTGGGCTCTGACCTGCTTGTCAGAACCCGGTCGTAGATCTGGAGCATATAGACTGGCCCGGTCAGCAACAGCAGGTTTACGGCCACGGAAAAAATGCCGACAAGTACCAAAAGCCCCGGCGGCTGTACCCGCAGTTCTGCCCTGCCCGATTGCGTCTTGCCCAAGATGACAGCCTCACTTCGCCCCTGAAGGCAAAAAAACACCACCCCACGCCAGAAGCTGCCTTCGCCGGTTGCCTTGGGTCGGCGGGCAGCATATCCGTTGATTTCCCCTGACCAGAACTTGGGGGAGTCGTGCGGAAGGGTCGGGTTGACCATAGGATCGTGATGCTTGAGAATGTGTTTCCATGCGCCTTCCGCGCCCGGAATTTCCTGTGCCTGCCGGTTGTGGCCGCTCTGACGGCCTGTGGCCCGGCGCCTGTGGCGCAGGGGATCAACGACCCTTACGAGCCCACGAACCGCAATATCCATCAAGTGAACGTCGCGGTTGACCGTAATGTGGTGCGGCCCCTGTCGCGCCTGTTTGGTGACGGTGAAGGCTTCATGCTGCGCCGCGCCAAGAATTTTGCGGGCAATCTGTCGGTTCCGGGCACAGTTGTGAACAACCTGCTGCAATTGCGCATCGGCAATGCGGCACAGAACACGCTGCGATTCGCGGTGAACTCGACTTTTGGTCTGGGCGGCCTGTTCGATCCGGCCGGCACGCTGGGCGTGGCACCGAAGCCGACCGATTTCGGCGAAACGCTGCATGTCTGGGGGGTTGGCGAGGGGCCGTATGTGGAACTGCCGCTGGTGGGCCCGTCAAACGCGCGCGATGCGGTGGGGACGGCGGTTGATCTGGTGATCAATCCCACCAATCTGCTACCGGAACCAGAGGTCTATTTCGGGGTGGCGGCAAAGATCTATTCACGGCTGGGTGATCGGGCGCGCTATTCCGGTACGGTCGATTCCATTCTATATGATAGCGCGGACAGCTATGCCCAGGCGCGGCTTTTGTACCTGCAAAACCGCAGGTTCGAGTTGAGCAAGGGCAAGCCTGCCGATGCTGCATCCGGTTTCGTCGATCCTTACGAGGACCCCTATGGACAATGATTTCACGCATCTGTCGCGCCGCCGTTTCGCGGCCGGTTTCGCCTTGGGGTCCATCGCGCTGGCGCTGCCCCTGCCCCTGCGCGCGCTGACGGTGGACGAAGCCCGCGGGCTGGTGGACCGGGTAGTTGGCGATATCAACAAGGTGATCAACTCGGGCAAGTCCGAAACCGCGATGTATGGCGATTTCGAGCGGATTTTTGCAAAATACGCCGACGTGCCGGTGATCGCGCGGTCTGCTTTGGGCGTGGCGGCACGGTCTGCATCGGGCGGGCAGATGTCGGCCTTTACCAAGGCTTATCAGGGGTATCTGTCGCGCAAATATGGTAAACGCTTCCGTGAGTTTATCGGCGGCAAGATTGAGGTGACCGGCGCCCAACCGATCAAAAGCTATTACGAGGTGATCTCGGTCGCCACCCTGCAAGGCGAGGCACCGTTCGAGGTGCGCTGGCAGGTGTCGGACAAGTCCGGCAAGAACCTGTTTTTCAACATCATCATCGAAGGCGTGAACATGCTGGCCAGCGAACGTGCCGAGGTGGGCGCGATGCTGGACAAGCGCAAGGGCGACATCGACGCGATGATCGCGGATCTGCAAACGGCAACCTGATCAGGGCGAGATGCCAGAGCGTTGACAGGGCTGCATGGCGGCCCTGACCTGCGGGCATTTGTCAGGCCTGCCTGCGCCTGTTATCGCAAACATAAAACCCTGATCCGAGATACAGCTATGACCCGCCAGCCAAGCCTGCGGCTTGCCATCCTTTCCCTTGCGTTGGGGGCTTTTGCCATTGGCACATCGGAATTCGCGGCGATGGGGCTGTTGCCCTGGTATGCGTCCGATCTGGGCGTAACAGACCCCCAGGCGGGCCATGTGATCAGCGCCTATGCGCTGGGCGTGGTCGTGGGCGCCCCGATCACCTCGGTTCTGGGTGCACGCTTGCCGCGGCGGCGCTATCTGGCTGCGCTGATCGGGCTTTACGGTGTCATCAACCTGTTGTCGGCCATGCTGCCGGGTTACGGCACGTTGGTCACGATGCGGTTCCTGGCTGGTCTGCCGCATGGCGGTTTTCTGGGCGTCGCCATGCTGTTTGCCGCCGATGCCCTGCCGCACGAGCAGCGCGCCAAGGGCGTGACCCAGGTAATGCTGGGGCTGACGGTTGCGAACATTATCGGCGTGCCGGTGGCGGGCTGGCTGGGGCAAACACTCGGCTGGCGCTGGGGCTTTGCTGTGCCGGGCGTGCTGGCGATTGCAGCGGGGGCGATGATTCTGAACTGTGCGCCGCGCGTGGGGGCCGACCCCAATGCCCGCCCGCTTGAAGAGCTGAAGGCGTTGCGCAATCCGTCGGTCATTCTGACCCTGCTGATCGGCGCCATCGGGTTTGGCGGGCTGTTTGCGGTCTATTCCTATCTGTCGGCGGCGATGCTGGCGACCAGCCAGCCGCCGGTCTGGGCGGTGCCTGCTACCCTGTCAGCCTTTGGTATCGGGGCCACGCTGGGCAGCATTGGCGCGGCACGGCTGACGATCCGGCTGGGTATCTTTCGGGCCGGGCTGGTGCTGATCCTGTTCATGGCGGCGACGCAGGGCTTTGCCGCGCTGGCGGTGGGAAGCTGGCCGCTGATGCTGCTCTCGGCGCTGGTGCTGGGTCTGGGGTCGGGCATGGTGGTGCCGTTGCAGACCCGGCTGATGGATGTCGCCGGTAAGGCGCAATCGATGGCTTCTGCGATGAACCACGCCGCCTTCAATGCGGCCAATGCGTTGGGGCCATGGCTGGCCGGGCTGGCGCTGGCGGCGGGCTGGGGCTGGCGCGCCCCGGGTCTGGTGGGTATCGGGCTGTCGGTCGCGGGGCTGGTGGCCCTGGGCATCGCATGGGCGCATCAGCGCCGCACCGATGTGACGGGTCCTGCCAAGGCCTGCCCTGCCGAATAGCCGATCTTAGGCCAACAGCGCCGCCGCCTTGCCTCCGGTGGCGCGCAGGGCGTCGGCAGGGGCAATGCCCAACAACAGCCCCCGCGTCCCGGCATTGATCCAGACCCTTGGCGCCGTGCAGGCCGCCGCCTCAATCGCGGTTGGAACCTGGCGTTTCTGTCCGAAGGGAGAGATACCGCCCACATGATAGCCTGTCAGCTTTTCGGCCTTGGCCGGGGGCATCATCGCTGCGGCCTTGCCGCCAAAGGCCGCAGCGACCCTTTTCATCGAAAGCTGGCCATTGGAAGGGATCACGCAGCAGGCGGGCTTGCCGTCAACTTCGACCATCAGGCATTTCAGCGTTACGGCCGGGTCAAGCCCCAGTGCCTCGGCGGCCGCCATGCCGATCCGGTCCGCATTGGCATCATAGGAATAGGGGTGGAGCGTAACCTCCACCCCCAGCTTTTCCAACGCCTTCAGTCCAGGCGTTGCGGCCATATCAGTAAACCACCACCGCCCGGATGCTTTTACCGGCGTGCATCAGGTCGAACCCTTCGTTGATGCGTTCCAGCGGCAGGACATGGGTGATCATGCTGTCGATCTCGATCTTGCCGTCCATGTACCAATCGACAATCTGCGGTACATCGGTGCGGCCGCGCGCGCCGCCGAATGCGGTGCCTTTCCAGACCCGGCCAGTGACGAGTTGGAAAGGCCGCGTCTCGATCACCGCGCCTGCCGGTGCCACGCCGATGATGATCGACTGGCCCCAGCCGCGGTGGGTGCATTCCAGCGCATCGCGCATCACCTTGACGTTGCCAGTGCAGTCGAACGAGTAATCGGCCCCGCCGATCTTGTCGAAGGGCGTCTTGGTCATGTCCACGATATGCTGGACGACCGAGCCTTCGATCTTCTTCGGATTGACGAAATGGGTCATGCCGAACTTGCGGCCCCACTCTTCCTTGTCGTCGTTCAGATCGACGCCGATGATCATGTCGGCCCCGGCCATTTTCAGGCCCTGAATCACGTTCAGGCCGATGCCGCCCAGACCGAATACCACGGCCTTCGCACCGATCTCGACCTTGGCGGTGTTCAGAACCGCGCCGATGCCGGTGGTAACCCCGCAGCCGATATAGCAGATCTTGTCGAAGGGCGCGTCCTCACGCACCTTGGCCAGCGCGATTTCCGGCACAACAGTGTGGTTCGCGAAGGTGGAGCAGCCCATATAATGGTGGATCGGCGTGCCATCCAGCATGGAAAACCGGGTGGTGCCATCGGGCATCAGCCCTTGGCCTTGGGTCGCCCGGATCGCGGTGCAAAGGTTCGTCTTGCGCGACAGGCACGACGGGCATTCGCGGCATTCCGGCGTATAAAGCGGAATGACATGATCACCCGGCTTCAGCGATTTCACACCGGGGCCGACAGCGATGACCACGCCCGCGCCCTCATGGCCCAGAATGGCCGGAAACAGCCCTTCGGGATCGGCGCCCGACAGGGTGAATTCATCGGTATGGCAGATACCGGTGGCCTTGATCTCCACCAGAACCTCGCCCTCTTTCGGGTCGGCCAGGTTCACTTCCATGACTTCCAGTGGCTTGCCGGGGGCAAGGGCGACGGCGGCACGGGTACGCATATGGAATTCCTCCCTGTATTTCGCGCGTGAGGCTGTGCGAAACTGGCCGAAAGATCAACGCGGGAAATGACCTGACATGCGCAGATTTACCGTTTTTCTGTTGCTTTCCGTGCTGGCAGCCTGTGTTGCAGAAACCCCGCAAGCCCCGCCTTGGCAAGACAGTTGCGGGGCGATTGCGCTGCAGGGTCTGGTTGGTCAGCCAGAGACGACCCTGCATGGAATGCGGTTCTCGCAGGCCGTAAGGGTGATCAAGCCGGGCATGGCGGTGACGCAAGATTACGCGCCCGGCCGGCTGAACGTCCATATCGAGGACACGGGGCTGATCGGCCGGCTCGTCTGCGGTTGATCATGGCCGGCAGCGTCACATGCGATAGTCGCTGTGGCAATTCTTGCAAGTGGCCTGAACCGCAGCGATGCCTGTGGCAATGGTCTCGGCAGAGGTGGTGTCAAGCGCGGCTGCCGCCGTGCCAACAGCCTGTGATCTTGCCAGAAAGTCGTCCCAGTTGGACCAGATCGTCCCCTTGGCCTTGGAGCTGGCATCGACCGCCAATGGTCCGAAGGCTTGCGCGATATGGCCGGGCGCATCCAGCAATGACTGGCGCGCGGAGGTTGCGGCCGTGGCATCGAACGGCAGGCTGCCATCGGCCATCTTGCCCAGGGTCTTCGCAGCCGAGCCGAAGCTGTCCATAAGATCCTTGCGCACCTTTATGGGAGACGCATCGGCCCCGGCAAGAAACACTGCGGCAAGGGCAGCAACCGACAGGGCGGCAAGGCGGATGGATAGGGTCATGGTGGCCGGATCTGGAGGCGGATTCGCGCGGACTATGCGCGCCTAACCTGCCGCCGCCCATAAGAAAACGCGCCCCGAAGGACCCGTTCACGCAGGTGTCAACACATGTGCCCTGGTTACATGCGGTATTCGGTGTGGCATGCCTTGCAGGCGCCCCCGATGCCCGGCATTCCCGCACCGATCGACTCGGCCGAGGTGGTATCCAGTCCGGTGGCAGCCGCTTCCAGCGCCTTTGCGTCTTTCATGAAATCATCCCAGTTCGACCAGACCTCCGGCTTTGCTTCGCTGCCGGGATCGGTGGGGTTCTTTTCGAACTTGGCCGCGATCTGGCCTGCATGATCGATGAGGGTGGCTTTGGCCGTCGCCGCGGCGGCGGCATCGAAAGCGGTCTTGCCGCTGGCCATATCGCCCATGGCCTTGGCCGCGCCACCCATCTCTTTCATCAGGGTCTGCCGGGCGATCACATCGGGGTCGGTGGCTTCGACCTCGGCATAGGCAATGCTGCCGGCAAGAGCAAAACCGGCGATCAGAATGGTACGAAGATGGGTCAAATCGGCCTCCCGTATAAGGCATGTTTCAGGTCGTCAGGCCAGATTGACGCAGGTGATGTAAAGTTTATCCCACAAAAATGACGGTTCACGAGGAATTCAACCCTGCGGCGCGCAGGCGCACAGTGAAGGTGCGTCAATGCGCAGGGTCGGCCTTCCGCAGTGCCTCCAGCAGCGGCAGGCAGGGGTAGCCGTCGGGCAGTTGCTGGCGGTTGGCCTGAAAAGACCGGATCGCGGCAATGGTGCGTGGCCCCATCTTGGCATCGACCCCGCCGGTATCATGGCCTAGCGCCGTCAGACGCTCTTGCACCTCGCGCCGTTCGAAATAGGTCAGGGCGCGCAGATCGCGCGGCCATGTGCCTTTGAACGGATCGCCGCCGCGCAGCCGGTCGGCCAGGTGGCCCACGGCGAAAACATAGGCATCGGCCATGTTATAGGTCTCGATCGCGGCGAAATTGTCGAAGATCAGAAAGGCGGGGCCGCGCGCCCCGGCGGGGGCGATCAGCGCGGCCCAGCCATCTTGCGGCAAGGTCCCATTGGCCGCCGTGACACCAAGCCCGGCCCATTGCGCCACGGGGCGCTGGGTCCGGCTGCCGACCTGCATCCAGTCGAACTCCTGCGGCAGCGTCACCTCAACCGCCCAGGGCGCGTCCTTTTTCCAGCCCGCCTTGGCCAGATAGGCGGCAGTCGAGGCAAGGGCATCCGCTGGGCTTTTGCCCCAGATGTTGCGGTGGCCGTCGCCGTCGAAATCCACCGCAAGGCGCTGAAAGCTGGAGGGCATGAATTGCGTATGCCCCATCGCCCCGGCCCAACTGCCCCGCATTTCGGTCGCCGAAATATCGCCGGTCTGGATGATTTTCAGCGCCTCGATCAGCTCACCTTCAAAAAACGCCGCGCGTCGCCCGTCATAGGCCAATGTCGCCAGAGCAGACAGCGTAGGAATGTCGCCCCTGACCGCGCCATAGCTGCTTTCCAGCCCCCAGATCGCCACCACGACCTGTCGATCTACGCCATAGGTGGCCTCGATTCGGTCCAGAACCGCCGCCTGTTCCTTCAGCGCCTTTTGCCCCAGCGCGATGCGGTCGTCAGAGACGGCCTTGTCCAGATAGTCCCAGATCGTTTTGGTGAATTCGTCTTGCCGCTGATCCTTTTCGACCACCTGCGGCAGGAAATGCACCCCGGCCATCGCCCCGTCGAAGGTGGCGGTGGACACCCCCGCCGCCAGCGCGCGTGGGCGAAAATCGGTGATCCAGCCTTGCAGGCCCGCTTCGGTTCCGTCGATCACGACCTCGATCCTTCTGGTGTCTTCCTGAGCGGTAGCCGTCAGAGGAAGTCCGGCCAGAACCAAGGCGACAAGGCCCGGAATGATCCGGGCCCGCCGCGTTTCAACCGACCTTGCGCAAATTGGGTTCATTCGCCCTATGGTTCCGCAGTTCCTGCAAGATGGCGGCGTTTTGACGTTCCAGCCGGTGCAGGTGTTCCTTCATCTCTGAAATGGTCCGGTTTCCGGTATTCTGCAACAGGAAGACCATCAGGAAGGTGGCAATCGTGGTGCCGGTGTTGATCACCAGTTGCCAGGTGTCGGAATAGGCGAACAAAGGCCCGCTGACCGCCCACAGCAGGACGACGGCAAAGGCCACGAGGAAGGCATAGGGGTTTCCCAGGGTGTCCGAAATCCATTCGGACAGCACCTCGAAACGGTTCTGGATAAAGGCTTTCATGTCTTGGCTCCCCGACCGTCCGTTTCCGGCGGCCCGAGAGCGAACCCTCAGGCGGTCAGAAACGGAACGGTCGTTCGACTGAGGGGTTGCATGGGTGTGATCCATCGTTGGAACGGCCCGCAGGCCATGGGGGTGGCCTACGCCGGCAATGGGCCGCCGTCAAGCCGCGCCCAAGCCTGTCGCGCAGGCGTGATGGTCAGCGGCGCTTGCGGATAACCCTCTTGCGCATCTTGGCATCGCGTGCCGCCGCCGCGCCCGGTTTTCTTGGCTGATAGCGTCCGCCCCGCCCCGGTTTGCCGATGGGCAAGGTGCGGTCTTCATGCGTCAAGAGCTGCAGGATCAGGCCACCAGTTACCGGCGTCGCCTCGGTCAGGCGCACGGTCACGCGCTGGCCCACCGTGAATGTGGTGCCGGTGTCGGCGCCCATCAGACTTTGGGTCTGTTCGTCATAGTGGAAGAACTCGCGTCCGATCTCGCGGATGGGAATCAGGCCATCGGCGCCGGTTTCGTCCAGTTTGATGAACAGGCCAAAGCGTTGCACGCCACTGATACGGCCTTTGAATTCGCTGCCCACCCGGTCTGACAGGAAGGCCGCCAGATAGCGGTCGGTCGTGTCGCGCTCTGCCGCCATGCTGCGGCGTTCGGCGTCGGAAATCAGCTTGCCGGTTTCGTCGAGGTTCTCGATGTCCCACGGGCTTAACCCATCATCGCCCCATTTGTGCCCCCGGATCAGCGCGCGATGCACGATCAGGTCGGAATAGCGGCGGATCGGGCTGGTGAAATGGGCATAGTTCTTCAGTGCCAGCCCGAAATGGCCAAAGTTTTCCGGGTTGTAATAGGCCTGCGTCATCGACCGCAGGGTGGTGATGTTGATCAGCTCGTCAAATTCGCTGCCCTCGGCCTGCGACAAGAGGCGGTTCAGGTGGGAAGTCTTCAGCACCTGTCCCTTGGCCAGCGTAAAGCCCGAAGCCTCGGCCACCTCGCGCAAAGATTCCAGCTTCATTGGCGAGGGTTCTTCATGAACCCGATACAGCAGCGGCTGCTTCAGGCGCTGCAATTCCTCGGCGGCACTGACATTGGCGAGGATCATGAATTCCTCGATCAGCTTGTGCGCCTCCAGTCGTTCCTTGAAATCGACCGAAACCACCTTGCCATCGTCATTCAGCACGATCTGCCGCTCGGGCAGGTCCAGATCCAGAGGCTGGCGGCTGGCGCGGGCCTGTTTCGCCGCCTCATAGGCGGCGTAAAGCGGCTTCAGAATCCGGTCCAGCAGGGGCGCGGTCTTGTCGTCGGGGTGGC
Organism: Rhodobacteraceae bacterium UBA1943; assembly: GCA_002336845.1. Classification (GTDB taxonomy): domain Bacteria; phylum Pseudomonadota; class Alphaproteobacteria; order Rhodobacterales; family Rhodobacteraceae; genus Fuscibacter. The sequence continues at coordinate 28,282 of DDEX01000006.1, forward strand.
CGTCGATGGCATCCTGCACCTGCGCATAATGCAACGAGCCGGCAGAGCGCATCAGGCCCCGCACGAAGCGGTGGCTGATCTTGTGGCCGGTGGCATCCAGCCGCATCCGAACGGCAAGACAGGCGCGGTCAACGTGTTCGTGCAAGGAACACAGATCGCCCGACAGGATGTCGGGCAGCATCGGCACCACACGGTCGGGGAAATAGGTGGAGTTGCCGCGTTTCCTCGCCTCGCGGTCCAGTGCGCTGCCGGGGCGGACGTAGTGGGCGACATCGGCGATGGCGACCCAAACGATATGGCCGCCGGGATTGTCTGCCTCATGGTCCGCCTCGGCATAGATCGCGTCATCGCGGTCGCGGGCATCCACCGGGTCGATGGTAACAAGCGGCATGTCGCGCAGGTCGGTGCGGCCCGTTAGGCCCACGTTGGTATCGGCGCGGTCGGCCTCGGCAATCACGGCATCGGGGAACTGGTCGGGGATGCCGTGCTGGTGAATGGCGATCAGGCTGACAGCGCGGGGACCGGCAGGGTCGCCCAGCCGGGCAGTGATGCGGGCCTGCGGCAGGCCCATCTGGCGGCGGTTGCCTACGGCCTCGGCCTCGACCAATTCACCATCGCGGGCCTCCATCGACAGGTCGGCGGCGACGCGCCATTCCTTGTCGGACCCCTTGTCGATCGGCACGATCCGCCCGCCCTCAGACCCTTTGCGGAACACGCCCAGCACCTTCAGCGGGTTCGACCCGATCCGCCGGATCAGCCGCGCCTCATAGCCGTAATCGTCAAGGTCAACCTTGGTCAGGCGGCCAAGGATGCGGTCGCCCTCGCCCAGTGCGGGATCGCCCTTTTTCGGGATGATCAGGATGCAGGGGGCATCCGCGACGCCTTCCTCCAGCGGGCGGGCGTAAAGATCACCCTGCGCATCAGGCGGCAACACCAGCAGAACCGCAACGGGGGGCAGGTCGCCCTTGGTGCGGAAACGACGGGCGGATTTGTCCAGCGCGCCCTCTTGCTCCAGCTCTTTGAGCAGGCGCTTGAGGTCGATCTTGGCATCACCCTTGATGCCAAAGGCCTTGGCGATGTCACGCTTGGCGGTCAGGCCGGGGTTCTCGGCGATCCACTGGCGGATCTGGTCCTTGGAGGGAAGCGGGTTCATGCCCTTGGCCTAGCACGGAATGCCGGGCAGGGGAACATTGGATGCCAAGGGCGGGGGCGCTTCGCCCCCCGCACCCCCCGAGGATATTTGCAGAAGGGGAATGGTTAGAGGTTCAGCACCATCTCGCGGTGCGGGATGCCTGCGTCGTCGAACACCTCGCCAAAGGCGCGAAAGCCGAGGCGTTCGTAAAAGCCAAGTGCATGGACTTGCGCGCCCAGTTTGGCCTTTGGGAAGCCCTGGCGGTGGATTTCGGCGATGGCGGCTTGCATCAGGGTGGCGCCAAGGCCGGTGCCCCGGGCCGAGGCCAAAACGCAGACCCGGCCGATCTTGGCATAGCCCTTGCCGGGTACGATCCGGGCGCAGCCCATGGGGATACCATCGACCGTGGCAAGGATATGGGTGGCGATGGGGTCGAGGTCATCGACCTCATCCGCCTCGCTGACACCCTGTTCTTCGATGAAGACCACGCGACGCAGGGCGCGGCAGGTAGTGATGTCATCCGTCGTAAACGTCTCTATCATGCGAAATAGTCACGCAATATGCGGGTATAGATTGCCTTGAGCTGGCCGATCTGCGCAACCTCGACCCGTTCATCGACCTGGTGCATGGTCTTGCCGACCAGACCGAATTCCACCACCGGGCAGTGGTTCTTGACGAAGCGCGCATCCGAGGTGCCGCCCGAAGTGGACAGTTCCGGCTTGCGTCCGGTTTCGGCCTGAACCGCCTTTGCCACCATGTCGGACAACTCGCCCGGCGGAGTCAGGAAACTTTCGCCGGAAATCTGGAAGCGGCAGGCGATCTGCACCCCGGTTTCGGCCTGCACCACGGCGGCGTGGTTCGCCAGCCAGTCCGACAGGCTAGCGCCGGAATGCAGGTCGTTGAAGCGGATGTTTACCGTGGCGTGCCCCTTGGCCGGGATCACGTTGGTCGCCGGATTGCCGCAGTCGATTGTGGTGATGGCAAGGGTGGAGGCGTCGAAATGCGCGGTGCCGTCGTCGAGCGGCTTCTCCTCAAGCCGCGCGAGCAGTTTTACCAGCGCGCTCATCGGGTTCTTGGCCCGGTGCGGATAGGCCGAATGGCCCTGCACGCCGGTTGCCGTGAACCAGCAGGTCATGCTGCCACGGCGGCCGATCTTCATCATCTCGCCCATGACATTCGGGCTGGTCGGTTCGCCGACAAGACAATGCGTCATCCGCTCGCCATTGGTAGCCATCCAGTCCAGCAGGGCGGTGGTTCCGTCCTCGGCATCGGCCTCTTCGTCGCCGGTGATGGTCAGGATGATCGCGCCATCGGGCGGCGTGTCACGCACGAAGTCGATGGCGGCGGCGGTAAAGGCTGCGACGCCCGATTTCATGTCGGTAGCGCCCCGGCCATACATGAAACCATCGACCACTTCTGCGCCAAACGGGTCATGTGTCCAGGCGGCAAGGTCGCCCACCGGCACCACGTCGGTATGGCCATTGAAGCCAAAGCTGCGGTTGGCCCCCCGCGCGCCCCAGCGGGCGAACAGATTGGCGATGCCACCCCGGTCCACCCTTGTGCAGGCGAAACCGGCTGCCGACAGTTCACGCTCCAGCAGCTCAAGTGCCCCGCCTTCGGCGGGGGTGACAGAGGGGCAGCGGATCAGTTCGGCGGTCAGGAGGACGGGATCAACGGGTTCTGGCATGGCGGCCTCCCAAAAAGATTTGCATCTGACCTAGCGTGCGCAACGCCGGGCTGCAATCGCTGTGGCACGCAGGCATCGCACGCTGCGTCCTGGGCGTAGTGGTTTGCTTTGGCGATGACATCGCCGGGTGGCCCGCCTAGCTTGCCGCATGAGTGGGGCACAGCGGAGGGTGGCAGCCGATGGCAACGGGGCGGCGGATTCTGGCGGCACCCCCTGGCGACGGCTGGCTGATCATCTCTGACCGTACGGTGGCAGCCGACCTGCCCGACACGTTGGCCACAGGGGTATTCGTGGCAGAATTTGCCCTGCCGCTGCCCGATACGGCGACCCTTTTGTGCGAAATGTCGGTGCAAGGGGCGCAAGAGCACGGATTTTCGCTGTTCTATCAGCCAGAAGTTGGCCTGATGGTGCGCAATCGGCAGGGCGCGCGGCTGGTTCGGCACCTGTTGCCGGGCCGCCTGCCTGACAGCCCCGGCATCGCGCGGCTGACCCTTGGGTTCGATGCCCAAGCGCATGACTGGCAGATGCGGCTTGAGATGGTGGAGGGCCCTGCCATACCCGCCAGAACGGCGCGGGGGGCCGATGCGTTGCCGTTGCGCCCCGGCAGCATCGGCGCATTGTCGAGCGAGCCCTATCGTCAGCGTCGGCATCCGGCGCTGCTGTGGTTCGGACTGGCGCAAGGCATCGTGCCGCCCGCGCGTGTTGCCTGGCTGGGCCTGCGCAGCCCGGTCCAAACGCCACGCGGCCCGGTGGCGGCGGGGCGGTTGCGGCCTGGCGATCTGGTGATGACCAAGGATGATGGCCCGCAACCCCTGCTGTCGCTGCGCCGCATGGCATTGCCTGCCTGCGGATCCTTCGCGCCGATCCTGCTGCGCGCGCCCTTTCTGCCCACCCAACACGATCTGCTGGTTTCGTCCGACCAGAGGGTGCTGATGCGCGGGCCGGAGGTCGAGTATCTGTTTGGCGACGACGAGGTGCTGGTTTGCGCTGCGGCCCTGGTCGATGGCCGGACCGCGCTGGCCGAGCAGCGCCGGATGATCGCACCCTCTGTCGCGCTGTTGTTCGACCGGCCCCAGATCCTGAATGTCGATGGTTGCGGCTTGCTGGCAGCCTTGCCAGACGACCATCCACCGCGCCGCTGCCTGTTGGACTATGAGGCGCAAATGCTGATGACACAGTTGGGGCGCGGCGCTGGGCGGCGGCGGGCGTGATCAGTCGTAAAACGGGTTCATCTGGGCGACGATGACCGAGTTTTCATCAAGCGCGCGGGCCATCAGCGCCGCCTCTTGGCTATCCACCTCATCGCCAGCCTTGCGACGCTCTTCCAGCGTGCCAAGTCCCTGCACCTCAAGCACGGCCAGATCGGCCTCTTTCAGGATCGCCACGGTTTCGCGCACGGCCTCGGCCTCATCCACGCCAGAGGCATAGCACATCAGCGCCGCACCGGTGGCCTTGTCGGGCAGGCCGTCGCCGGGTTTGCGGCCAACCTCGACCAGCAGGGTATAGACCATCTGGGGGCGTTTCGGTTTTGGCGCTGGGGTATCGTCGGTCATGGTGCCCTCTGGTCTTGCGGGGAAATCCCTGCGGCGGGCGGGCGGCTGCGTCAAGCGGTTTCCTTGGGCAACAGCAGGGAAGCAATCTGCGCCCGCGCGCTTTGGCGCACGGTCTCCAGATGGGCGCGCCGTTGCAGGGCGCGCTTGCGCTTGGCCGCGTCGAGGTCATCCAGCGGGCTAAGGCGCATCGGCAGATCTATCAGATATCCTGCCTCTCCCATTGAACGACCGCCGAGTGACGCCCAGAACTCTGAATATCCGGCGCGGAACCTGGGGTTCAGGTCCGCACGGTCGGATGGGTGGCGCTCGGGGGCTATGCCCAGCGCATGACTGCGACCCTGCGCCAGGATCAGCCCCTCCAGCGCGGCAAAAACCATATGGGCGGGGGTCGAGCGGTTGAAGGCCCGGTTGTAATCGGCCTGATAGCTGCGGTCCTTGGTCAGGTGACGGCGGCTGACAAGGTAGATGGTCTCAGGAAGGCCCGGGGAATCTTGCAGGATCCGCGACGGCACCAGCGAGAATGACAGGACGCAAAGACAGCCTCCATCTACCCGAAGGGCAAGGCTGAGACCGCCCTCATAGGCCACGTCACGGCCCGGTTGCAGCACGATATCATAATTGTGGTTCGGGCTGTCGGCACTCCACAAGACCAGGCCGCCATTCTTGTAAACCTGTTTGAAATAGGCGGGGCGATAGGTCTGGTCTTCGTGCTGGTAATGGCAGAGGGCGGCGTCGATTCTGGCTTTGGTATTCAGACCTTTGGCCAGATAGAAGCGGTGCGACAGGCAGAACAGCAGGTCGCCGTCGCCCTCGGCCGCGACATGAGCCAGCAGGCTGGGTGAACTGGCCATGGGGGCGAGCTGCTGCCTTGCACCAAGAATGCGTGCGCGGCGCAGGGTGCGGACTGCAAGGGTCCATAGAGGGTAGCGGCCCTTGTCGGCCCTTAGACCGGCCGTAAATATCGACATCGCCCCGATGTCCTTGCTTGTGGCCGTTTGGCAGCTCGGCGCCCGCATCTTCGCGGTTTTTATGTTGATCGGGTCTTGTCTCACACCTGCCCTGCACGATCTTACTGGTTACGACTTCGATTTCACCGCAAAGCTCAAGGCCCGAACGGAAAATAGCCCAGTGTCAGCCAAAAAGGCCGGCACAACCGCTAGCATCAGTCTTTCGCGGACATTGGGCGCGCAATGTCCGGGCGTCAACCGCAAGAGTTGCCCCAGGGCGTGACAGTATGTTGCCAATTCGGCATCGGTGAGGGCATATATGCAGCCATTGGTTGTATTGGTGGGCCAATAGCCCGCTCTTGCGCGCTATGCGGTCAGCTCCGGCGCCTGAACTAAAGCATCGGAACCTACCGCGCCAATGAATCCGCGATCAGTCGCGCAGCAGCTCGTTGATCGAGGTTTTCGAGCGGGTCTGCGCATCAACCTTTTTCACGATCACAGCGCAGTACAGGTTCACCCCGCCCTTCGACGGCAGCGACCCCGCTACCACGACCGATCCGGCTGGCACTTCGCCATACATCACCTCGCCGGTTTCCCGATCAACGATCTTGGTCGATTTGCCGATGAAGACCCCCATGCCCAGGACCGAGCCTTCGCGGATGATGCAGCCTTCGACCACCTCGGAGCGCGCGCCGATGAAGCAGTTGTCTTCAATGATCGTCGGACCGGCCTGCATCGGCTCCAGAACGCCACCGATGCCGACGCCGCCCGACAGGTGCACGTTCTTGCCGATCTGCGCGCAAGACCCCACAGTGGCCCAGGTATCGACCATTGTGCCCTCATCGACATAGGCGCCGATGTTGATGAAAGAGGGCATCAACACGGCACCTTTGGCGATATAGGCGCTGCGGCGCACCACGCAGTTTGGCACCGCGCGGAACCCTGCGGCTTTCCATTGGTCCGGGCCCCAGCCCTTGAACTTGCTGTCAACCTTGTCCCACCAGCCGCCGCCTTGCGGGCCGCCATCCTGGATTTCCATGTCCTTGATGCGAAATCCCAGCAGCACGGCCTTCTTGGCCCATTGGTTCACATGCCAGTCTGCCCCGCGCTTTTCGGCGACGCGCAGGCTGCCCTTGTCCAGCGCCTCCAGCGTGGCCTCGATGGCATCATGCTGTTCGCCCTTGGTTGCCGGAGTGATCCCGTCGCGCGCCTCCCAGGCGGCTTCGATGGCGGCTTCCAGCGCGGCATAGGACATCGGGCATTCCCTTTTCGGTTGGTTCCTGTTGGCGAAGCCTATAAGCCTTGGGCCCCATGCGCGCAATGTGGCCAAGGACCAGATGATGAGCAAAGACGACACCCGCAGCCACCCGTTCCGCGACAGCCAGCAGGACATCGCCGCCACTCACCGCATTCCCGATACAGCGCAAACCCGTGCCCCGGCCTATCGGCTGGCCTTCGCCGACCCTGATTTCATGACGCGGGAAGAACTGCGCCCCGTGCGGCTGCAACTGGAATTGCTTAAGCCGCAGATGGTGATGGATGAGCGCGGCATCGCCTCGACCGTTGTCCTGTTCGGCGGTGCGCGCATTCCCTCGCCCGAACGGGCCGAGGCGGCGCGCACCCCGGTTCTGTCGGCGCTGTCACGCTATTACGATGAGGCGCGCCGCTTTGCGCAGGCAATCACCGAGCGCAGCATGGAAACCTATGGTCACGACTGGGTGGTTTGCACTGGCGGCGGACCGGGCGTGATGGAGGCGGGAAACCGCGGCGCCAGCGATGCGGGCGGCCAGTCGATCGGTTTGAACATCGTGTTGCCGCATGAACAGGCACCGAATGCCTATGTCACGCCGGACCTGTCTTTCAACTTCCACTATTTCGCAATCCGCAAGATGCATTTCCTTATGCGGGCGCGGGCGGTCTGCGTCTTTCCCGGCGGTTTCGGTACGCTGGATGAAATGTTCGAAAGCCTGACGCTTATACAGACCGGGCGAATGAAGCGGGTGCCTTTCCTGCTGTTCGGTCGCGACTGGTGGGAGCGGGTGATCAACTGGAACCAACTGGCCGAATCAGGTGTGATCAGCCCCGAGGATCTCAACCTGTTCCAGATTGTGGAGACGGCGGAAGAGGCGTTGCAGGCAATCGACAGTTTTGTGTGATACGCCTGTCGGTTGATGTTGTTTCCAGACGGAAACGCATCGTTTCCAAATCCGAAACAGATGGAAGTCCCTTTGGTTGTGATTATGCGGCTGTGACCGAAAGATTTCGCGCCTTGGTTGTAAGTTATTGATTTTATATGTTTATTATTGATGCGCCTTAGAAGGTGGCAGAAAATGGACACATCTGTGTTTTCGGAGTGTTCATCATGTTTAAGAATTTCGCCTGTGTGTTGGCACTCGCGCTTTCCGCAACGGCCGCGACTGCCGTGTCCGCTGCGACGATCGCGCTGGACAAGCAGGGCAGCAGTGTTTTCGGCAGCAATGGCTCCACCGCCGTTCAAATCACCTCGGGCGCTGATCCTGTCGTAAGCCCGACTTGGGTGGCCGCAGGCGCGTTTGCATTGAAAGGCGATCTGGATGGCAAGCCCGGCGCTGAGCTGTTCGATGCCTTCTGCCTTGATATCGGAACCTGGCTGCGGCTGCCGTCGCTTTATACCGTGACCGGATCGCCCTTTGCCTCCGACCCTCTGACCGCGTTGCAGAAGTCGAACATCGGCAAGCTGTTCAACACCGCCTACAGCACGTTGAACCTGGCCAATGCCACGCAGTCGGCAGGCTTCCAACTGGCGCTGTGGGAGATCGTGAACGAGACGGCGGGGGCACCATTTGCCTTGGGGAGCGGAAACTTCCATGCGACGGGCAGTGCTGCGGCGAACAACTTTGCCGATCTGCTGCTGGCGGGGTTGGGTGGCACACAAACCCAGAAGTATCGCATGACCTTCCTGCAATCGACCGATCCGCGCATCGAAGGCGGGCATTACAGCCAGAACCTCGTCACCGTTTCGCCGGTACCGCTGCCCGCGGCTGGCCTGATGCTGATCGCCGGTCTTGGCGGCCTTGGTCTGATGCGCCGTCGTCGGGGCTGATTCAGACAGGCGTTGCGGCTTCTCGCAGCGCCAATCCACCCTCACGTTCCAGAAATGCCACAACCTCGGTCACGCCGATACCGTGGCGCAGTTTTGACATGACAAAGGGCCGTGCCCCGCGCGCGGCCCTTGCGTCCGATTCCAGCCGCGCCAGATCGACACCGACATGGGGCGCCAGATCGGTCTTGTTCACCACCAGAAGATCAGATTTCGTCAGCCCCGGCCCCCGCTTGCGCGGGATATCCTGCCCGGCGGCGGTGTCGATCACATATATCGTCAGGTCGGCCAGTTCCGGTGAATAGGTTGCAGCCAGATTGTCACCGCCCGATTCGATCAGGATCAGGTCTAGCTGCGGAAAATGTGCCCGCAGGTCAGCGACAGCGGCAAGGTTGATGCTGGCATCCTCTCGAATCGCGGTATGCGGGCAGCCACCGGTTTCAACGCCGCGAATGCGTTCGGCAGGCAGCACCTGTGCCCGCATCAGATAATCAGCATCCTCGCGGGTGTAGATGTCATTGGTGATCACCGCCATGTCGCAGCGATGGGCCAATGCGCGGCAAAGCTGCTCGGTCAGCGTGGTCTTTCCCGCGCCCACCGGGCCGCCGATGCCAACACGAAGGGGGCCGTTTGCGCTGCTCATGACCGGAAAATCCTCACGTCCATCGTTTCCTGCACCATACCCGCCATATCCGCCCCCCAGGCACAAGAGCCAAGGTCATCCAGCGTAAGGCTGCAATATTCCTGGGAAATACCCGAGACCAGCGGGCCAAGGCCGTGGATGAGCTTTTGCCCTGCGCTTTGGCCCAACGGCATGAAGCGCACTGCAACCGACACAAGCTGGCTTGCCAGACCTTGCAGCCAAAACGCCAAAACCTGCTGATCCGTTACCTCCAAGCCCCGTGTCGCAACGCCAACCGCCACCGGATAGGGCATTGCAGGGTGGTCTTGCCCGGTGATGGCCGAAATCTGCGTGGCAAAGGACCGGCCAAGTTCTGCCGCCTCCAGTGCGCGACCGGAGGACGGCATATAGGCGCCTGCAAGGCTGGACAGCTTGGCCAGATCGCCGCCGTTCCGCGCTGCCGTAATGAAGATCGCGTCGTTGCGACCCGAGCCGAACAGCAAGATCCCCTCGATCCAGTCACGCAGGGCGGCGACATCCGCCACACGGCCATCGGCAATCGCGGCTTCCAGCCCCTGCGAATGGGCGAAGGCGCCGATAGGGAAGGCGGGCGACAGCCATTGCGCAAGGGTCAGCAGGGCGTTCATTTCGCGTCGCGGTGGCCGAAAGGCAGGGGCTTCGCGGGGGCATGATGGTGCATGACCCCATCGCCATGATGGTGCCAGCCAAAGGTCTGATCCGCGTGGTCATGGCCCGCCGGGCCATGGTCATGCCCCATGGTGCGGCCATGGCCATAGGCACCACCTTCTGGGGTGAAGGGTTCGGACACATGCGTCAAAGTGGCCCCCAGACCGGCCAGCATCGCCTCCAGCACATGATCGCGGCGGATCAGCAGGCGGTCCGCCTCGATCTGGCAGGGGGTGTGGCGGTTGCCGATGTGCCAGGCAAGGCGCAGCAGGTTCGGGCCGGTGATCTGCACCAGGGCCTCTTCGGCGGCGACGACCTGAATGGTGCGGCCATCCTCCAGCTCGAACCCCCACCAGTCATCCAGACTGGTGACGGCGGGCAGATCGACAAGAAAGCCCTCATCATGCACGGTGACAAGGCGTTTGCGGCGCATCAGGCGCTGATCATAATCCAGCACCACCAGATCATAGCAGGTGGCGGGCGCGTCCTTCAGCAGACGCTTGGCGGGGGGCAGGGTGCCGGTCATCGCGGCCCCCCGCATGGCGTCAATACCAGGCGCGGGCGCCCAGAATTTGCCGGGCTGCCGTGCAGTCGGGTGTGTCTGGCAATTGATCCAGCCGCTGCATGATCCGGTCGAACCGGGCCATGCGCGCTGCACCAAGTGTCAGCAACGCCGCCAGTGGTGCCTTCAGGTCGGGCCAGCCGACCGGATGTGTGGAAAGATAGGCCATAAGAACCACCTGTCTTTTCTGAGGTGTGGTTCCTCCCATGTCCGAAGGCTGCGGGATGTGGCGTATCGGGGCAAGAGCTTATGCCCGCAAGCGGCGGCAGAGGGGGCTGGATGATCATTTTCTGATCTCAGAACAGGAAGTATCGCTGCGCAAGGGGCAGTTCGCGGGCGGGTTCACAGGTCAGCAGAATGCCATCGGCCCGCACCTCATAGGTTTCGGGGTTCACCTCGATATGCGGGGTGGCGTTGTTCAGCCGCATGTCGGCCTTGCCGATGTTGCGGGTATTCTCGACCGGCAGAACCACCTTGCCCAGGCCCAACTGGCCCTTCACATCGGCCTGCATCGCGGCCTCGGATACAAAGGTGACGGCAGAGGCGTGCTTGGCCTTGCCTAGCGCGCCGAACATCGGGCGCGAATACATCGGCTGTACCGGGATCGAGCCGTTGGGGTCGCCCATCTGCGCCACCACGATCATCCCGCCCATCAGCACCATTTCGGGTTTCGCGCCAAAGAAGGCGGGCGACCACAGCACCAGATCGGCGCGCTTGCCTTCCTCGATGCTGCCGACATGGCGCGACACACCATGGGCCACCGCCGGGTTGATGGTGTATTTGGCGATATAGCGGCGGGCGCGCAGGTTGTCGTTTTCACCCTGCTCGCCCTCCAACCGCCCGCGCTGCACCTTCATCTTGTGGGCGGTCTGCCAGCAGCGGGTGATCACCTCGCCGATCCGGCCCATTGCCTGGCTGTCCGACGAGATCACGCTGAAGGCGCCCAGATCGTGCAGGATGTCTTCCGCCGCGATGGTCTCCTTGCGGATGCGGCTTTCGGCAAAGGCCACGTCCTCGGGGATCGAGCGGTCCAGGTGGTGGCAGACCATCAGCATATCCAGATGCTCTTCGATGGTGTTTACCGTATAGGGCCGGGTGGGGTTGGTGGACGAGGGCAGCACATTGGCCGACCCCACCACCTTGATGATGTCGGGCGCATGGCCGCCACCCGCGCCTTCGGTGTGATAGGCGTGGATAGTGCGGCCGCGGATGGCGGCCAAGGTATTCTCGACAAAGCCGGATTCGTTCAGCGTGTCGGTATGGATCATCACCTGCACGTCCATCGCATCGGCGACGGTCAGGCAATTGTCGATTGCGGCGGGCGTGGTGCCCCAATCCTCATGCAGTTTCAGAGCGCAGGCCCCGGCATTGATCTGTTCAATCAGGCCGTCCGGTAGCGACGCATTGCCCTTGCCGGCAAAGCCAAGGTTCATCGGCAGGCTGTCGGCAGCCATCAGCATCCGGCTGATATGCCATGGCCCTGGCGTGCAGGTGGTGGCAAGGGTGCCATGGGCAGGCCCGGTGCCGCCGCCCAGCATCAGGGTGATGCCGGAATGAAGGGCATCTTCCACCTGTTGCGGGCAAATGAAGTGGATATGGGTATCCAGCCCCCCGGCAGTCAGAATCCGCCCCTCACCCGCGATGATCTCGGTTCCCGGCCCGATGATGATGTTCACGCCGGGCTGGGTATCGGGGTTACCCGCCTTGCCGATCTTGTGGATCAGCCCAGCGCGCAACCCCACGTCGGCCTTGTAGATGCCGGTATGGTCCAGGATCAGCGCGTTGGTGATGACGGTATCCACGGCACCGCCCGCCCGCGTGATCTGGCTTTGGCCCATGCCGTCACGAATGACCTTGCCACCACCGAACTTGACCTCTTCCCCATAGCTCGGCCCATTGGCGCCGGTGATGGCGGCCCCGGTGCGTTCGGCGATCAGGTCACGTTCAACCTCGATGATCAGTTCGGTATCGCCAAGGCGCACCCTGTCGCCTGTGGTCGGGCCATACATCGCGGCATAGTCGAGACGGGAAATCGTGGCGGGCAAGATGGTCTCCTGTCACTCCGCAAAGGGGGGCTTGGGCGCGGCCTTGGCCTTCGGCGGCGCGCGGCGGGGAATGGGTTTCAAGGCAAGATCCATCGGGGCCTGTGCATCGGCAGGAACAGCGGTGGCGGGCAGGGCGATGCTCTCGGCCGCGCCCGTAGATACCGGGGCCGCTTTGGGCGCGGACGTCTTCGGCATCACTTCTCCCGGCCCCTCAGTCATCGGTTCCGGGACAGAAGTGACCGATTGTTCGATTGCGGGTTCTGCAGAAAGAGCTAGCTCGGGGGCTATGGCCACGGGGGCTGGATCTGGCGAGGTTCCGGGCAGCGGCGCCTCGGCAAGCGGGGCGGAGACGATGGCCTCAGGCGAAGGGGGCTGGATGCCGAATCTGGTCCGGGGTTTGGCCTTTTTCACGACAGGCGTGGCCTTTGGCCGGGCAGGTTTGCCAACGATAGCCTCGGTGGCAAGGGGCGTGACCGCCATCGCTTCGACATGCAGTTCGGTTACAACGGGCAAAGGTTCGGCTGCCCCCGACGGCGTAACCTTCGGCAGGTCAGAGACGGCTGCCGGAAATCCCATCCAGAAGCCCTGCATTTCCATCAGACGGGTTGCCCAGATGGTCTGCGCCTGGCCAAAGACCATGCCCGCCTTGAGGCCATAGCTGATTGCGTCGATCGGGGTCATCATGCCGAACATGGGGGTTCTCCTGTTGGTTAAAGTCGTCCCATCACCTTGCCATTGAATCCGAAAACTTTTCTGTCACCGCCAAAGGGCACCAACTGAACCTGCCGCGACTGGCCGGGTTCGAACCGCACGGCCGTGCCTGCAGCAATATCAAGCCGCATCCCTCGCGCGGCGTCGCGATCGAACGACAGGCCGGGGTTGGTTTCGGCAAAATGGTAGTGGCTGCCGACCTGCACCGGCCGGTCGCCCGTATTGGCCACCATCAGGGTGATGGACCTGCCGGTCGGGTTCAGCAGGATGTCGCCGGAGGCGGGAAATATTTCGCCGGGAATCATGGCATTACCCCGCATAGGCCAAGGCGAGGCCCGCCGCAGTCGTTACCCCGCCCACAAGGCGCATCAGGCGCATCCCGGCCAGTCGTTGCAGTGCCAGTCCAAGGCCAAGTCCCACACCATGCAGCGCAGCGGTCATGACGGCGAAGCCCGCGGCAAAGGCGATCAACCCGTTAGACGGCCCCTCGGCCCCATGTGCCCAGCCATGTGCCGCCCCGAACAGCGCAAGCAGCGGCAGCGACATGGACAGCGGAAACCGGGCCGCCAGTGCCACCATCGCCCCCAATAGGATGATCGAGGCGAGAATCATCGGCTCGACCGCCGGGAAAGGCAGGCCCGCTGCGCCAATGGCTCCGCCCACTACCATGGCGCCGACGAAGGTGGCAGGCATCGCCCAGATGGCCCGCCCGCCGGTCTGCGCGGCCCAAAGGCCTACGGCGACCATTGCCAGCACATGGTCTGCGCCGCTGATCGGGTGGTTCATGCCGGCCAGAAAGGTGCCCGCCTCATGCCCGGGATGGGCCAGCGCGGCGGTGGGGGCCAGCAGGGCGGCGGCAAGCGTCAGTTTGCGCAGCATCGGAACCTCTTATCGGATCGGGTGATGAACGGTCACCAGCTTGGTGCCGTCGGGAAAGGTCGCTTCGACCTGAACGGAGTGGATCATCTCGGGGATGCCTTCCATACACTGGTCGCGGCGGATGACATGGCCACCCGCCTGCATGAGGTCAGAGACCGAGCGGCCATCACGCGCGCCCTCGACCACGAAATCGGTGATCAGGGCGATGGCTTCGGGGTGGTTCAGCTTGACGCCACGGGCCAGGCGGCCCCGCGCCACCATGGCGGCGACGCTGACCAGCAGCTTTTCCCGTTCGCGCGGGGTCAGGTTCATGGCGAAACTCCGTGCATCTGCCAGACGCGGGGCAAGGGGCGCCCCGAAAGAAGGTTAAGAACGCGCGCCATCTGACGGCGTAGCGGCCAGCCATCGCGCGCCATCAGCCGCACCAGCAACCGCCCGTCCCAGCCCGAGGCGGCGGCGGTCACCTCGGGTTCTGTCAGCAGACTACGGACCGGGTTCAGCGCGTCTTCAGCCCCAGGGGCGACAAAGGCGATAACAGCCATGGCCCGCGCGGTGCCAAGAAGGGCCGGGTTGGCCCGACGGGAAAGGACGTCAGGCCCCAGCCGCAGCGCATCGGCCCAGACCGGGCGACCATCGCGGCGGATCAGGCGGCGGTCGTTTATGCGTGCGAACCGGGGTTCCTCCCCCATGGCGTGGCGGCCAAGAACCAGTGTTTCGCAGACCAGACAGGCCGCATCTGCCGCAAGGTCGATGGTCGTACGCCGCGTCAGGTTGGAATGTTCATAAAGGATGGTTTCCTGCGGCAGCCAGTCAAGCCGCCCGCCAGGGCCGACCTGTGCTGTCACTTCGACGTTTGCTGTGTCGCTATCCGCCGAATAGGCCCGTTCTGCGGTTTGAGTGGTGGCGCAAACCCGGGCACCGGCACCGATCGCCAGGTCAAAGTTCAGCCGGTCGCCCGAGGTCAGCCCGCCCGAGGTGTTCAGGAATACCATCTCTGGCACTTCGCCTGCCACGCGGGGCAGCATCGCCTTGCCAGAGCCTGCCTGTTGCAGATCGGTCAGTCGCACCATGCCGTTGCATAGGGCAAAGCCTGCACGGGCAAGGCCCCGGCTGCGTTGCAGGACGATGGGTGACGATTGGTCGAGCATGGTTCCCCCGGACGGGAGAAGTTTGCTCTGCAGTTCGCAGGTTGCCTATGGAATCAGCAGCCGCTTCCTGGCCCCAAGGAACACCGCTGATCATATCGCCCTATTTATGTGCAATTCGCCAATAAATAGGGCGTATGGAAAATCCTTAACCCAGCGTCTTTGCCCAGGGCAAATCTGGCCCAAGCGGCACGATGCCATTGGGGTTCAGCGTCTTTATTGAATAGTAACCAGCCTTGATATGGCTGATCTTCACGGTCTCGGCCACCCCGGGCAGAGCCAGGATGCGCTCCATATAGGCTTGCAGGTGCTTGTAATCGCAAAGCCGCCGCAGGTTGCATTTGAAGATGCCGTGATAGGCCGCGTCAAAGCGCACCAGCGTCACAAAGGTGCGGATATCGGCCTCGGTAAAGGCGTCACCCATCAGCCATTTGCGGCCATCGGCCATCAGGCCTTCCAGCCAGTCCAGCGTTTCGAACACCAGAGTAAAGGCCTCGTCATAGGCCACCTGAGTCGTGGCAAAGCCCGCACGATAGACGCCGTTGTTCAGGCCGGGATAGATGCGGTCATTCAATGCGTCGATCTGGGGCGCAAGTTCGGCGGGATAAAGATCGGGGCCAGAGGCGAGATCGCCGAAGCCCGAATTGAACATTCGCAGGATGTCAGCCGATTCGTTCGATACCATCGTATCGGTTGCCTTGTCCCACAGGACCGGAACCGTCGCCCGTCCGTTCACATGGGCATCGGCACGGCTGTAAAGCTGGTGCACATAGGTCGCGCCATGGATCGGATCGGCGTTTTCGCCAAAGGTCCAGCCTTGCGCGGTCAGCACCGGGTCAACCGCCGTCATGCCGATCACGCCTTCCAGTCCCTTCAGCTTGCGCGCGATCAGGGTGCGGCTGGCCCAGGGGCAGATATAGGCGACGTACAGGTGATAGCGCCCGGCCTCGGCCTGAAAGCCGCTGCTGCCATCGGGTGTGATCCAGTTGCGGAACGAGGAAACCTGCCGGACAAAGCCGCCCTTGGCGTCCTTGGCCTGAACCGGCTGCCAATCTTCGGTCCATTTTCCATCGACCAGCATATCAAGCCCCTTTCGCCAGCAGGGTAACGGGCGTGCCCCAGGGATCAGCCAACGCCGTGCCGCCCGCCCGTGCCGCCACAGCGGCCAGTTGGCCAGCATCGGCGCGCAAGACCAGTTCGGTCAGACCGGTCACCGGGAAATTGCGTTGCCCGGCCTCGCGGCTGTTCCAGATATTCGCGCCGATGTGGTGATGATAGCCGCCCGAGCCGAGGAAGCTGGCACCGGGGTAATGCGTGGCCACGGCAAAGCCCAGCGTATCGCGGTAAAACTCTTCGGCTTTGGTCACGTTGCCGACTTGCAGGTGAACGTGGCCCACCACCTCACCTTCGGGCGCGCCCGTCCAGGGGCCGTCGGCGGCAGAGGCAAGGTCGTTCAGGTCAAGACCCAGTGTGTCCATCTTGATGGCGCCGTTGGCGTCATACCAGGCCAGTCGGGGGCGATCGACATAGACCTCGATCCCATTGCCTTCGGGGTCGGCCAGATAGATCGCCTCGCTGACCAGATGGTCCGAGGCGCCTTGCAGCGGCAGGTGCGATTCGGCGGCATGGATCAGCCAGCGCGCCAGCGCCTTGCGGTCGGGCATCAGGAAAGCGGTGTGAAACAGACCTGCCTCGCGCCGACCGGCGCGGCGGGCGGATTTGTCGCCGCGCAAGTTGACCAGGGTCTTGCCGCCCGCACCCAGCCGGGTCTCGGTTCCGTCTGCGGACTGAACCTCCAGCCCCAGCGCGGACTGGTAGAATTTTGTCATGCCGGGCAGGTCGTTCACGGTCAGTGCGACATGGCCGATTTCAAGGGGGGCAGAAGCGGTGGACATTTCCATGGTCCTTTCAGGAAAAGGGCCCGGCCAGCGGCCAGGCCCCAATGGTTCAAAATATCGGACGATCAGCCCTTCTTGTCCAAGGCGAAGGCGCCCGGTCCGATCAGGGCAAGCGCGGCCGAGGCGATGGCCCAGAACAGCGGGTATTCCCAGCCGCCGCCAGCGTTCGAGAAGGTGAAGCCAGCCGAGCGGTGGCCGAACCACAGCGCGCCCAACAGCACAAAGGTCAGCACGGCCGAGACGATGCGGGTCTTGTAGCCAAGGATCAGCGCGATACCACCGGCAACTTCCAGCAGGATGGTGACATAGGCCATAAAGCCCGGCAGGCCGATGGATTCAAAGAACCCGGCGGTGCCAGCGGGGGTAAAGATGAAAACCTTGATCAGGCCGTGAATCAGGAAATAGACGCCCGAGGTGACGCGCAGCAGCGCCGCGCCAAGATCAGCCTGCGAGGCCGAAGCGAGAGGAGAGGTGGTCATGGCTTGCTCCGATAAAGCGGTTGAGATGGGCAACAGGTGCCCCCTTCCCAAGCGGAAAACAATTCAGCAAAATCGCAGATGATACCTTCCATTTCGGAAGGGATCAGCGCATTTCGGCGGCCATGAAATCAACCAGCACTCGCAGTTTGCGCGGCAAGTGCCGCCGACCGGGCCAAAGCGCATGGATGCCAAGCTGGATATCGGACCAATCGGTCAGCACCTCGAGAACCCGACCCGCCGCCAGCGCCTCGGTCGCGACAAAGTCGGGCATCTGCGCTATTCCCAGCCCCTCTTCCACCGCCGCCAGGCAGGCCGAGGCATTGGAAAAGATCAGCCGCCCCGAAACGGTTACCCGGGTGTCGTCGCGGTAGGTCCATTGCCATCCATCGCGGTTGTTCAGGTCCAGAATGCAGTCATGCCTTGTCAGGTCGGCGGGAATGACCGGCCTGCCGCGTAGCGTCAGATAGCGCGGCCCCGCCACCGTGATCATGCGCGCGTTGCCCAGGCGGCGGCCCACCAGCGCCCCGTCCATCGCGCGGCCCACCCGGACGGCGGCATCAAAGCCTTCTTCGACAAGGTTAACGATCCGGTCGTTGAAGTGCACCTCCAGCGAAATCTCGGGGTATTCTGCGGCAAACCGCGCCAAAACCGGGGCCAGCCGCACCGTTCCGAACGACAGCGGCGCGGTCAGCCTTATGCGCCCGCGCGGGGCGATGGCGGCGTTCTGCACCTCGGTTGTCAGATCGTCGAAACTTTCCAGAATGGCGCGCATCCGGTCGGCATAGGACTGCCCTGCCTCGGTCAAGGACAGGGCGCGGGTGGTGCGGTTCAGCAGTTTTACCCCAAGGTCCGATTCCAGTTTCGACACCAGCTTGGAGGCCTGGCCCGAACTGGTGCCCAAACGGCGCGCGGCGGCGGCAAAGCTGCCGGTCTCCACCACCTTGACGAACATACGCTCTGCTTGCAGCCGATCCATGGCGCCATTTTGGGCGGATTGACGGGAAAGGGAAGGGTCAGACGTAGGGCAGGCGGTGACGCAGCCTGCCGCCCGCGCTGGCGGCGATGCGCAACAGGCGGCGGCGGTCATCGGTTAATGCGGCGTCGAGCAGACCGCCCAGGACGCCACGGGCCATGAGGTGGGGTACAAGGTCGGAATGACCAAGATCGGGAAACAGGATGTGGTCGGTGCCGGGCTGTTGCGGAAAGGGCAGGGCTTGGGGCAGGTCATCCTGCGCGCCATGGAACAGGTAGGCATGTCCCTTTTGCGGCAAAAGGGCAGTGTGCCAGCGGATGGGCGGCAGTCGGTCCGTCCAGTGCGACCATCGGGCTTCACCCGGAACCACGCCGGGCGCGACCGACCATTGTGGCCCAAAGGACAGCACCACATCGACCGGTACAAATTGCGCCGCGACGAGGGCCGAGAAGGCACCCATCGACAGGCCGATGGTAATGGTGCGTGCAACAGGTCTGCGTCTTGAAATAGTCTCTAGACTGGTGATCAGAGCCTGTTCAAAGCCCTGATCGTTGGCCCAACTGCGTGCCGCATCCATCACGAACAACGCCCGTCTCGTGCGATTTGCCGTGGCTGTGGCCACGAATTCGGGCGAGGGCGCGCGACTGGGATCGTGGCCGATGGAAGAGAAGGCGATGACCAGATCATCGCCCGCCCCGTCGAGGAAATCGACCGCCCATGGCGGGCTGTTCCAAATCCGCTCAAAGGAAATTCTTGCCATCCCCTCATTTTGGCGATGAGCGCGAAAAGGAAAAGCCCCGGAGTTTCCCCCGGGGCTTTCGCCTTAGTGAACCACCGCTTTCACTGGCCGGTCGCGGCGGCTGGTGGCCGCCACCCGGTCGTCGATGATCAGGCCATCGGGACCGGCGGTGACCTTGACCACCGAACCATCCAGCACTTGCCCACCCAGCAGCATCTCGGCCAGCGGGTCTTGCAGGGCGCGCTGGATCACCCGTTTCAAGGGCCGCGCACCGAACACCGGGTCATAGCCCTCATCGGCCAGCCATTGCCGCGCGGCCTGATCCAGATCCAGCGAAATCTTGCGCTGGGCCAGCCGCTTTTCAAGGCGGCGAAGCTGGATCGTGACGATGCCGTCCATGTCGCCACGCGTCAGGCGGTCAAAGATGATCTGCTCGTCCAGACGGTTCAGGAATTCGGGCCGGAAATGGGCACGAACCGCCTCTTCCACCTCATGCCGCGCCTCGGTCGGGTCGGCGCCTTCCGGCAGTTCAGACAGCGCGCGGGCACCAAGGTTGCTGGTCAGCACGATCAGCGTCTGCTTGAAGTCCACCGTCCGGCCCTGACCATCGGTCAG
>DDEX01000006.1:48073-48230 GCA_002336845.1 Rhodobacteraceae bacterium UBA1943
CGTCATAGCCGACATAGCCGGGGGGTGCCCCGATCAGCCGCGCGACCGAGTGCTTTTCCATGAATTCGCTCATGTCGATGCGGACCATCGCGTTTTCATCGTCAAACAGATACTCAGCCACCGCTTTGGTCAGTTCGGTCTTGCCCACGCCGGTCGG